>DAIQBL010000006.1:37660-38617 GCA_036781185.1 Thermoplasmatota archaeon | reverse complement strand
AACGTGTTCGGCTGCCCGAAAACTCCCGCCCGAAAAACCGTTCTCGGGCAAAGCCGTCTCGTGTGGCTTTGCCCGGAAAAACGCCCCCGCACAAGAATGACCAACCGCGCACAGAAGGCCCCGTCCTGGCCGGCGACCGAGAGTCCGCCCCCTTAAGATGAAGATTGGAAAGCTCGGCGATGGCAGGCTCCCGGTCGATCCGGGAAGGGCGTGCAGTCCGAAAGCGCCGGGACCTTCCCTCCTAACGATTCGGGCCCCTATCTCGCCTCCCCGGGGCACCCAGGCGATGACTTGAGCGTCGAGTTCCCCGGCAAGTCTCATACAGCCACGCGACTAGAAGCTCCGAGGGTATCCGTGCGGCTCCTAATCCGAGGGTACCGGGAGCGAGACCGGCCGCACCTCCTCGCCTGCCTCGCTAGTTTGCAGGATCGAATGGCCCAGATCGATCCATGGAACCGGTCCATTCGAAACCCGGAGTTCGGCCCCCGGGCTATCCCGTTCATTCTTCGACACGTTCGAGTGGATCAGGGCTTCATCCTCGTTGCAGCGGCAGACGGTCGCCCCGCCGGTGTCGCGGTCGCGTGGATCAGTCGGATCAAGGAACCCGAACGGAGCGAGCAAGCCCCCACACGGACGGGCTACCTTTCCGACCTAGTAGTTCTCTCCGACTGGCGAGGGAATGGAATCGGGACCCGGCTGCTTCGGGAGGTGGAACGTCGGTTTCGGAGGATGGGATGCGACCAAATGACCCTCGGGGTGTTCGAGCCGAATCGCAGCGCGTCCCGCCTGTATCGACGTGAAGGCTTCGTCGTGCGCTCCATGCACATGGCAAAACAGCTCGGACGACCGAAGGCACGATGGCCGCCCGCTCGCGGCGCCGCCGTCCGTCGACCGCTTCCACAGAAAGGACGATAGAGAGCTACTATCGAGCTGGACTAGGAGAGGGGGGCCAACATC
>DAIQBL010000006.1:0-37650 GCA_036781185.1 Thermoplasmatota archaeon | reverse complement strand
CGTTAGTCGACCAGGCCCCTCCGAAGTGCTACGAGCAGAGCGGGTTGCCGACAGAGGCCCTGAACAAGAACGGGCGGCCGTGCACCGAAACTCCTACTTCAGGACCACTTTCCGTGCAAAGCCGTCTCGTTTGGCTTGGCCCGAGAACTCGTTTCTGGGTCGGGCTGAATGTCCCGCGCTCCCGGTCTTGTGCAGGGTGGCGTTTATGGGCTAAGCCGGTCGGGATTGCGGAACGGTGCGTGTAACTCGGACGACGCGCGATCGTTCTGCCGAGGAGGGTTCACCGGCCCCGGGCGGAGCGTCCGGCCCGATAGTCCGCCTCGATGGCCGCGGCAAATCGGGCCCACGTCCCCGCAATCTGCGCGCGGAGGGCCTCGCGAGTCGGAAAGTCCGGGGTGAGCCAGCGTTCGGTGCTCAACAGCTGAAGTCGCGTCCGTGCGCGGCCGACGGCCCTGACCCGGTAGTCCACGGACTGCTGGTCGTTCTCGTCGAGCTGGTCCTGGTGCCAGGAGCGTGGAGGGTTGAGACGAATCAGTTCGACCGTGAGCGCGGGATCGCGACCGGACCCTCGGGAAACGCGAATCCGGACCACGCGGCGGGGCGAAACTCGAGTCACACGGAAGCTCGGGCGGGGACGCCGGTTCGAGAATCGTCCGTCGTCGCTCCGGTAGTCCGTGCACCAATCGTACACGTAGCGCGTCGGGGCCTGAATCACGAGGGAGACACGCACCGTTGTGGTCCCGTAGAACCGGTGGCCCCGTTCGGGCATGTGCGAGAAAACCGAGGGGACGACATAAGTCCGGTGTCCGGGAACGGCCTCGCGGGGACCCCGAATGCCGACGGCTTGACCCGGAAACGGGACCGGATTCAGAAACTCCGCGACGTGCCCAGGAACCGGCTCACAGGCCGGCCGACGCGCTCCGCACGGCCTTATCCGGCGTTCCGGGGGATGTCGCCGGCTTCCGTCCGCTCCAGCCGTCCGAGCGGTTGGTAGGTAAGGACCGCGATCCCGCTCGGGCCGGAGAACGAGTCGACCAATCGAAACCGCTCGGCCGGGAACCCTTCCCCGAACAGCCGCGCGCCCCTACCGGCCACGACGGGGTAGATCGCGAGTCGCAGAAGGTCCAGCAGGTCCGCCTGGATCAGCGACCCGACGAGCGTCGGGCTCCCGTGGACACCGATGGTCCCGCCGGGCTGCTGCTTCAAGACCTGGACCTCGTCGCGAAGGTCGCCCCGGAGCAGATGGGCCTGGCCCGGGCCGGGCCAGGTGACCGAGTTCAGGGTCCGAGACACCACGTACTTGGGAACCCGGTTGATGTGACTGGCAAAAGGCTCGATATCCGAGTTCGGCCAAAACGGAAGCCATTCTTCGTAGGTCTTCCGTCCCAGCAGCATCGCATCCTCCTCGGCAATCTTCGAGGCGAACTCCGCCTCGACCTGTTCGTCGTGAACGCCGAAGATCGCGTCGTGGACCGCCTCGAACCGCACGACGCCGTCCAGCGTGCTGAGCATGTTCGCGACGAGTCTTCGCGCCACGCGGCCCGCCGATCCCGAATCCTCTGAGCCGGTGGACCTCATAACGGACGGGCCGCGGGCGCTCTCTTCGGGGGCGATAGGGCGGAGCGGTCCTTTCAAGAATTCCGTCCTCGTGCCCACGTTCCCAGCCGCGTCGTACCGCGGCATGCCGCGTCTCGTCTGGGTGGGGAGTGACGCGGCCGTCACTGAGTCATCATATTGGGGAGGGAGCTGAGCCCGAGGGGGACCTTCCGTCATCGCTCGCGTTCGCGTAGTCGAGTCGACTCGGGTGACCCCGACCATCCACGACGTCAAGTTCGAGAAGCCGCCGGGCTTCCAGTTCGCCCCCGTCCAGTTCTGCGGGTTGGAGTTCCCCACCTCGGAGGGCTCGATCGAGTACCCGATGTCGCTCGCTTGCTCCCCGACCAAGCCGTACCTCGAATTCGGGGCCCGCGTCTCCGACTCCCCTTGGAAGACCGCCTTCGCGGCCCTCCGACCCGGCGACGAGGCCGAGGTCGACGGCGCCTACGGCCACTTCCTCCTCGAAGAGCGCTCTCCGGCCGTCTTCGTCGCCGGGGGGATCGGGATCACGCCCTTGAAGGGCATGGCGGAGTACGCGACCGACCGCGAGCTCCCGATCGAGGTGCGGCTCCTCTACTCGAACCGCAACGAGGAGGAGATCGCCTACCGCTCCGAGCTCGACGACCTGGCGCGGCGGAACCGCCGGTTCGGGCTCGTGCACACGCTCACTCGCGAGCCCGCGGATTCTTCCTGGAGCGGGCGACGAGGACGGATCGATGCGGACCTGTTGGCCGAGGTCTCCCAGGACCTCGAGAATCCGATGTACTACCTGTGCGGCACGGGCGCGATGGTGCAGGAGTCGTTCCGCGCCCTCGCGGGGCGAGGGGTGCCGGCGGACCGGGTCACCCACGAGGTCTTTCGGGGCTACGGATAGCCCGCGGGCCCTGTCGTACGGGCCCGTCGGCCGCCGATCGGCTCGCCATCGGAGCACCGGGCTGTCGACCTGACCCCAGCGGGGTCGTTCGATCGTCTACGGAAGGACGGTGATCTTTCCGGACCGGCCGAGGGAGACCTGGAGCTTCCCCTTGAAGTCCTTGACCCAGCCGTCGGTGATCTGGATCTTGGACCCGACCTTGTACTTCGTGATGTCCTCGCCCCACAGGGTCAGCGTCGTCGTGCCGGTGGCGTCCTTCAACGTGGCGTCCGCCACCGAGGACGTGCCGCGGGAGGTGGTGACCTCGCGAGGAGGGGAGATCGCCGTGATCTCCGCAGAGAAGGTCGCATTCTGGTTGGCTCGGATACTCGCGATGTCGCCCATTGCGGAATTGGCGAGCCAACGGGGCGTTTAGCGCCTCGCCCCTAGCCTATCGGGCGGTCGGAGGGGCTCCCGCGTGAGATTCCGAGCCGACTTTCGGCCCCCTCGACTCGGATCCGGGGCCGGCCGGGCCGCCGCCCGGGATGTCGCGGAACCTCGACCGGAGGCGTTCCGCTCTCGGATTCCCCCCGGTCGAGTCTTAGAGGGAGGCGTCCTCCGTCAGGCATGGGCGAGGTCCTCCCCGAGCTCACGGACGAGCTTCGCGAATTCTTGCTGAGCCAGCCGGTCTTCTTCGTCGGGACCGCCCCTCTGGGGGCCCGGGGGCACGTGAACGTCTCGCCGAAGGGACTCGACACCCTTCGGGTCCTCGCGCCTTCCGAATGCGCGTACCTGGACCTCACGGGCTCCGGGAACGAGACGAGCGCCCACATCCGGGAAAACGGGCGGATGACGATCATGGTCTGCTCGTTCGGTGAACGACCGCGCATCCTCCGCCTCTACGGGACCGGCTCCGTCCACCTTCCCGGAACGGCGCGCTGGGCCGAGCTTCGGGCCGGGTTCGGGGAGTTCGAGGGGTCTCGTCAGATCATCACGCTCCGGATCGAACGCGTCCAGACCTCGTGCGGATACGGGGTTCCCCGAATGCGGCTCGAGGGGGAACGACCCTTGCTCGAGCGCTGGGCCGTCGCCAAGGGCGCCGACGGCCTCGCGACGTATCGGGCGGAGAAGAACCGGACGAGCATCGATGGGCTGCCCACTCACCTCGCCCAGCCGTTGGCCGGGTCCTCCGGCCGCGAGTGATTACGACCGACTCGCCTTCCCGAGGCTCTCGACCCCTCGACGGCCGGAGCCGCCCCGAACGGATCGACCTGCTCGGGTCGAACGGACGATTCTCGGTTCGAGCGGCCGATCCTCGGCGGGGACCGGGGAAAGGCTTACCCTGCTCGCAGGATTCTTCCGTCTCGTGCCCGGCCGGCGCCGACGGTTGCTCCTCGACCTCGTCGGCCGGCTCTGGAAGTTCCTCGCCCTATTCGGGGGGGTCTGGGTGTTCGCCGCCCTCGGGTTCTACCACTTCGAGGGGAACGGCATCTCGGTGTTCAACTCGTTCTACTGGGCGATCGTCACCCTCTCGACGATCGGCTACGGCGACATCACCCCGACGAATCCGGCCGCCCGGGGATTCACCATCCTCGTCGCGTCGTCGCAGCTGTTCCTGCTCGGTTATCTCATCAGCGTCATCACGACCACCGTGACCGAGGAGAGCCAGCGCCGCCTGCTCGGGACGCTCGGTACCGACCTCACCGGCCACGTGGTCGTCCTCGGCTATGGCCCCGTCGGCAACGCCGCGGTCCACGAGCTCCTCGGGGAGGAGCAGAAGGTCGCGGTCGTGGCGGAGAGCGCCGACCAGGTCGCGAACATCCGCTCGCTCGCCAAGGAGGACCGACTGTTCGTCACGTACGGACCGCCGGCCGACACGGAGATCCTGAAGCGCGTGAACGTCGAGGCCGCCCACAGCGTGATCGTCGCGACCGGCGACGATGCCGAGAACCTGATCGCGGCGCTCAACCTCCGGGCGCTCTCGAAGACGATCCGAATTGTCGTCTCCGTGATGCGGCCCGAATTGAAGGAGACCCTCCGCGCCGCGGGGGTGACGTACGTCGGCTCGCCCGGCGACCTCGGGGGCCGCCTGTGCGCCAACGCGGCGTTCCGGCCGGATGTCGCGAACGCGATTGAGGACCTCACGGTGGGTTCCTACGGGGCGGACCTGCAGGAGTACGTCCTCACGGACCGCACGCCGATATCCACCCAGGGGCTCCTCGAGGCGGAGTCGATCGTGCGCAAGCACACCGACTGCCTCGTCGTCGGGATCGCGCGGGCCGACGCGACCGGCGACTTCCAGACGACCCTCAACCCGCCGCCGACGACCACCTTCCGGCCGGGCGACGCGATCCTCGTGATCGGCTCGAACGAGAACATCCGCCGGTTCCACAAATGGTTCGGCGCGGACCAGGGCCGATAGTCGGCCGGCGCTCCGCTCCCCGGAAAGCCCGGTGCGCGGCGAGGGGGGCCCGGGGACGGCGGGGTTTTCCCGGCGAGCCGGGGCATTATGATGCGGGTCTGCGCGTGAGGTTCTCCGGAGACGCGCCATGTTCGACCTCGTCCCGTTCCTCATCCTCATCGTCCTCGCCGTCCTGGTCGTCGTCGTCGCCGGGCGGCTGCGGTTCCCATACACGATCGCCCTCGTCGGGCTCGGCTTCCTCCTCGGCCTCGTCGTCGTCCGGTTCGGGTACTCCAGCCTGCCGCCGAGCCTCGCCGCGCTCCTGACCCCCCCGTTCTTCTTCGACATCCTGCTGCCACCGATCGTCTTCGAGGCGGCGATCCACATCGACTACCGGTTGCTCCGGGGTCGTCTCGGACTCATCTCGTTCCTGGTCGTCGGGGGGGTGCTGTTCACCACGGTGTTCACCGGGCTGCTCGTCGCCTACCTGTTCGCGATCCCGATCTTGGCGGCGCTCCTGCTCGCCGCGATCCTTTCGCCGACCGACCCGGTGGCCGTCATCGACCTGTTCCGCCGCCTCGACGTGCCGAATGAGCTCTCGACGATCGTCGAGAGCGAGTCGTTGCTGAACGACGCCGTCGGGATCATCGTCTTCCTCGTCGTCCTGCAGCTGATCGTCAGCGGAACCGCGAGCCCCGGCCGCGCGGCGGTCGACTTCCTGAAGCTGACGCTGGTCGGGATCGGCGTCGGCGCCCTCGTCGCGGGCGGGGTGTACTTCCTCTCCCACCAGCTCGAGGACGCGACCGCCGAGACCGCGCTCTCGGTCGTGGCCGCCTACGGCTCGTACCTCCTCGCCGTGGGGCTGGGGGGCTCGGGGATCGTCGCCGCGGCGATCGCGGGGATCGCGATCGGAAACTTCGCCGTGCCGAAAGCGCTCCGACCGGCCGCCCGCCAGACGCTCGCGACGTTCTGGAAGGTCATCGTGTACATGGCGAACTCGATCATCTTCCTGACGATGGGCCTCCTCTTCGCGATCGCCAACCTCGGCGGCTTTCTGGTCGTGATCGCCGTGGTCTTCGGGGTCCTATTGGCCGGCCGGGCGATCTTCACGTACGCCCACCGGCCGATCGCGCGCCTCGCCGGGGGGCCGTCCGCCGTTCTCCCGAACTCGTGGTACAACGTCATCGCGCTCGCCGGGATCCGCGGCGCGATCCCGATCGTCCTCGCCCTCTCGCTCCTGACCAGCTCTCCGCCGCTCGCCCGAACGACGGTCGACACCATCGTCGCCGCGACCCTCGGGGTCGCGTTCGTCTCGATCATCTTCGGCAACGTCACGTCCGAGTGGTACGCCCGCCGGCAGTTCGGGGTCCGGGCCCCCCTGGCGGACGGGTCGGAGTCGCTGCCCTAACCGGGCGGTGGGGCGGCTCAGTCGCCGGTGACGTCGAGCAGGAACTCGCGGATCGCGTTCAGGAACAGCCGGGGCTGCTCGAGGTGCGCCAGGTGGCTGCTCTGGGGGAGCACCCGGAGGTGCGCCGGGACGATCCGGTCGGCCATCTCGCGGGACGGTTCGAGGAAGGAATCGTAGCGTCCGACGAGGACGAGCGTCGGGATCTCGATCTTCGAGTAGTATCGGCGGCCGTCCCAACGCGCGAGCGTGCCGTCGACGACGAACTCGTCGCCGGTCCGCGTCATCATCGCCCGGTAGACCTTCTTGCTGACCTTCGACGCCTTCAGGTCCTTCGGGACCGAGGTCAGGAATCGCGAGGAGAACGGCCGGGCGATCTCCTGGCTGAGCTCCTGGTACTCCTCGGTGTCGAACGCCTTCTCCTTCGTGAGCTGGGCGACCCGTCGGCGCTGGGACGGCGAGGCCGCGCCCAGCATCATCCGGTTCGCCTGGCGGATCTCCTCCGCGCTACCCGCGGTCGCGCACAGCAGCACGGAGACGAGCTTCGACTGGTACCGGTGGGCGTACTCGAGGGCGGCAAACCCTCCGGCCGAGAACCCGAGCAGGTGGAGCTCGTCGATGTCGAGCGCTCGCCGGAGCGCCTCCACATCGTGCGCCTGGTTCTGGACGGTGTAGTCGTCGCTTTGCCTCGGACCCCAGCTCCCGCCGACCCCCCGGGGATTGAACAGGATGACCCGGAGGTGGCTCGTGGCGAGGCCGAGGAGCGGTCGCAGGTAGTGGTAGGTGTATCCGGGCCCACCCGGGTGCACGAGGAGGGTGGCGGGGCCGTGGCCGCGAGAGACGTACTCGAACGATCGCCGCCCTGCGGTCGTCACGCGCCGCAGGCGGGGCATCGCTCGGGCATCGACCCCGGAGGATAAATGTCGCGGCCCCGGCCGACGGGGGCGCGAAGCGCTCCGGCCGGGGTGCGAGCCGTCGCGTTCCGGGTCGGGGTCGCGACATCGCGTCGCCGAGGCGCCGGCGGCCTCCCGGGTCGTTATGACCGTCGTGGCGTGTGCCGGCGCCGTGAGGTCGGCCGACCGGCCGCGGCGCTCCGGTCTCGTGGGCCCGGCCTTCGCCGTCTTGCTCCTGCTCGGCTCCTCCGCCCTCGTACTTCCGGCTCCTGGACGGGCGGCCCCGGAACCGGCCGCCCCGGCTCCCCTGGGGCCGATCGGAGCGGCCGTCGTCGCCGGAATGCACGGAACGAGCGTGGGCGTTCGCCCGGCGGCGGGCGCGCTGGCCACCCAGTATACCTTGTTCCTCGGGAACGATTCGTTGCTCCGGGGCGACGTGGCGACGACCCCCCCTCGGGACCCCCTGTACGCCGCCTACGACCCCGGGACCGGCCTCACGTACGCTTCCGATTCCAGCTCCACCCTCTGGGAGGTCGACCCGAGCCGGGGCATCATCGTCGGGGAGCTCAACGCCCACACGTCGGTCGGGAATCTGTTCGTGCTGCCGTCCAACGGAGACCTCGTCCTGGATTCGTCCGGATCGGTCGCGGTTCTCGACCCCACGACCGACACGATCGTGACCACCGTGAGCGTCGGGAACGCCTCGTCCGGGTCGGACGGGACGTTCGCCTACGACCCGACCACGAACGACGTGTGGGTCACGAACCAGTTCGCGAGCTCGCTCGAGGTCGTGAACCTCACCAGCGATTCGGTCGTCGCCAACATCCACGTCGGGGGGGGCTTCAACGACATCCTGAGTGGAGTCTACGACCCGAAGAACGGCAACGTCTACCTCGATTACTACGAGAACGAGGAGGTCGAGGTCCTGAACGGTCAGACCATGGCGTTCGTGGCGAACGTCTCCCTCACGAGCAGCTACTGTTGTTTTTCCTATGGGCTGACCGTTGATCCGGTCAGCGGGAACGTCTACGTCGGCGCGGGCCTCTACGGGTTCTGGTCGTACCTCGTGGAGATCGCCGGCTCGAACAATACCGTCGTGGGGTCGACCGGGTTTGGGGCGTACCTCAGCAACGGGGTGTACGACCCGAACACCGGCGACCTGTTCGTCGCCGATGCGTCCCGCTCCCGGCTGTACGCGTTCGACCCGGCGAACAATTCGCTCGTCGGTTCCATCGGCCTTCCGCATGAGAACGCGTACCTGTACACCCAATGGTGGCCGGCCGCCGCCGGGCCCCTCGAGCAGATCTACGTGCCGACCGACTATTCCGGCACTCTCGACATCGCCGACCCCTCCAATCTCACGAACGCGACCAGCGTCGCCAGCCTGCCGAGCCCGGCCGCGATGACCTACGATGGGGCGTGCGGCTGCGACGTCGTCGCCGACTCCGCCGGAAACGGCTTGTACTTCGTGGACCCCGGGACGCTTCACATCGTCGGAAGGTCGGCCCTCGCGGGCGACCCGTACGGGATCGCCTACGACAATGCAAGCGGCGATCTGTGGGTCACGCTCGGGGGCTTCACCGGGACGGCCGGGGTCGAGGTCCTGAATGGGACCAACGGCTCGGAGGTCGCGCTCCTTTCCGACGGCAGCACTCCGTGGGGGATCGCCTACGACCCGGTCGACGACCGCATCTACGTCGCCGACTATTTCGGGGACGATATCCGCGTGTTCGACGCGGCGAACCGGACTCAGGTCACGGTCATTCCGGCGGGGAACCAGACGACCGGAATCGCCTACGTACCGTCCGACCACAGCGTCTACGCGACGAACTGGAACTCGCACAACCTCACGGTCGTCAATGCGAGCTCAGACACCGTCTCCGGTTCGGTCCACATCGGCGGGGCGCCGGTGCCGATCGGCTACGACGCGAAGGAGAATCTACTGTTCGTCGGGAATTACGCGAACTCGAACACCACGGTCGTGAACGTCAGCCAGAACAACGTGACCGGCTCGGTGCCGGTCAACTTCACGAACGGCTTCGCGTTCGACAGATCGACCGGGACGGCCTTCCTCCTGAACGAGACCTCGGACATCACCGTGGTCAACGGCACGACCCTCGCCACGTCGAGGGTCCCGGCAGGGCTCGATACGGATACCGGGGTGTGGACGCCCGAGGGGGGTCTGCTCGCCGGGGACCCGGAGACCGGGGCGTTGTACGAGGTGAACACGACCGCGCCGTCGCTGGTGTCGAATCTCGCCCTCCTCGCGTCCCCGGAGCGCGCGGCCACGTACGGGTCTCTGCGGCTCACCACGATCTCCGTCGGCGGGCCAGGGAATCTCTCGTACCAATACTCGGGACTTCCCCCCGGTTGCCTTTCTCGGAACGCGTCCTCCCTCGTCTGCAATCCGCAGACCAGCGGCCGGTACGAGGTCCACTCGACCGTCACGTACCCCGGCGCCCCGCCGGCGACGGTCTCGGCGACCGTGTGGGTCCAGCCCGCGTTCTCCGTCGAATTCGAGGTGTCCGGCCTCCCGCCGAACGCCGTTTGGCACCTCAACGTCACCGGTTCTCCGTCGTTCATCTCGAACGGGACGATCCTCTCGATGCCGCTTCCGAACGGAACGTACTTCGCGGCCGCGACCTCGGCCGGGTTCGGCCCGGCCCGGGTGAGTTTCCAGGTCCTGGGAACTCCCGTGACGGTCCGGTTGCGGTTTGCGAGCGCCACGATGACCCTCGCCGAATCCGGGCTGCCGGCCGCGACCGGGTGGTGGGCGAACGTGAGCGGCCGAGGCGAGTTCGCGTTCCCCGGCCCGGGAGGGACGACGATCGCCGTGCCGAACGGGGCCTACACGATCAGCTTCGGAACCAGCGCTCCGGGGTGGAACGCCCCGTCCCAGCGGGTGACGGTGGCCGGGAGCGCGGTCGATGTGACGGCCCAGTTCGCCGAAGCGACCTACTCGGTCGTGATCTCCGAGTCCGGTCTGCCCGCAGGCACCGCTTGGCGATTGGTCGTCACGAACCGTGTTCCGGTCGTTCTCAGCTCCCCCGCGGTACGGCTGCCGTTCGCGAATGGCAGTTACCTCGTATCCGCCTCGGTGCCGGCCGGCGGCTGGTCGACCCCTGCGGGGGGGTTCATCGTCGCCGGCGCGAACGCCACCGATACCCTCGAATTCACGCCGGTCCTCTACGCCCACAGCTTCCGTGAGACAGGACTCCCCTCCGGCGCGGACTGGTCGGTGACGTTCCATCCGGGGACCACCCTGGGGAGCGCCGCGGCCCTCCTCACCGCCTGGACGGCGACCGGGTCGTACTCGTTCAAGGTGGGCGGGCCGGCCGGCTGGGCGCCGACCCCCGCGAACGGGACCTTCACGGCGAACTCGGCGTCCGGGACGACGAACGTCTCCTTCGTGCCGGTGTCGACCGTGCCGGCCCCGAGGCTCCTCGGACTCGTCGCGACCCCGGCCGCGGTCGTGCTGGGGGAGAATCTCTCGCTGATTGCCAGCGTGGGGGATGGGGTCGCGCCGCTCCGGTTCGTGTATTCGGGCCTCCCGACGGGGTGCGAGAGCTCCGACGCCAGCGCGCTCACCTGCACCCCCTCCGCCACCGGGTCCGGCCAGGTGACGGTCTCCGTCACCGATGCCTTGGGCCGCTCGAGCAACGCCACGGCCGCGTACGCCGTGGTCGCCCCAGCCGCGCCGTCCCTGCCGAGCTCGCCGCCCGCGCCGGGGACCCCGCTCGGCCCGCTCCTCGCGTACTCGGCACTGGGCGTCGTCGTCGGGCTGGCGGCGCTCCTCCTCCTCGGACTCGCCCGGCGCCGTCGTGGGGGCGGGACGCCGAGCCCGCCCCCGCCGGTCGAAGAGCCGTCGGAGGCTACTGTGGGGGAGACGCCGCCGTCCGAGGGCGCGGCCGGACTCGGTCCGGCCAGCGACGGGGACGACCCTTCCTCGGCGGGGTGAAGGCGGATGGCGAAGCGTGGGTCGACGCGGTCCGGGCGTTCCGCGACCCGGCTCCTCGTCCTCGGCCTGATGGTGACGTTGCTCCTGTCCGGGTTCGCGGGCCTCCCGGGCGCGTCCGGCGCGGCTCGGGGAGACGGCCCACCGTCGCGGCCGGGCCCGGCGGGCTTCGCGACCCATCCCCCGATGATCCGCCCTTCCCCCTTCGCGGCGCCGGCCCTCGTCGCCCCCGCCTACGAGTCGCGCCAATTCGACCTGCTGACCGGAGCCACCGCGCCGCCCGGCGCCCCGGTTCCCGACGAGCTCGGCTCCTCGTACTACGGTCCGGCGTTCGTGACGTACGACCCGCTCTCCGGGGACCTTCTCGTGCTCGGCTCGGGTTCGATGGCGTGGTACAACACGACGTCGGACTCGTTCGTCCGATGGACGTACTTCGGGGAGACGGGCGGCCCCTCCCCGGCCGCGGGCTCTGCGCTCAACCCGTATGAGGTCGCGGTCGACACGACCGACGGCCTCGACTACGTGACCCACTCCCAGTACGCCTGGTCCTGCGGAGCGGGCTGCGCGGGGGACTATGTGTCGGTCGTGAACGACTCCACCGGCACGATCGTCCGAACCGTGGGCGGCGGCCCGGAGCTCAGTGGCATCGCCTACGATCCGGGGAACGACCGGGTCTACGTCGCGGGAACCTCGTCGAATCGCGTGGAGGTCCTCAACGGCAGCACCTCGGCGGTGGTGGGGTACATTCCCGGAGGGGTCGGGCCGCAGAACCTGGCGGTCGATGCGGCGAACGGCGAGGTGTACGTGGCCGACAGCGGCAACGCCACGATCACCGAGATCAACGCGACGAACGGGACCGTCCGCACGACGATCCCCCTGCGGAACACCTCGGGCCTGTTCGACATCGTGCTCGACCCGACCGACCAGCGCCTGTTCGTCGACGGCGCGGCATCCGTCGTCGCGGCGGTCAACGTCTCGAACGACCGGGAGCGCTACACGACGCCCGTCCGTTCGGGCCCGGCGTTCCTCGCCTGGGACCCACTGAACGACACCGTGGAGGTCGGCGCGACGAACTCCCAGCTTCTGTCGGTTGTCAACGCCTCGAGCACCGGGCGGCCGACCGCCGTCTTCGTCTCGATCGGCGATGTCGGCGGCGCGGTGGCGTACGACCCCGCCGACCGCTCGGTGTTCGCTACGACCGTCGGTTACTCCTGTCAGGTGGTCCAATTGAACGCGTCGACCCAGGTGGTGGGCCGCGCGCAGCCGGTCAGCCTCCAGGCGAGCGCCGCCGCCTTCGACCCGTCGAACGACCGGCTGTACGCGGGCGACGTGCTGGGACCCAACTACTGGATCGAGAACGTCTCGAGCGCGACGGCGCTGCCGATCGTGCGCGAGTTCCGGACGAGTTCCCTGGTCTACGACTCGGTCGATGGGACCGTGCTCACCGAGGGGGTGTCCGCCGGCGAGGTCGGCGAGATTTACGCCACGAACGACACCCTCGGCCCGAACCTGACGTCCCCGTCCTCCTACGACGGCGCCGTCCTCGGCTACGACCCGTCGTCCGACGCGCTCTGGGTCTGGCAGGGATGCGGGGGTACGTACTGCACGTCGGACATCTCGAAGTACGACGCCAACAACGGGACGTGGCGGGCCAGCATCGGCACCTCCCAGTACGAGAACGACATCTCGATGGACCCGGCCGGTCACCGCCTCTTCTACAGTGGCAGCACCTACGGGTACTACAGCGGGTACGTTCCGAGGGTCGCGGCGATCAATACGTCGAACGACTCCCCGATCTGGTCGATCGCACCCGGGTATCCGGTGGACCTGGCGTACGACCCGCTCGACGGGAACGTCTGGGTCGAGAACCAGTACCCCTCCAACATCACGCTCTACAACGCGTCGACCGGGGCGTACGATGGCAACGTCAGTTGGACGTTCCCGGGGACTGCCGCCCCGATCGTCTACGACGCGGCGGCGCGCGCGATGTTCGCGGCGACGCAGGCGTACCCGAACGGGACGATCGTCGACCAGCTCCTCGAGTACAATGCGAGCACCCACGCGCTGTTGGGGACGATCGCGGTGGACGGCAACCTTTCGGACCTCGCCGTCGACCCCTCGAACGGCACGCTCTACGGGGTGTCGTACGGGGTCACGGCGACCGAGATCGTGCTCGGCGACGCGCTGCACGTCGTCTCCTTCTCGGCCGCCCCCCGGGCCGTGGACCTCGGCTCCACCGCGCGCCTGAACGTCTCCGTGGCCGGTGGCGCTCCGGGCGCGTACACCTATTCGTACCTCGGACTCCCGTCCGGCTGCGCGAGCGCGAACAGCTCCCTCCTGCTCTGCGTCCCCTCGTCGGCGGGCACCTACCCCATCCAGGTGGCTGTTACGGACTCGAACGGCTCCGTCGCCCGCTCGAACCTCACGCTGCTCGTCGTGCCGCGCCTCACGGTCGGGACGCTCACCGCGGCCCCGGGGGAGGTCGCGCTGGGCTCCCCGGTCAACCTCACCGCGAACGCCAGCGGCGGCTACGGGGGGTACGCGTTCACCTGGTCGGGACTGCCGAGGGGGTGCTCGCCCACCGCCTCGCCGCCGCTCGGCTGCGTCCCTACGGTCGGGGGGGTGTTCAACGTCTCCCTGAGCGTGGAGGACGCCGCGGGAACCACCCTCACGGCCGGCCCCGTGACGCTCGAGATCCGCAGCCCGATCCACGCCCACTTGTTCGTGAGCCGGCGGTCGTTGGACATCGGGACCACCGTCAACCTCACCGCCGTGGTGCAGAACGCCACCGCCTCGGACTCGTACCTCTGGGGGGGCCTCCCCAACGGGTGCACTTCGCAAAACGCGACCGAACTGTCGTGCACGCCGACTGCCAACGGGAGTTTCGCCGTCAACGTCACCGTCGACGACTCGTTCCTCGGGGCAACGAGGAGCAACGTCGTGACCCTCACGGTCGACCCCGCGCTGTCCGCGGTGAGCCTCGCGGTGTCCCGCACCGTCGTCGATGTGGGCCAGCTGGTTACGTTCTGGGCGAACGTCTCCGGGGGCTCCGGCGGGTACACCGTGCAGTGGTTCGGGGTGCCCTCGAGCTGCCCCTCCGGACAAGGGTCCCCGCTCACCTGCCGGTTGACCGCTCCGGGGACGTACGCGGTCGACGCGCTCGTGAACGACTCCGTCGGGGGCGCCCGCAACGGCTCGGCGCCGCTCGTCACCGTCGACCCCCGGCCGTCGATCACGGCCCTCGCGGCGTCCCGCGTGACGCTCGACCTCGGGCAATCCGTCTGGTTCAATGCGACCGGGTCCGCCCCGGCGGGCGGGGCCGTGTGGGCGTGGACGGGACTACCGAGCGGATGCGCCGGCGCGAACGTCCCGAACCTCGATTGCACCCCGAACGGCACCGGGGCGTTCGCGGTCGTGGCGAACCTGACCGACGCGACCGGCGCGGGCTCGCTGGCCGACCCCGAGGTCTCCGTGCTCGTCTTTGCGGGGCTCTCGGTCAACGAGTCGATCCCGATCGCCGCCTCCGTGCCGCTCGGCAGCACCCTCTCGTTCGCGGCGACCGTGACGGGGGGGAGCGGCGGGCTCGGGTACGCCTGGTCGCTCCCCGCGGGTTGCCCGGACAGTACCACGGCGAGCGCCACGTGCGCCCTCACGACGCCCGGGGGTGAGACCGTCAGCGTCACCGTGACGGATTCCGACGGCGCCTCGGCGACCTCCCCGGCCGTCCGCTTCCAGGTCCTGGGCGGCGCCCTCCTCGGGACCGCGGTGACGGCCTCTCGGGCCACCGTCGACGCCGGGACCTCGTTGACGCTCTACGCCAACGTGAGCGGCGGGGTCGCGCCGTACTCGTATGCCTGGTCGAACCTTCCTCTCGGATGCCCCGCCGCCGACCAGCCGACGATCACGTGCCACCCGACGGAGGTCGGCACCTACGCGGCGTACGCCGAGGTCGCCGATGCGGCCGGAGACGACATCGGGCTCGCGCCGACGCTCGTCGACGTGGTCGCCGGTCCGTCGATCGGGATCGGTCTCGTCTCCCCCGGCCCGAACGTGACGGCCGGCGGGAGCGTCACGCTGGCCGCCTCGGTCGGCGGCGGAGTCGGGCCGTTCACCATCCACTGGACCCTCAACGGGGCGCCGGCCGGTTCCGGCCCGAACCTCACGGTTCCGATCCCGTCGGCCGGGACGTACCGGTTCCACGCGTCCGTCGCGGACGCGCTCGGGGCGACGAACTCGAGCGACGTCCTCCTGGTCCTCGGGATCGCCTCGTCGTACCCGACCACCTCCTCGACGGGTCCGGCGATCCCCCCGTGGGCGGGGCTGGTCGCCGGCGTCGTCATCGGTGCGTCGGTCGGCGCGGCTTGGCTGCTCGGGCATCGCCGACGCGCGCCGGGGAGCCCCGCGCCACCGCCGGCGGACGCGGACCCGCCCGCGTAGGCCCCGGCCGCTTCGTCGCGTCCGTCCGGGCGTCTCGGTCGAGGCCGAGCGCTACTTCGCCGTCACGCCCAGGTGGCGGAGCAGCCGGCGATATTCGGCCGGCGGGACCCAGGTGACGTGAAGGTACTCGCGCAGGTACTCGTCCGGGACCCCGAGCCGCCGCGCCTCGGCCACCGAGTAGGCGTACGCCTCGACCTCGGTGGGCCGGTCCACGTAGGGGACCTTGCGGCCGAGCCAGAGTTCCCGGCCGTGGCGGCGCTGGAGGATGTGGAGGAACTCGTGGATCACGTCGAGATACAGGTCCATGCTCGGGCTGTTCGTGAGGTGCGACCGGGCGACGACGATCACGTCGTCCTCGCTCTCCACCATCCGGAACCCGGCGGCCCGAACCTCCGGCGGCGTCCGGCGCGGGGCGACGTACATCCAGCCCGGTCCCTCTGAGATGTGGGCGGAGGTGCCCGCGGCGATCGCCCGGATCCGTTCGTCGTCCCCGGGGTACTTCTGGAACGGGACGGTCCGTTCGAGCCCTCGGAAGACCTCGAGGAGCGGATACCGCCCCGGCGCGATCGCCCGGTCGGGTCGGAACCTCGGGGGGGCGGGATACTTCTCGGGACCGTTCTGGGGAGCGATCTCGGGAAACGAGGGTCGCGGCCGGCGGGGCCGCCGCGTGCTCACCGAACCTCCGAGGTTCGCGGACCGAGGTCTCGGCGGGCTTGCCGATGCGGAGGTAGGGGACCGGTCACGGAGTTCGGGGGGATGCGGGCACCGGGATTTGAACCCGAGTTATAGGCTTGGCAAGCCTATGTGATAACCAAACTACACTATACCCGCAGCCGACGGCCCCGTCACCGTCCCCGAGGTCCCCTGGGACGGGGGGAGCCGAGCGCCCCCCCGATAAAAGCGAAGCGGAGGTTTCGGGCGTCCGGCGGCGCGGGCCCGCTCACGTTAATCGCCCGCCGGACGCTCCCGACCGACGTCCGATGCCGAGCCGACCGCCCTCCGGGGAGTTGTGACCTGGGACGGCGGGCTCCGCGAGGGCGAGGTCGTCGTTCTCCGAGGGCCGGGTGGCGCGTCCGTCCTCCTCCCGCTGCGCCCCGGCCCGAGCGAGGTGCCGGGCCGCGGGGTCGTGGACCTCTCCGACAAGCTCGGGGCCGCCCCCGGGACGACGTTCGAGTGGGCGGGCGCGCGGTTCCAGATCGACCGGCCGACGCTGACCGACCTGCTGAGCCAGCTGAAGCGCCGCGCGCAGATCGTCACCCCGAAGGACGCGATGTATCTGCTCTTCCTCGCCGGTGTCGGCCCGGGTAGTCGGGTCGCCGAGGCGGGCAGCGGCAGCGGCGCCCTCACGACGGTCCTCGCCTACGCGGTCGGGCCGGGCGGGTCCGTCGACTCGTTCGACCGGCGGGACGATTTCCTCGACGTCGCCCGTCGCAACGTCGTCGCCGCCGGGTTCGGGGAACGGGTCCGGTTCGCCCTCCGGGACGTGGCGGCGGACGGTTTCGCCGGTGCCTCGTACGACTCGGTCGTGCTCGACCTCCCGGAGCCGTGGGCCGTCGTCCCGAAGTTGGCCGACGCGCTCCGCCCGGGCGGTCGGGTCGCCACGTACACCCCGACGTACAATCAGCTGGAACGGACGGTGCGGGCGCTCCGCGAGGCCGGGTACGACGACCTCCGGTCCGTCGAGTTGATCGAGCGCGAGCTCCACGTCGGCGAAGGGGGGACCCGGCCCGCGTTCGACATGCTCGGGCACACCGGCTTCCTCACCGGCGCGCGTCGCGGAGGGTAACGTGGTCCAGCTCGCCCTGACGCTCGGCGCGGTCGCCGGCGTCGCTCTCTCGGCCGGGTACGTCTACGTCGAGGTCGGCCGGTACGCCGCTCCCCAGGTCCCGGAGAGCCGCTTCGACGAGCGCAAGGAGATGTTCGCCTACACGGCGGGGCTGTTCGTCGGCATCCCGCTCGCCGTCGCGTTCCTGTTCTTCCTGTCGGCCGGGAACCTCCTCGCCGCGGCGATCGACCTCGGCGCCCTCATCGGGGGGACGGAACTCGCCCAGTGGGCGCTGCTGAAATCGGTCTACTTCGGATCCGACGGAAGCGGGGCGTTCTACGCTCTCGGGTTCCGGGCCGGCGTCGGGGGGATCATCACCCTCGCGATCGTGGCGGAGGCGCTCGGGTCCCCGACGCTCAGTGGCACGACGGTGGGGGTCGCGCTCTTCCAGTCGGTCGCGGTCGTGGCCCTCGAGATCGTCGGGGCCCTCCTCTCGCTCCGGACGGACCGGCCGAAAGGGGCCCCCCGGGGCGGACCTCTCCCGGGCGCTCTCGTCGGCGGGGCCGGATTCTTCCTGTTGGCCCTCGGCCCGGCGTTCGGCCCCGCAGGCGCCGTCGTCGCGGCGCTGGCGGTCGCGGGAGCCGCGGTCCTGATGTATCGGCGGCTCGCCCGGCCGATCCTCGACCGGGTCAAGCCCCCGAGTTCGGTCGTTCGGGCGTCCGAGGACGAAGCCGGGACCGACGAGCGTCCGTCCGGATTCGGACGGACCGACCGGTAGGCTGTCGCCCGCCGCGTCTCGGGGGGCCCACGGGCGCCCCCGCTCCGGACCGGTCGCCCTTCAGAGACCTGCGGGCAGTCCGAGCCCGAAGGTGATGAACGACGTCTGGAAGTAGAGCAGGAGCAGGAGGGCGATGCTCAGGATGAACAACAGCCCGTTCGCCCGGCGGTCGGCGAGGATGTAGTTGACCTCGTCGGGGCGGGGGTTCTCCGGCATTCGGAGTCCCCAGTGGAGCCGGATCGCGGCGCCCGCGCCGAGCGCCCCTAGGCCGAGGACCCAGAGGATACGGGCCGTGAGGATCGCATTGAGCGCCTGGGCGGCGAAGCCGGTGCAGCTGGTCGGGGTCGTGATGCAACCCCCCCCCGGGGTGCCCCAGGCGACGACGATGAGCGTCCCGAGGAAGAGGAGCAGGAATCCGACCGCGCGGGCCCAGAACCCGAACAGCGGCCACGGGTCGATCATCATGCGCCGCTGCGGGACGCCCATCGGCGTCCACATCGGGGGCGGTGGGGGCGCGTTCGGGGGTTGGGAGAGCGGGGGTGGGGGGCCCGACATACGGGACGACTCGCGGCTCGAGGGGGATAATCCTTCCGTTAGAGGTGAGGCCGTCCGGCGGGGGTCCGGTCGCGAGGCGGAGCGGCGGAGAGAGGCAAATCGGACGCGGGAATCGTCCGGGTCGGCGCGACGACGGTTCCGGCCGACGAAGACCGGGCTTTGGGACCCGGGAGGCCCGGCAGGCGCTCCCGTAGGTTCATAAGACCGACCGGCTCCCCAACCGAACGATGGCCGAAGACGCGGAGAAGGTCCCGTTCAGCCGGACCCTCCGCCGCTTTGTCCGGACGTACCGATTCGTCTTCTCCGCGATCCTGCTCGCGATCGGGATCCTGATGGTCGTCCTCGCCGTCGGGAACTTCACCCCACTTTCGAGCTCCCCGCCGTTCCCTTCGATCAACAGCGCGACCGACCAGACCTCGAACGGCGGGGCGAACTACAACCTCGTCTTCGTCGTCGCCGGCCCGATCGTGGTGCTCATCGGCGCCTACCTCGTCGGGGCGTACTACATCGCGCGCGCCCGGTTCGAGCACCTGATGCTCACGAAGAGCAAGGCGGAGTTCCTGCGGAACCTCCCCGACCTCGAGGACCTGCTCTGGGACCTGACGCCGGCCGACGAGCAGCGGTACATCGAGAAGAAGACCGAACTCCGCATCCGGCGCTAGCGGGCGGGGCGTTCCCTCGCGGGTTATGTAGCCACGCCGGGTCGCCGGCGCCGTGGCGGCCTCACCGGGCGCTCCGTCGAACAAGGAGTTCCAGTTCCGGCGGCTCCAGAAGCCGGAAGAGTTCCGGGCCGTCGAGGAGGTCGACCGGGAGGCGGGGGGGCCGTCGGGCGAGCCTCCCGTCCCCCGGACCGTCCAGCGGGCCGTCCAGGACAACGGCGGCCTGGTCGTCGGGGCGTTCGCGGAGATCTACCTGGCCGGCTTCGCCCTCGGGTTCCTCGGCTGGGACGGCGAGAAGCTGTACCTGTACTCCCAGCGCACCGCCGTCCGCCCCGAGTACCAGAACCACCGGCTCGGCTTCCGGCTGAAGACCCACCAACGCGACGAGCTCCTCCGCCAGGGGCTGGACGAGATCCGGTGGACGTTCGACCCGTTGCAGAGCCGCACGGCGTTCCTCCACGTCCACCGGCTCGGCGCGGTCCCGGACAAGTACCTCGTCCACTACTACGGCCGTCTCGGGGCGGAGGGCGCCGAGGAGATCGAGACCGACCGACTCCGGGCCGTCTGGAAGCTGCAGGACCCGACGGTCGTCGCCCGCCTGGAGGCGAAGGCCCCCGACCGGGCGGCGGACGAGCGGAGGTTCGCCGAGTCGACCCCCCTCCTCGAGACCGACCTCGACGACCACGGCCTCCGGGTGCCGACGAGCGTCCAGGAGCCGTCCCTTCCCTCGGCGAGCCTCGAGATCCCGTTCGACATCGGGCTCGTCCGGGAGCACTCCCCGGCGAACCTCCGCACCTGGCGGCACGCGGTCCGCGACGCGTTCCGCGCGGCGTTCGACCTCGGCTACTCGGTCGACGACTTCGCGGTGGTCGCCCCCGACCACGAGCGCCGAAGCGTCTACTTCCTCCGACGAAATCCTTCGGCTCCTCCGGCCGGACGGCCTCGCGGCCCGACGGGCTTGACGAGTGGACCGTGAAATGCGGATATGGGGCCGAGCGCTCGTCGGAACGTGGAGGTCCGCCCCCCGGCCGCCCGCCGGCTCCCCCCGGCCGCGGTGTTCGTAGTACTCGCCGCGCTGTTGATCGGCGTGGCCGCCGCCCTCCTCTCCGGGGTGCCGCCGACCCCCACTAACGTCACCCACGAGGCCGGCGGGTACGTCGATTACGCGGAGCTCCAGGTGTTCGCCGTCGTCGTGCTGGGGCTCACGGCCGTCTGGGTCGTCTACCGGCTGACCCAGCGGCTCCGGGACCCGTCCGGCGCCCAGATCCTCCGGGGCCCGGTGATGGTGTGGGCGGTCTGCCTCCTCTTGTTCCTCGGATTCCTCATCGCCGCCCACTACGTCGGGGGCGGCGCTCCGTCGACCTCGCCCGCGGCTCCGGGCCCGGGGAACTCGACCGGACACGTTCCCCCCATCGGGAAGGCGGCCAACGGCACCCCTTCGAACTTTACCGTCGTCGGCCAGACATTCCCGGGGTGGGTCGCCTATGCTCTCGTACTCGGCGTGGGCGTGGCGATCGCGCTCGTCGCGGTCCCCCTCGCCTACGTGCTCGCCGGCCGCCGACGAGGCGAGCTGGCGACTTCTCCCCCGGACCCCGCCGAGGCCGCCCGCGCGGCGATCGCGGCCACGCTCGCCGAACTCGAGTCCGACCCGAACGCCGACCCGAGGGCACTCATCGTCGCGCTGTACGGCCGGCTGCTGACCGCGGTGGACGCGCGACTGGTGGACACCGGGGCGCGGACGGCCCGCGAGGTCGAATCGACGGCCGTCGCCCGGTGGAGGATCCCGCCCGAGGCGGCGGGTGAACTGACGCGGCTGTTCGAGGAGGCCCGGTACTCCGCCCATCCGATGCAGCGCCACGAGTCCGACCGAGCCCGGGCCGCCCTGGAGCGCGTGCTCGCCGCCATCGACCGGGGGGCCCCGCGATGACCGAGGAGCCCGCCGGGCTCGCGTTGTTGTTGGTCGGGGGGGTCCTCGCCGCGGCGTCGATCTTCGCGACGGCCGAGCCGGGGGTCGGGACGGAGCTGGCGGCGACCGGCGCGGGGCTCGCGGCGGTCGGGGTCGCCCTCCTCATGGTCCCCGCGATCCGGCACCGGGGACTGCCGGTCCCTCCGGACCCGGTGGGTTCCTCCCTGGTCCGCCTTCGGGAGGCGTTCCGCTCCGGTCCCCTCGGACGACAGGCGATCATCGCCTCCGTCGTGAGCCTCGAGCGGAACTCGACCGGCGGTTCGCTCCGCCGGCTCGACCCGGAAGCCGAGCGCCGGTTGGTGGCCTCCGACCCCGCCACCTTCCGGGCGTGGCTCGACGACCGCTTGTCGCGACTCGAAGAGGAGACGTGAGCGCTCCTCCGGAGCCGGAGCCCCCGGTCCGATTCCGTCCCCGGGCGCTCGTCCTGCTCGTTTCCGGCGCGGCGCTCGCCGTCGCCGCCATCGCATCCCACAACTCGATCCCCCTCCTCCTCGCCGTGCCGCTCCTGGTCGGTCCGGTCGCCGCCGGGCTGGGCGCCGCCCGGGGGATCGGGGGGTACCGGCTCACGTGGTCGGTCGACGGAAGCCGGGAGGCCGTCGAGATCACTGGTCGCCTGGCGCGGTCGCCGTCGGGACGGACCCCGGGGGTGTTCCCGATCTTCTACCGGCCGGAACCGCTCGTCGAGCGCCAACCGGCCGAGGTGGAGAGGACTCCCGAGGGACTGGGCTTCCGGTTGCACTGGGCCGCGCCGTACCCGTGCCTCATCTCCGTCGCGCGCCCGGCCCTCGTCTGGCGGGACCCGCTCGGTCTCGTCGAGCGCGACGTTCCGGTCGAGGGGGAGGCGATCCGGGTGCAGCGGTTCCCTCCCGAGCTCGCGCGCGCCGCGCGCGCCCCCTTACGGCGGACGACCCCGCTGCCGGGCGAGGTCCGGGCGCGCCAGCTCGGTCCGTCGGGCGAGTTCTTCGGGATCCGGCCGTACGGGAGCGGCGACACGGTCCGCCAGGTCAACTGGACGGCGACGGCGCGGGCGGGCCGCATGCTCGCGAACGACTTCCGGGTCGAGCGGACCGGTGACCTCCTGATCGTCGTCGAGCTCCGCCCGAGCTCCCTCGGTCCGGAGGTCGACGCTCGTCTCGCCTCCGTCGCCTGCGCGGGGGCGTACGGGCTTGCCCAATCGTTCCTCGAACAGAAGGCGCGGGTCGGTCTCGCGCTGTACGGGGAGTACCTGACCGCCATCCCGCTCGGTTCGGGCCGGCGCCAGCGCTACCGGATCCTGCGCGCGCTCCAGACCGCGACCGTCGGCGAGGTCGCCGGCCCTTCCGAACGGCTCGCCGTGTCGCTCCGGCGGTACTTCCCGCCGGGGGTCACCACCGCGCTCCTCTCCCCGCTCGCCGACGACGACTCCACGCTCGTTCTCCCCCACCTCCGCCGCCGCGGATTCCCGGCGTTCGTCCTCAGCCCCTCGCCCGTCACGCTCCTCGCTCCGTCGGCCGCCGCTCCGTCAGAGGATGACCGACGCGCCCTCCGCCTCCTGAGCCTCGTGCGGCGCCGCCGGGTCGCCGACGCGTGGTCCGAGGCGCCCGTCGTCGATTGGGACGACTACTGGTCGCTCGCTGCCCTGACGAGCTTCTTCGCGCGGCCCGCCGGCCGGAGGTCGGGCGCATGACCCCGGACGCCGGCCGATGGCCCCGGGGGTTCGACCCGCGGTCCCTCCGATGGGCCGCCGCGAGCGCCGTCCTCGCCGCTCTGTTCGGGGTCATCGGGGGGGTGCCGGTCGCGTTCGCGGTCGGTCTCCCGGCCGGGGCCGCCCTCGTCACGCTCGGCCTCCGGGGGCGGCCGGGCGCCCTCGCCCCCGAGTACGGCCTCCTTCCGTTCCTCGTGGCCGTGGGTACGCTCGCCGTCTGGGCCCGGCCCTCGATCCTCGCGGGCGCCCTCGCGGGCTCGGCCGGCCTCGCCGTCCTGCTCTGGTCCGGGGAGACCCCGGGCGAGTCGGGGGCCGGGGCCGACCCGGTCGGAGGTCTGGCCCTCCCGGGGTTGTGCGTCGCCGTCGCGCTGCTCGCGGCGTTCGCCCTCCCGACGGCCCAGGCGGACACCGGCGCGGCCGCGGTCGCGATCGTCGTCGCGTTCGGTCTGGTCGCCTGGGCGCTGGTCGAGGCGCGTCGGGGACCGAACGTGTCGGCCCAAACGATATGACGGACGGCCGGGTGACCCGGTCGGCGGCTTACGCCGTCCGAGCACCGACGAAGGGTCCCTCTGGACCGCACGCGGACGGGTCGTCCGCATGGGATGATGTGAGGACAACCCCGGTGTCCGACAGCCCCGGCCAGGTCAGGACGCCGAGAGGGCCGGTCGGCCTACCGTGACGCGCAACCGTTACGGCCGGGGAACAGCGCGTCGACGGGGAGTTATAGTCCCGCCGGGCTCGGCCGGGCGCTGGGAGCGTCGCGCGGCGTGAACGGCGAACAGGCGCGGGAGCGGATCGCCGCCGTCGAGGCGGCGGTCCACACCGCGGTCGTCGGCCGCGACGTCGCGGTCCACCTCGTCTCCATCGGTCTCGTCGCCGATGGCCATCTGCTCCTCGAGGACCTCCCCGGGCTCGGCAAGACCCTCACCGCGAAGTCGTTCGCGAAGGCGCTCGGGCTCGGCTTCGCGCGCATCCAGTTCACGGCCGACCTCCTCCCGCACGACATCACCGGTGGCGAGGTGTTCGACGCCGAGCACCGTACGTTCGAGTTCCGGCGGGGCCCGGTGTTCACCAACATCCTGCTCGCGGACGAGATCAACCGGGCGCCGCCGAAGGTCCAGTCGGCGCTCCTCGAGGCGATGCAGGAGTACCAGGTGACGAGCGAACGGACGACCCACCCGCTCGAGCGGCCGTTCCTCGTGCTCGCGACCCAGAATCCTCTCGAGCTCGAGGGGACGTACCCGCTCCCGGAAGCGCAGGTCGACCGGTTCCTGATGCGACTCGCGGTCGGCTACCCGACGGTCGAGGAAGAGCGCGAGATCCTCGCCCGACGAAGGGCGCGAAAGACCGACGACGTCGAAGTGACGTCCGTGCTGAAGCCCGGCGAGTTCCGCGAGGTCCAGCGCGCCGCGGAGGACGTCATGGTGGATCCCGGGGTCGAGGCGTACGCGGTCGACCTCGTGGCGGCGACGCGGGGCGATGCCCGCGCGGAGGTCGGGGCGTCGCCCCGCGGTTCGCTCGCGCTCCTCAAGCTCGCCCGCGCCCGGGCGCTCGTCGACGGCCGCGACTACGTCATCCCCGACGACATGAAGTCGCTCGCGGTCCCGGCGCTCGCGCATCGGATCGTCATCAAGCCGGAGCCGTGGATCCGCGGCGTCCGAGGCGCCGCGCTGGTCGAGGCCGCGCTCGCGCGGGTTCCGGTCCCCAAGCTCCGGTAGGTCTCGGAATCGGGTCGAGCCCGGCGACCTAAGCGGGGCGCCACCGCCATCCGCCCCGCCGCGAGAGCCTTCGCCCAGGGGCTGGCGCTCCTCCATTCGCCTCAACTCCGGTTGAGGGGGCGGTTAACTCTCGCGCCCGGGTAGTTCGACTGTCCGCAAGGAAGGTTAGAATGTCGATCAAGCTACGGGGAAAGAGTCTGGAGACGAAGGTTGTGCGCGGGTCGAAGACGGTTGGCCGCGACATGAAGAAGGGAATGGTTCGCGCCGGCTCGATGGTCACGCGGAGTGCGAAGACCGTCGGCGGGGACGTGGAACGAGCGGGCAAGCGGGTCGGCCGGGCCACCAAGCGCGGGCTCGTCCGGGCCGGTAACCGGGTTCGCCCGAGCCACCGCACGAAGCCTCGCGCGGCCTAGGCCGACATCCCAAGGCGCGCTGGCGGGAATCCGTCCGATTCCCGACGGCGGCGCCCTCCCGCGGCTCGTGTCGCGGTGACCGTCCGCGGCGCCAACGCGCTCTTCGTTCCTCGATAAGGGGCGTTCGCGGACCGGCGGGAGGAACTGTTTTCCCCGCCTTCCCCCGTCCCCGCGAGCGATGCCCGACGGCTCGCTCCCTCTCGTCGTCGTCGCCGACCCGATCGATGCGGCGGCCGTTGAGCTGCTCCGGTCCGGACCGTGCCGCGTCATCGACGCCACGTCCGGGGCGGAGGCGCTCGACCGCGCGCTGTCCGAGGCGTGGGGCTTGATCGTTCGGAGTCGCACGAAGGTCAACCCGGCCCTGCTCGCGAAGGCTCCGCACCTCGCGTTCGTCGCCCGGGCCGGGGTCGGTGTCGACAACGTCGACCTACCGGCCGCGACGGCGCGCGGGATCCGGGTCGTCAACGCGCCGACCGCGGCGTCGGTGGCGGTCGCCGAGCTCACCGTCGCATTCCTCCTGCTGCTCGCGCGGGGCCTGTTCCCCCGGATCGTGGACACGAAGTCCGGCGGCTGGAAGCGCGGCGAGAACGGCGGGGAGCTCCGGGGGAAGATCGTCGGGTTCGTGGGCTACGGCCGGATCGCGCGCGAGGCGGCGAAGCGGCTGCGCCCCTTCGAGGTGACGACCGTTGCGTTCGACCCGTTCGTTACGAACCCCGGCGACGGGACCGCCATGATCCCCCTGGACGCCCTGCTCTCAGAGAGCGACTTCGTGAGCCTGCACGCGGCCCTCACGCCCGAGAACCACCACCTCCTCGACGCCGCCCGGCTCGGCCGGATGAAGAAGGGCGCCTTCCTCCTGAACGTCGCCCGCGGACCGCTCGTCGATGAGGCCGCGCTGGCGGCCGCCCTCGACTCCGGCCAGCTCGCCGGCGCGGCGCTCGATGTGTTCGAGGTCGAGCCGCCGACCGTCTCGAAGCTGCTCGGTCACCCGAAGGTCCTCGCGACGCCCCACCTCGGCGCGTCGACAAGCGAGGCGCAGATCCTCGCCGGCCGGCAGGTCGTCGACGAGACGCTCCGGGCGCTCCGGGGCGAGCCGTTACATGCCCTCGTGAATCCGGACGCCGCGCGAGGCGGCCGATGACGTTCGACCCCGAGACCGCGACGTTCCTGATCGCCGGACCGGTCCGGATCCACCCCCGGGTCCTGCGCGCGATGAGCATGTCGTCGCTCAACCACCGGGGGGACTACTTCCACGGCGTCGTCGCCGAGATCCGGGAGCTACTCCCCGTCCTGTTCGGCGCGAAGGGCCACCAGGTCGTCCTGACCGGGAGCGGCACCGCCGGGCTAGAGGCGGTCTACTCCGGCCTGATCCGGAAGGGGAGCCGGACCCTCGTCCTGACGAACGGCAACTTCGGGGAGCGGACCGACCAGATCGTCCGGCGGTACGGCGACTCCGTCACGACCCTCTCGGCCCCCTGGGGCCAGCACCTGCCCCTCGAGGCGGCCGTCGCCGAGCTCGAGAAGGGGGACGTGCGGGCCGTCTGCGCCGTCCTGAACGAGACTAGCGTCGGCCTGCAGAACGACCTCGCCGGGATCGCCCACCACATCCGCAAGTCCGGGGCGCTGTTCCTGGTCGACGGCATCTCGGCGGTCGCCGGGATCCCGTGCCCGATCGACGCGTGGGGAATCGACGCCCTCGTCGCGGGGAGCCAGAAGGGCCTCGCCGCCCCCGCCGGCCTTTCGATGGTCCATCTGTCCGACCGGGCCCTGGCGGAGCTGAAGCCCGGCTCGTTCTACCTCGACCTGGCGGAGCACGTCAAGTCGATCGCCCAGAACGACACGCCGTGGACCCCGGCGGTGCCGTTGTTCCTCGCGCTCCGGGAGGCGCTCGTCCTCCTGAAGGAAGAGACGCTCGAGGGGCGGCTCGCGCGGACCCACCGGCTCGCCGAGGCGACGCGCGCGGGGTGCGATGCTCTCGGACTCGAGCTCTTCCCCGACCGGCGGTACGCCTCCGACACCGTGACGGCGATCCGCAACCCGGCCGGTCTCGAGGACAAGGACGTCCGCAAGGCGCTCCTCGACCGGTACAACGTCGCGGTCCAGGGCGGCCAGGGGGCCCTGAAGGGGAAGATCTTCCGGATTGGCCATATGGGGATCGCGGACTGGCCGGACCTTCTGGTCACCTTCGCCGCCCTCGAACGGATTCTCGCAAAGGCCGGGAAGCTCCCCGTCCCCGGCGCCGCGCTGACGGCGCTCGGCGAGCGGATGCCGTAGCGGAACGTCCGCGCTAGGGCGCTCGCATTCGGGTGAACAGCTCGATCAGGTTGCCGTCCGGGTCCCTCAAGTGGACCGTCCGCAACCCCCACGCCGGCCGGTCCGTCGGGCCGGCGAGGATCTCGATCCCGAGCCGAACGAGGTGCCCGTGCGAGGCGTCCACGTTCGGCACCTCGAAGACGAGGGAGATCCGGTTGTCCGGTCGGGGCGCCGCGATCGGCGGGCCGAGCTCGCCGTTCATCTCGGCGCGGCTGAACAATCCGACGAAGTGGGTCTTGTCGCCGACCTCCGCGTAGGGGGGCGTCCCATCCCCGAACACCGGGGTCAGGCCGAGGGTCTTCGTGTAGAACGCGAACGACCTTGAGAAGTCGCGGACGAGGATCCGCGGGTTGTTCAATTCGATCGGCGGATGGGGGACGTCGGCCGCGGGGGACATCGCCCCCGGATTCTCCCGAGACTAAAAGATTCGATGCTTGGCTAGATGTCGAGTATCACCCGGGCCCGAGGCGGGTGGGTCTCGACCGCGAGCTCGTGGAGGGTGACGGCCTTCACTTCCGTCCGTCGCAGGTGGCGCGTCGGGTCCCACGGCTCACCGTACGCGATGCCAGTCGCGGTGGGGCGAGCTCCGAGCGTGAGATGGGCGGTGACGCGACGGGCCACGAACCGTTCCGTGTCCTCCATCGCGATGAGTTCGGAGAGGAACGCGACGAGGAGGCCGTTCAGGTCCGGGCCGGTCGCCCGGACCTCGCGGCGCTCGTTCGGCGCGACCTTCCGAAGGTCCGTCATGACGGCGAACATCGCGGTGCCGAGGGCCCCGAACAGCCCGTCCAGCGTGGACGACCGCGCCCAGACCCCCGTGTCGGCCGTCGTCGGGAAGCTCCCCCACCGGGTACCGGCCGGGACGGGCGGGAGTCGCATCACCTGCGGACCGGGACAAACCGCTTAAGCGATGCGCGCCCGTGGGCGCGCGTCCGATGCGGGCTACCCTGATCGTGCCGACGCTGAACGAGGCGTCGTCGGTCGGGCACGTCCTCGACACGTTCCGCGGGGCGGTGGAGGCGTTCAACCCGACGTTGTTCCCGTCCGACCCGTTCGACTGGGAGATGATCGTCGTCGACGGAGCGTCGACGGACGGCACCGCGGAGGTCGCCCGCAAGGCCGGCGCCCGGGTGATCAACGAGCCGCGTCCGGGATACGGGCGCGCGTACCGGACGGGCTTCGCGGCCGCGCAAGGCGAGGTGATCGCCACCGCCGACGGGGACGCCACCTACCCGGTCGAGGAGATCCCGAGGCTCGTCCGGAAGTTGTTCGACGAGAAGCTCGACTTCCTGAGCGGGGACCGGCTGACGCTCCTCGACGCGAAGGCGATGACGCGCGAGCACCGCGTCGGGAATTGGGCGCTCAACTTCGTGCTCCGGATCGCCTACCACGGCTGCCTAAGGCCGGCGGGCGGGGTGCTACGGGACAGCCAGAGCGGGATGTGGGTGTTCCGCCGCTCGGTCCTCGACCACGTCCAGCTGACCCAGGACGGGATGCCGCTCTCGGAGGAGCTGAAGATCGAGGTGCTCCTGAACGGGCTCAGATTCCAGGAGGTACCGATCCGCTACGCCGAGCGGTGGGGCGCGCCGAAGCTGTCGAGCTGGCGCGACGGGCGCCGGAACATGGAGTTCCTGATCCGAAAGCGCCTCGCGATGGGCCCGGGCCGCCCGCCGAAGACGAACTAGCGGTCGGGACCTACTGGGTCTTGCCGGAGCGTTCCCGCGACTTGGGGCGAAGGCCGTGGTAGCCGCACTTGCGGCACTGGACGGCCTTCGGGGGGTTCCGGGCCGAGCAGTTCATGCAGATGCGCTTGTCGAGCAGTCGGTGGACCGCCTCGGGGAACGGCATACGGAGCGCCGCGGGACGCTCGGTTCGGTATAAAACGTCAGGGTCGAACGGCCGGCGCCCGCGTTATGGAGCGGCGCCGCATCGACCCCCGATGGTCACGGATGAGGAGGGCGCCGACGCCGTCCGACTCGCCCGGGATGCGATCCGTGAGGGTCTCGCGCACCCCGAGCGGCGAGACGCGGCCGCCGCGTTCCGCGGGCGGCCCCTGCCGACCGTCTTCGACGAACCCCGGGGGGTCTTCGTCACGCTCCGCCGCCACCCGTCGAACTCGCTCCGGGGCTGCATCGGGTTCCCGGTGCCCGTGTACCCGCTGAGAGCCGCCATTCCCCGCGCCGCGTTCGCGGCGGCCGTCGACGACCCGAGGTTCCCGACCGTCACGCTCCCGGAGCTCGAGGAGCTCACCGTCGAGGTGTCGCTGCTCACCGTCCCGGAAGTGATCGCGGCCGACCCGCGACGCGAGCTGCCCGGACAGATCGTCGTAGGGCGGGACGGTCTGATCGTGGACCGGGCGGGATCGAGCGGGCTTCTGCTGCCCCAAGTGGCGGTCGAGTACGACTGGAGCCCGGTCGAGTTCCTCGCGGAGACCTGCGGGAAGGCTGGACTCGGGCCGGATGCCTGGCTCCGACCGGGGACGACCGTGCGGAGGTTCCGGGCGCAGTTGTTCGAGGAGACCTCGCCCGACGGGCCGGTCCGGCCGGTGCCGCTGGCCCCGCGCGGTTGAGCGTCCGGCCTCCGCCGAGTCCGACCCGGAAAGCCCCGGGCAGTACGCGAGCCGTACCGGAGCGAATCGGTCCCGGAGCCGGTGCTCCGGGCGGTCCGGTGCGACTTCCCGGAAACGAGGGGTTCAAATGGGGGAACTCGGCAAGTACATCCCAAGTCCGTGCAGAACCGTCCCGGCGCAAGCCGGTGGCGGCGAGCGCTTGGTGTACGCCGCAACGTCTGGCTCCTCGTGGCCGTGGGGCTCGCCCTGGCCGTCCCGAACGGGACGGCGGGAGCGGTCCCGGGTTCGGGGCACGCGCTCCCCGCCACCGCATCGCTCCACTCGTCGCGAGTCTCGGCGTCCGCCCAACCAACGCTGACCTCCGGGCCGTCGATGCGATTCCACCCCGTACCGGGGATGGCGGGCGAAGTCCCGGGATTGGGGACGCACCCGGCGGTGCGGCTCCCGGCCGCCGTCCTCGACCGGACCCGCGCGGCCGCTCCACTCCGCGGGCTGACGCCCGGCGCGGACCTCGTGCTCGGCAAGGGGCAGTCGATGCTCATCGACACGAACGCCTCCCTAGGGAACCTCACCCTCACGGGGAACGCGACGCTCGTCGTGGAGAACTCGTCCCACCCGGTGACGCTCACCATCGGCGGGAACGTCAATCTGTACAACCGGTCGATCCTCTTCCTCAACCGGTCAAACCTCGTCGCGAACGAGAGCTACGACAACCAGCTCACCTTCTTCGCGTGGAACAGCTCGCGGTTCCTCGTCGTCGGCGCGAACGTCACGGCGAACGGCCACCAGTGGATCGCCGGGTTCTACGACAACACCAACCTCACCGTGGTCGGGAGCTACTTCGGCTACCCGAGCTCCTGGGTGCCGCTCACCATCGCGAACAACGCGTCGGTGTACGTCGCGTTCTCCTGGTTCCTCTCCGACGTTGTGATGCAGGACGCGCCCGCGCTCCGTTCGACGGCGCACCTCACGATGGAGCGGGTGGCCGGATTCAACCTCTGGCTCGGGGTCGCGGCGTTCGCGTGGATCAACCTGAGCGTCCCGGCCCCGGACACCGTCCAGACTTGGCAGTTCCCGGGGCCGTACAACGTGAGCGGGGTGAACTACACCGTGTCGGTCGCCGACTCGCTCGTCGGGGTCCACGTCTTCACCGTCTGGAAGGCGAGCCACCTTGTCGTCACCGACTCGCCCGGTGTCGTGATCGCGCTCAACCCGATCAACGACGTGCTCGTGCTCGCCGGGTTCACCGAGGGGTGGCAGAACTCCTCGTACCACCAGGGCGGGTTCGACCTCCGGGTGCACGATAGCCGGGTCGACAGTTGGAACTTCTATCCGACGAACACGGTCGCGACGATCCTCAACTCGCAGTTCGGCGAGATCCTCGCGGAGGAGAGCTCGTCGGTGACCGTGGAGAACTCGACGCTGACGGGCCACGGCGGGTACTACGGGGCGTTTGGGAACGGGAGCCTCACCGTCTCCAACTCGACGATCTCCGCCCAGATCATCGGCTACGGAACGGGGAAGGTCCGCCTCGACAACTGCTCCGACGCGACCCCGGCCCCCGTACAGATCCTCGCGGCGCAAGGCTCGACGATCGTCTCCGTCAACACCGCGCTCGGCACGAACGTCACCTACGGTGCGACCGACCAGGGGCGCGTCGACGTGGAGGCGACCCTGACCCTCGCGACGACGGTCGACCGGACCCCCCGAGCGGACGTAGCGGGATTCGTCGGCCCGATGACCGGACGATCCCTTTCCCCCCTCGGCGCGACCGGCGTCAACGGCACGCTCCTTGCTCAGCTACCCTACGAGTCGGTCCGTGCGAACGGCACGGAGTGGCTCGGCGGCGACGTCGTAGCCGCCGTCTGGGGCGCCGACATCGCGGAGGCGACGGTGAACCTGACCGGCCCGACGACCCTCGACCTGGACCTCGTCCCGGCCGTCGTGTCCGTCTCGCCGACGAACAACACCGCCGGCGTCGGGGGCTCGCTCGACGTTGGGTTGCAATTCGCGGTCCCGATGAACCCGTCGCTCCCCGTCGACCTGCTCGGTCGGGGGAACCAGACCACAAGCTGGTCCGGCCCGACGACGGCGACGGTCGCGCTCTCCGGGCTCCTCCCCGGCTCGGCCTACGAGGTCAAGATCCCGCCGGGGGCCATGACCGCCTGGGGCGTCCGCCTGGTCGGCCCGTACTGGTACAACTTCTCCACCGCCGCCGGGGCGCCGGCGACGCCCGTGCTGCTCGCCGCCGTGCCCGCGAACGAGACCGAGTACGTCTCGGTCTGGACGAACATCTCCCTGAGGTTCTCCGCCCCGATGGACGCCGCGTCGACCGAGGCGGCGTTCTCCGTTGTGCCCGCCGTGCTCGGCGGGATGGTCACGGTGAGCGGGGAGTGGCTCAACTGGAGCCACGCCGCTCCGCTCGCCCCGCAAACCTCGTACACGATCGTCGTGGGGCCGGGCGCCCGCGGACTCGGCGGCGGCAGCTTCCAGAGTCCCGCGACGTTCTCCTTCGAGACCGGAAACCCCACACCCGCGGCGCCCCCGCACGCCCCCGTCTCGTCCGGTGGCTCGGGCATGGCGCTCCTCGCGGTGGCGATCCTCGTCGCCGCGGCGGCCGTCGTCGGGGTCGTTCTTTGGCGGTCCCGGCGACCGCCGCCCCCTCTGCCGTGGGTCCCTCCACCCGTGTGGATGGAGTAGGGGCCCGAACCCCGACGGTCTACGCGGCCGCGCGACGGACGAGGGCTGACAGTCGGAGTCCCTCGATGGTCCAGTCCCGGAACCCGTCGGACGGACCGGGCGGGTCGGGCCGGAACTCGAGCGAATCGGCGAGGAGCTCGGCCGCGACCTTCTCGCGGCCGGACTCGAGCGCCTCCCGGAGCGCGCCGTCGGCGAAGACGCTCAGCGTAACGTGGTCGGTGAACGCGAGTCCCATCTCCTTCCGGACCTGCTGGAGCCGCCGCAGGGATTCCCGGACGAGCCCTTCGCGGTGGAGCTCGGCGGTCGGTTTGGCCGAGAGGGCGTAGGCCGCCTCATCCACCCCCGGGCGGACGACGTAGATCGGCTCGGAGAACTGGGAGGCGTTCGCCGGCGGGAGCCTCAGGACGACGCGGACGTTCAGCTCGTCCGCGACAATCCGGTCGCCCCCCGTGCCGAGCGGGGCGAGGTCGTCGGAGAAGACGACGAACGTCTCGAGCGGGATCCGGGCCTTCACGCCGGCGCGTTGGCGGAGCTCGCGCCCGACCTCGACTTCGGCACGGAGCGCGTCCATCCCGGTGTTGAGGGGTCCGTCGAACTGGCCGGTCGACCTCGGCCATCGGGTCAGATGGACCGACTCCGCCCCGTCGGAGAAGCCGAGGCCGTGGAGCTCCTGATGGAGGTGCTCGGCGAAGAATGGCGTGAACGGCGCGAGCAATCGGGCAGTGACCCCGAGCGCGTAGGAGAGCGTGTCGTTCGCCGCGCGCCGGTCGACCGGGTCCCCGTCGGTCCAGAACCGGGGGCGCGACCTCCGGAGGTACCAGGTGCTGAGGTCGTCGACGAACGCGCGGATCGCCGAGGCGCCGCGGCGCGGGTCGAACGCGTCGAGGGCGTTGGTCACCTCCCGGACGGTCCCGTCGAGGCGGGACAGCAGCCAGCGGTCGAGGATGCCCGAGGGCTTGGGCGCCTCTCGGGCGGGCTTGAGGCCGTCGGCGGAGGCGTTGTCCCGGTAGAACGCGTAGACGTTCAGCAGCGTCCCGAGCACCCGGGCGGCCCCCGGACCGATGTCGGACTCGCGAAGCTTCGTCGGCTCCGTGTAGTCCGCGGTGAGAAACGCCCACCGGACCGTGTCGCCGCCGTACTTCTCGAGGAGGCCGAGCGGCTCGACGGCGTTCCCCTTCGACTTGCTCATCTTCTGGCCGGAGTCGTCGAGAACGAGCCCGTTCGCGATCGCGACCCGGTACGCCGGGCGGTCGAAGAGGCCCGTCGCGAGGACGAGCATGGTGTAGAACCACCCGCGAGTCTGGTCGAGCCCCTCGGCGACGAAGTCGAGCGGGGACGCCGGGTCGAACGGGCCGGGCTCGAACGGGTAGTGGTACTGGGCGAACGGCGCGGCGCCGCTGTCGTACCACCCGTCAATCGTGTACGGCTCGCGTTTCGACTCCGCCCCGCAGGTCGCGCACGGGAACCGGATCGGGTCGACCTCGACCCGATGCGGGTCGAACCCGTCGGGGAGCTTGTGCCCCATCCGGTGCTCGAGCTCGGCGAAGCTGCCGACGACCGTCGCGTGGCCCACCGGGCAGACCCACACCGGGAGCGGGGTGCCCCAGTACCGGTTGCGGGAGAGCGCCCAGTCCTTCGCCTCGGTAAGGAAGTTCCCGAACCGTCCGTCCCGGAGGTGCTCCGGGACCCACTCGACGGAGCGGTTGTTCGCGACGAGCGGGCCGGTGAACCGGCTCGTTCGAACGAACCAGGAGTCGATCGCCCGGTAGATGAGCGGGTTGCCGCACCGCCAGCAGAACGGGTACGTGTGGCGGATCGTGCCGTTCGCGACGAGGAGGCCGCGCTCGTCGAGGTCCTTCGTCAGGATCGGGTCGGCGAGCTTGAACGGCTTCCCGGCGACGAGCGGAACGGCGCTCGTGAAGACCCCGCGGCTGTCGAGCGGGTCGTACACCCCGACCCCCTCGCGGGCCCCGACGCGCTGGTCCTCGACGCCGAAGCTCGGGGCGATATGGACGAAGCCCGTCCCCTCGGCGTCGGAGACCATGTCGTCGAGGACGATCCGGTATCGCCCGGGCACAGTGCCCTCCAGCGGGAACGGCGGGTCGTACTCGAGGCCGGCGAACTCGCGCCCTTCGTAGCGCCGGAGGATCTCGACGCCGGGCGGGAAGTACCTCGGGAGCGCCGCCTCGGCGAGGATCGCCTCGCCGCCGTCGACGGTACGGACCCCGACGTATTCAAGGTTCGCCTTTCCGGCGACGAGGAGGTTCGCCGGCAGGGTCCACGGCGTCGTGGTCCAGACGAGGATCCAGCGGGCCGGTCCCTCCGACGGTCCCCGGAGGCGGAGCCGCACCGTGACCGACGGGTCCGTGGTCTCCTTGTACCCCTGGGCGACCTCGTGGGAGGAGAGCGGGGTCTCGCACCGCGGGCAGTACGGGAGGACGTAGTGGCCCTTCTCGAGCAGCCCCTTCGTCGAGAGCTCCTTGAGCGACCACCAGACGCTCTCGATGTACGGCGCGCTCATCGTGAGGTACGGGCGCCGGTAGTCGAGCCAGTAGCCGAGCCGCTCGCTCATCTCCTCCCAGACCGCCGCCACCTCGAGCGTGCTCGCCCGGCACTCGTCGCAGAACCGGCCGACGCCGTACGCTTCGATGTCGCGCTTCGACTTCAGGCCGTGGCGCTTCTCGATCTCGATCTCGACCGGGAGGCCGTGGCAGTCCCATCCGGCCATCGGCGAGACGATGTGGTCGCCGCGGAGGCGGTGGTAGCGGAGGTGGACGTCCTTCAGCGCCCGCGAGATGACGTGCCCGACGTGGGGCACGCCGTTCGCGGTCGGCGGGCCTTCCGTGAACCGGAACACGGGGCCGTTCGGGTTTCCCGACAGGGTCCTCTCGGGCACGCCGGTGCTGCGCCAGTACTCCCGTACCCGGGTCGCGATCTCCTCGAACGGCAGTCCCGGGGCGCGCGATTTGGCTTCCCCGGCGGCCATGGCCGATGGTGTCGTCCCGGCCATAAAAGGGGTCGGCTCGGAGTAGGGCGGCCTATCGGTAGAGCCCCGCGGGTCGGGCCGAGATCGAGGAGGGCCCGATCCGGGCCGTCGGGTGCTGGCGGGTCACGGTCCCTTCGTGCCGAGCGATGCGGGTCCCGGCACCCGCGATGATCTGGGAGGCGCGGACAAATTCGACGTGGACGTCCTCGAGCTCGACCAGGTCGGCGTCGATCCGCTCGACCTCGAGCGACGGCGACGCGCCCAAGAGCTTGCGGCGCGAGCGCACCCGGATCGTCTCGGCCTGGATCGCGGAGATCACCGACGGGCCCTCGAGCACGAGGTCGACGTCCTTCGCGTGGATCCCCGCGGTCGAGTCGACCCGTCCCTCGCCCGCGAATCGCGACGCCGTCAGGCCGCCGGCGAGCTCGAGGGTTCCCCGCCAGAGCACCGCGCGGTCGACGTCGACGGCCCCCTCGACGCGGAGCGTGCCTCGGACGTCGAGGTCACCGGCGTGGAGGGCGCCGCCGAACCGGGCCGAGCCGACGACGGCGAGCCGATGGTTCGCCCGCGCGTCCCCGACGACGTCGAGCCGGCCGTGGACGCCGAGCTCGACCGAGGTGAGCTTGCCACCGACCGACGCCGTCCCGTCGACCTCGACCGTGTCTGCCTCGACGGCGCCCGTGACCTTCGCGGTCCCGTGCACCGACCAGTTGGCCGTCGCGACGGCGGTATGGCGTGCGACCCCCCGGTCCACGATAGATCCGGTCCGGGCGGGTGCGGGCGGCATCCGCGGGAGAGGGACCGCGCGCGGGTCCGGGGGGAAGCTGGCGCTCGCCATCGCGCTACGCGGCGCTCCGTTTCGGCGGGACCTTCAGGCGGCGGTGCTGGACCATGATGCAAAGATCCTCGTAACAGACGAGTCCCGCGGAACGCGCCTTCGCTGCGGCCTCGGGATTGGTCACCCCGAGCTGCATCCAGACGGTCGGCACGCGGCGGTCGATCGCCTCGCCCACGACCGGCCCGACCTGGTCCGACTTCCGGAAGACGTCGACGATGTCGATCCGAATTTCGCTCGGCACGCTGTGAACGTCGGGATACGACCGCTCCCCGAGCACCTCGGTGAGCATCGGATTCACGGGTACGACGCGGTAGCCGACTGACTGGAGGTACCGGGCAATCTGGTGCGAATCGCGTTCGGGCTTATCCGACAGCCCCACGACCGCGATCGTCTCGGCCCGCGTCAGGATGTCCCGCATCCGCAGGTCTTCGGAAGCCATCGGGAGCGCCGACCGCGGGACGGCTCAAGAGCCTGACGCCTCCGACGGTACGACGGGGTTCCCGAGGGTCGTCGGGGGCTGCGCGGTGCGAGCCGGGGCGTACCCTCTTGAGGGAGTTCGGCGCTAGAACCCGGTCGAGAGCGACCGTCGGGCGGGGCGTGCGGGCCCGCCGACGGATGTCGATGTCGAGCGCGGTGGGGGAGGCGGTCCGACCGACGGGCGTCATCCCGCCGCTCCCGCCTCTCGACCCGAACCCAACGACGCGGATTCCCGGCGGGATCGTCTGGATCCCCCGCCGTGCCGTCGGGTCGATCTACTTGTTCGCGGCCGTGATCGGGGCCGCCATCCTCCCGCTGACCAACTTCGCCGTGGCGGCGGTCGTTACCGTGGGCGGAGACCTGGGCCACTCGGTCCAGGCCCCGCCGCTTCCGTGGATCTGGGTTCTCGTCGGTTCGATCGCGTTCCTGGTCGCGGGCGGCATCACGAGCGCGGCCGTCGACGTCCGCAAGATCGGCATCGAGCCCGGCGGCGTCCACTTTTCGTCCACCCTCGAGACCCAGTTCGTTCCGTGGACCGCCTTCCGGCGGCCCATCGTCGACCAGGGCCGGCTCGGGGCGACGATCATCTACGTCCGGGACGGTCGGCGCGGCCTCCGGACGAGCTGGATGCACCTCCCGCACGACCAGGCGGCGGTGCTCGCGTCCCACCCGACGTTTCCGGCGTGGCC
>DAIQBL010000005.1:0-39987 GCA_036781185.1 Thermoplasmatota archaeon | reverse complement strand
CCTGGCGGTCTTCGCGACCCTCGAGAGGAATGGGTTCACGGAACACGCGCTTTGCAGGGCCGGGATGTACGTCTCGAGGGTCGCGAAGACCGCCAGGCCGAGGCCGGCGATAATCATCAGGAGGAGCGCCGCATGGGCGGACTCGGCCCTCATGGCGCCTCGGTCGCCGCCCTAGTGGATCTGCGCCAGAAGGGGCGCCACGTTCGGATTCGTCGCGACGCTCGTCGGCAGGCCGCCGTCGGTCTTCACGAGGAACGCCTCCAGCAGGTAAGCGGTCGGACTGATCGCGTTCCACGCGGCCCCGGACTGGTTGTCGATCTGCCCCTGGACCTGGGACGCTGTGAGCCCCTGGAGGGTCGCCGGGTTCACCATCGCGCCGACGTGGAAGTACTGCCCGCCGATCACGACGAACGGGATGCTGCCGACCGAGTCGTAGGTGCTCACGTACGCCGATTGGTAGCAGCCGGACGTCGCCGGGGAGGTGATCTGGTTGTCGTTCGTGGTCTCGGCGACCTGGAGGTCGACGTACTTGCTCTGCAGGACAGCGCTCGCGAGGACGACCTCGGGCGTGCTCGGGTAGACGTCCGTCGTGCTCGAGCGATCGAATTGCGTACTCGACAGACTCCCGAACGCCTCTAAGGCGACGACCATCGCCCAACTCGACGCGGAGCAGTACGGGCACGCGGCCGAGCCGTAGAAGAAGAACACCGACGCGCCGTTGACCGCCCAGAGCGGGTTGGAGGCCTTCTGGAACGAGCTCGGCTCGCCGGTCGTGGCGGCCGTGAGCGTCGGGCAACCGCTGACGAGCGCCGCGACGCCGAGCGACCCGGAGACGACGATCCCAAGCACGACGCCGGCGATCAGGCTGTTCCGGATCGCCGTGTTCCATCGGCTGGAGGAACGGAGCAGGGCGAAGGCGAGCAGCCCGATCGCGAGGAGCATCAGGATGACGAGGTACGGGATCGCGGGAAGGAACGTTCCGACCGGAGAGGGGACGACGAGGGCAATCAGGAACCACACCGCGAACAACGGGGCGACGATCGCGGCCACGCGCTCCAACGTCCACCGCTTCTCGGGGTCGGCGGCATCTCCGGCGGCCGCCGCTTCGGACGAGGAGCGGCGCTTGGTCTTCGACTTGCGTTGGTAGTAGAGCGCCCGGAGCGCGCGGCCCGGGTCGCCCGCCGCCTCGTCCGCATGGAAGTCGACCTTGGGGTCCTCGGCGAGCCGCTCCCAGTCCCATCCTTTCGAGCGGAGGCGCTCCACCCGGTCCCAGTCAACCATGCCGAACTTCCGAGGTCCGGCGGAGTACAAACGGTTGACCCACAGGCGCCGCCACCACGGTGTTAAGCCGCCGGGCCGCTCCGGCCGTCGATGCAACTCACCTTCCTCGGAACGGCCGGTTCGTGGCCGACCAAGGAGCGGTCGGCGAGCGCGATCGCCCTCGACACCGAGCGCGAGCTCGTCCTGTTCGACTGCGGCGAGGGGACCCAGCGGCAGTTCTTCCAGTCGAGCGCCTCGTTCATGCGCGTCCGGCGGATCTTCATCACCCACTTCCACGGGGACCATTTCCTCGGACTTCCGGGGCTGATCCAGAGCATGTGCCTCAACCACCGGACCGAGCCGCTCGACCTCTACGGTCCGCCCGACGCGAAGGAGATCTTCGACCAGGTCTTGAAGCTCGGCTACTTCACCCTCCGTTTCCCCGTCGAGACCCACGCGCTCGGCCCCGGCGAGTCGGTCGAACTCGACGGCTACTCGGTCCGCTCGGCCGTCGCCGACCACCCCGTTCCGACGCTCGCCTACCGCCTCGAAGAAGGTCCCAAGCGCGGACGGTTCGACGGGGCGCTCGCACGCTCCCTGGGAATCCGTGGCTCGGATTTTGCCCGGCTCGAGGCCGGCGATTCCGTCCGCGTCGACGACCGCCTCGTCCGTCCGGAGGACGTCATGGGACCCCCGAGGCCCGGCCGCGCGATCGTCTACTCCGGCGATACGGCCCCAACCCACGAGATCGAGAAGCTCGCCCACCGGGCGACGCTCCTGATCCATGAGGCGACCGTCGGCGCCGAGCTCGAGGAGGAGGCGAACAAGTGGGGCCACTCCTCCGCCCGGCAGGCCGCCCAACTCGCGAAGGCAGCGGAGGTCCAGGCCCTGTTCCTCACGCACTTTTCGAGCCGGTACAAGGAGCTCGACGCCCTCGAGTCGGAGGCGAACGTCTCGTTCGCCGGGGCCCGCACGGCTCGGGACCTCCTGAGCCACACGATCCTCCAGCCATGACCGGCGTCGACCTCCTCGTCACGGGGATTGGCGAACTCGCGACGCTCCGGACCGGCCCGATCCCGCGCGTCGGGGCGGCGGCGTCCGAACTTTCCCGAATCGACGGAGCCGCCCTCGCGGTCCGGGACGGGGTGTTCGCGAGCGTCGGCCCCGAGCGGCTCGTTCGCCGGTCGGTCCACCTCCGCCGGGGCGGAGTCGAGGTCGACGCCGGCGGCGGGACGGTGGTGCCCGGCTTCGTCGACGCCCACACGCACGTCCTGTTCGCCGGCGACCGGTCGGACGAGGTCGAGCGGAAGATCCGCGGGGCAACCTACCTCGAGATCGCCGCGGCCGGCGGGGGCCTCTTTCGCACCGTACGGCTCACGCGAAAGGCGACCGCTCCGGCGTTGCTGTCGGAGACATCCGAGCGACTCGCTCGTATGCTCCGCACGGGCACGACGACGGCCGAGGTGAAGAGCGGCTACGCCCTCACCCATTCCGGCGAACTCCGACTCCTCGAACTCATCCCGAAGCTGGCCGCGTCGACAGGCCTCGACCTCGTGCCGACCTACCTGGGTGCTCATGCGGTGCCGCCCGAGCGGGCCGAGAACCCCGACGCCTACGTCGAGGAGATGGTCCGTCGGACGATCCCCGAGGTCGCGCGTCGGACCCTCGCGAAGTTCGTCGACGTCTTCTGCGAGCCGGGATTCTTCACGCCGTCGCAGTCGGAGCGGATCCTCCGGGCCGCGGCCGCGCTCGGGCTCGGCACCAAGATCCACGCCGACGAGTTCGTCTACTCGGGGGGCGCGGCCCTCGCCGCCCACCTCGGGACCCGGTCGGCGGAGCACCTCTTGACAGCGCCCGCCGACGACCGCGCGAAGCTCGCGAAGGCCGGCGTGACCGCCGTCCTGCTCCCCGTCACGCCGTTCGCCTCGCTCTCCTCGCTATCGAGCCCGGGCCGTGAGATGGTCGACGCGGGCGTCCCGGTCGCGCTCGGCTCCGACCTGTCGCCGAACTCTCCGGTCGAGTCGATGCCGCTCGTCCTCGCCCACGCCGTCTACTCGGCGCGCCTCACGCCGTCGGAGGCGCTCACCGCCTCGACGGTGAACGCCGCGCACGCCGTTGGCGCCGACGAGCGGGCGGGCACGATCGCCGCCGGCCGGTCGGCGGATTTCGTTCTGTTCGATGTCCCTTCGGCCGACCGGATCGCCTACCGGATCGGCACCGTTCCGGTGGCCGTTTATCGTCAGGGAAAACACGTTTCTTCGGCGTGAGTCGGACCCTACATTCAAATAGGAGCGGATTCCATGCCGCCGACGAGGTCGCCGAAAATGGCGGAGAAGGTCGGCAAGGAGCAGATCAAGCGCGAGAAGGGTTACCTGTACTACCTCGGGAAGGACGGGTATCTGTGGAAGACCCCCACGAAGCTGAACAAGTCGGGCCGGAAAGCGAAGGTTGGCACGGAAAAGATCACCCGCCAGGATGGTTACATGTACTTCCTGGACAAGAAGGGGTTCATTTCCCGCGCCAAGATGAAGAACGCCTGAACGGGCGACCTTCGTCCACCCTTTCCCCGAACCCCTCCTCGGAGGGGTTCGGTCCCATACCCCTCTCAGTTTCCTCCGGCCTGGCCTCTCCAGCGGGAGAACGAAATACCCCGAGCCGCTCCGAGCGCCGTGAGCTGCCGGAACGACCCCGACGACCCGAGGAAGTGCGAGCGGTGCGGCCAGTTCCTCTGGGTCGCCGAGGACGGCCTCTATTGTGGGGATTGCGGCGTGACAATGCCCTGCACGATGCGCGTCCTCCCGATTCCGGCCTCTGCCGGTCCGATTTCCGGCCTGCCGGAGCGCGCGCGGCACTCCGGTCCGGCCTAGGTCACTTATAGACCAACAGACTACGCCGCGTCCGGAGGGTCTGCGACACGCGTCTCAGGGACGCGGCGCGGGTTCCGTGCATCCGGTTCTCCCGTGGAACGGGCGCCCGTCGAAGGCGTTCCCCGGGCTGACCGCCGACGTTACGGGACCCCAACGCCTGTCCTTCGCCCCTGAGCCGGGCGCGCACCGCTCGCTCTCCAGGAAGTAACCACCATGGCTGTTCCAAAGCGCCGCGCCTCGACGATCTCCGAGGAGGCGGTCGCCCGCCCCCCGACCCGACCGGGACGAGAGCCGATCACGGTCCCGAGGCTCGTGCCCCGGGGAAAGACCGCGTTCGACACCGTCGAGTGGAAGACCCACGACGCCGTCATCAAGGCGGCCGACGGCAAGGTGATCTTCGAGCAGAAGGGGATCAAGGCGCCGACGAGCTGGTCGGACACCTCGATCAACATCGCGGCCTCGAAGTACTTCCGCGTCATCCAGGGCCGCCGCGAGAACTCCGTCGACGGGATGATCCGCCGCGTCACGCACTGGATCGCCCAGCACGGGCTCGACCTCGGCTACGTCGACACCGCCGAGGAGGCGACCCGGCTCGAGGAGAGCCTTTCCTTCCTGATGGTCCATCGGATGGCGGCGTTCAACAGCCCCGTCTGGTTCAACGTCGGCGTCCGCGAGCCCCCGCAGTGCTCGGCGTGCTTCATCCAGTCCGTCGGCGACGACATGGACTCGATCCTCGCCCTCGCGACGAGCGAGGGACGGCTGTTCAAGGGCGGAAGCGGCACCGGTTCCAACCTCTCCTCGCTCCGCGGCAGCCACGAGCGCCTGAGCGGCGGCGGCATCGCGAGCGGCCCCGTGTCGTTCATGCGGGCGTTCGACGCGCTCGCCGGCGTGATCAAGTCCGGCGGGACGACCCGGCGCGCCGCGAAGATGGTGATCCTGAACATGGACCACCCGGACATCCTCGATTTCATCGACTGCAAGGTCCGCGAGGAGGACAAGGCGCTCGCGCTGATCCGCGAGGGATACTCCTCGAACTTCGACGGAACCGACCCCGACTCGGCCTACGCCTCGATCGCGTACCAGAACGCGAACCACTCCGTCCGGATCCCGGACGCGTTCATCGACGCCGTCGTGAAGGACGGCGACTGGAAGACGTACAACCGGACCGACCACTCCGTCGCGACGACGTACAAGGCGAAGGACCTGTGGCGGAAGCTCGCCTACGCCGCCTGGCGGTGCGGCGACCCGGGCGTCCAGTTCGACGACATCACGAACGACTGGCACACGAGCCCGATGGCGGGACGGATCAACGCGTCGAACCCGTGCTCGGAGTACCTGTTCCTCGACGACACCGCGTGCAACCTCGCCTCGATCAACCTGATGAAGTTCCTCGACGACGCGGGGCAGTTCGACCTCCCGCTGTTCCGGGAAGCGGTACGAACGATGATCTTCGCGATGGAGATCCTCGTCGACGCCTCGAGCTACCCGACGGCCCCGATCGCCCAGAACTCGCACGACTTCCGGCCGCTCGGCCTCGGCTACGCGAACCTGGGCTCGCTCCTGATGCACTACGGGCTCGCCTACGACTCCGACGCCGGGCGCGAGCTCGCGGCGTCGGTCTCCGCGATCCTCTCCGCCGAGGGGTACCGAATGTCCGCCGAGGTCTCCCGGCGCGTCGGGCCGTTCGCCGGGTTCGACCGGAACCGGTCGCCGATGCTCCGCGTGATGGAGAAGCACCGGGCCGCCTCGGAGAGGATTCCGAACGCGGACCCGCGGCTCACGGAACTCGTCAAGGGCGCCTCGGAGTCCTGGCGCGAGACGGTCCGCGCCGGCGAGATGTGGGGGTATCGGAACGCCCAGATCTCCGTCATCGCCCCGACCGGGACGATCGGTCTGCTGATGGGATGCGACACCCTCGGGCTGGAACCTGAGCTCTCGCTCGTCAAGGTCAAGAACCTCGTCGGAGGCGGCGCGATGCGGATGGTCAACCACACCGCCGAGGACGCGCTCCACAGCCTCGGCTACTCGAAGGAATCGATCGGCCGGATCACGGCCCACATCGAGACGAACGGCACGATTGAAGGCGCGACGGACCTGAAGCCCGAGCACCTCCCGGTGTTCGACTGCGCGCTCGCGCCCGGCACCGGCAAGCGGACGATCTCCCCGATGGGCCACCTGAAGATGCTCGGAGCGGTCCAGCCCTTCCTCTCCGGCGGCGCGTCGAAGACGATCAACCTCCCGAACGAGGCGACCGTCGAGGAGATCGAGGCGATCTACCTCGAGGCGTGGAAGCTCGGGATCAAGTCGGTCGCCCTCTACCGCGACGGCTGCAAGGCGTCGCAGCCGTACGAGACCGGGAAGGGACGGGCGGCGACGACCGGCCCACGCGGACCGGTCCGCGAGCGCCTCCCGGACGAGCGGCAGGCGATCACGCACCACTTCTCCGTCGGCGGCCACGACGGGTACGTCACGGTCGGGCTGTACCCCGACGGGCGGCCCGGCGAGGTGTTCTTCCGCGTCACGAAGGAAGGATCGACCGTCAACGGCCTGATGGACTCGCTCGGGATCTCGATGTCGATGGCGCTCCAGCACGGGGTACCGTTGAAGGACCTCGTCCGGAAGCTCGCCCACCTGCGGTTCGAGCCGGCGGGCGCAACGAACAACCCGAAGGTCCGCTTTGCGAAGTCGATCCCGGACTACGTCGCGCGCTGGCTCGCCATCGAGTTCCTGACGGAGGACGAGCGCCGTTCGATCGGCCTCGAGGCGCCCGCGGAGGGGAACGGCCACACCGGGACCACCGGCGCCTCGGGGACGAAGTCGCAGACGTTCGCGGCGAAGTCGCTCGACACGTTCGAGCCGGGCGCCCGCGGCGTGAGCGAGGACGCCCCGTCGTGCCACATCTGCGGCGGGATCATGGTGCGCTCCGGCACCTGCTACGCCTGCACGGTCTGCGGCGCGACGAGCGGCTGCTCGTAGGACCCGGATGGGCCGTCCTCGCCGGACGGCGGCGGCCCCCGGCATCGGGCGGGTCGACCGGCCCGCCCCCTCGCGCCTTCCGCCGCCGACCTCGGTCCACGACTACGGGGTGATCGGCAACCTTCGCACGGCGGCGCTCGTCCATCGGGCCGGCTCCGTCGACTGGGCCTGCCTCCCGAAGTTCGCCAGCCCGAGCGTCTTCGGCCGCCTGCTCGACCCGGTCCGAGGCGGCTCGTTCCTCCTCCGGCCGGTCGGGGCGCCGCCGGGGCATCAACGGTACCGCGAGTCGACGAACATCCTCGAGACCGTGTTCGAGGGGACGGACGGAGGATCGGTCACGGTCGTCGACTTCATGCCGGTGCCGGCCGGCGGGAGCGACGAGGACGCCGCCCGGATCGTCCGGATCGTGACCGCGGAAGGCGCCCCGGCCGACATCGAGCTGTACTTCGAGCCGCGCTTCGACTACGGCCGACGGCCGGCCCAGCTCGAGCTCACGCCGGGCGGCGTGGTCGCCGTCGCCGGACCGACGTCGCTGACGCTCCGGGGCCCCGCGCCGCTCGAGGTCGCCCGCGGCCGGGCCACGGCCCGGTTCGCGCTCGCCGCCGATGCGTCGGCGCCGTTCGATCTCTCCTGGGGGGCCGCCCCCCGGAAAGAGTCGGGCGTGCGCGCCCTGCTCGACGAGACGGAGCGATTCTGGCGCGGGTGGGTCCACGGTCCCGAGGCGCCGCTCCACGGACTCGCGGCGCGTTGGCACCCGTGGGTCGAGCGCTCGGAGCTCGTCCTGAAGCTCCTGTCGCACCGGACGACCGGTGCGTTCGTCGCCGCCCCGACGACGTCGCTGCCGGAGTGGCCGGGCGGTTCAAGGAACTGGGACTACCGATTCGTCTGGATCCGCGACGCGGCGTTCGTTGCCCAGGAGATGATGCTCCTCGGCCACTTCGACGAGGCGCGGGCGTTCCTCGGTTGGGTCGTGGCGCGCCTCGGTCCGGGCCCCGCGGGACGGCGCCCGGAGCTCCAGGTCCTGTACGGGGCGCACGGCGAGACGGACCTCACCGAACGCCGGCTGTCCGGGCTCGCCGGCTTCCTAAACTCCCGCCCGGTCCGGGTCGGCAACTCCGCCCACACGCAGTTCCAGCTCGACATCTACGGCGAGCTGCTCGACGCGGCGAATCTCCTCGCCCGGATCGACCTCGACTGGGTCCCGAAAGGGTCGGTCCGCCCGATGCTCGACCTCGCGGACCAGGTCGCCGCTCGGTGGTCCTCCCCCGACCAGGGGATCTGGGAGGTGCGGGGGGCGCCCCGGCACTTCGTCCACTCGAAGCTGATGGCGTGGGTCGCCGTCGACCGGGCGATCCAGCTCGCGGAGCTCTACGGCGGCGACCGTCGGGTGGCCCGGTGGCGCGCGACCGCGGAGGCGATTCGCGCGGCCATCCTCGCCCACGGCTGGGACGAGCGCCGGCGGACGTTCGTCCGGTCGTTCGGCGAGCGTGAGGTCGACGCCGCCAATCTCCGCATCCCGATCGTCGGGTTCCTCCCGTTCGACGACCCGAGAGTCGTCGCCACCGTCCGCCGGGTGGCGAAGGTGCTCGCCCGCGGCCCGTTCGTCTGGCGGTACGCCGCCCCCGACGGCCTCCGGGGGCAGGAGGGGTCGTTTCTGCCATGCGCGTTCTGGCTGGTCGAGTGCCGGGCCCGGATCGGCGACCTCGATGGCGCCCGCCGGTCGTTCGCCCAGCTGCTGCGCACTGCGAGCCCGCTCGGACTGTTCTCCGAGGAGTGGGACCCGGTCCATCGCCAGCCGCTCGGCAACTATCCGCAGGCGTTCACCCACGTCGCCCTCCTCCGCGCCGCGCTCGCGCTCGGCCTCGCGGCGGCGCCCGCCGCCGAGCGGGCTCGGCTCGCCGCGAAGGTCCCCTACCTGCCGGGGGTCGACGACCCGACACGAGAGGCGCGTGGGGCCTAACGGAACGGTTTTCGATACCCCCGCCTCACCCCACGGCACGGCGAACCCTGCCGCGAATCGACCGGGCCCCACCTACGGCGTCCCCCTCCGCGCCGCGGGCAGGTCCGGTCGCCGCCGGCGGGCGCCTCGGAGGGGAGATCGATGGGGATCCGGCTCTGCCTGAACACCCAGACCCCGCCCATCCGGCCCCTGCCGAAGGCGGACCGGGACCGGCCCGTCTGGCGGCTCCACGAGGAGTACGAACCGAACCTCGGCGGCGTCGTCCCGATGATGCGGGCCCTCATCCGGGCGGGGGGGCTCGCCGGCCTGTCCGGCACGCCCACGTGGGTGGCGCTCGGGGGCGCGAACCTCCCCCCGAAAGTCGCCACGAACGAGGGGTTCACGCTCGAGACGTTCGAGGTCCCCGAGGCGACGCGACGCCGGTACGCCCGGTTCAAGGAGACGATCTGGCGGTCGTTCCATGGACCCCGCGGGTTCCGCCCGTCGCTGTCCGACTATCCGGGGTTCGTTGAGTACAGCGCCCGGACCGCGCTCGCGCTCCTCCCCAAGGTCGCCGACCACGACCTCCTGTACGTGAACGACTTCCAGCAGGTTCTCGTCGGAGGGCTGATCGGCTCCGCCGCGCCCGCCCTCCTCCGCTGGCACATCCCGCTCGACTTCCGGGGGTACCCCGAACCGGTCCGGCGGTTCTTCCTGAAGGCGATGGAGGGGTTCGACGGAATCGTCGTCAGCACCCGGTCCGGGCTGGAGGACCTGATCCTCGCGGGATTCCAGGGCCGGGCGTTCCAGGTGTACCCGTACTTCGACCCGCGCGAGCAGCGGTCCGCCCCCTCCTCCGTCCGGGATCGCCTGCGGGCGCGGTACCGGCTCGGCGAGGGCCCGATCGTCCTCTCCGTCGGCCGCATGGACCCGGTGAAGCGCCAGGACCTCGCGGTCGACGCATTCGTCCGGGTCGCCCGGCGGTTCCCCGGGGCGAAGCTCGTGATCGTCGGCGGGGAGAGCTTCTCGACGAGCGCCGCGGGACTCGGTGGCGGGAAGGCGAGCCTGTGGCGGCGTAAGGTGGAGGCCCGGGTCCGCGAGCACCGGCTCCAGGGCCGCGTGGTCCTCACCGGAGCGCTCGCCGACGAGGAGCTCCGGGCGATGTACGGCCTCGCCGATGCCTTCGTCCACCCCGCGCCCTGGGAGGGATTCGGGCTGGTCATCGTCGAGGCGTGGACGCACGGGATTCCGGTCGTGGTGAGCCGTGGGGCGGGAGCGGGGGAGCTCGTCGATGACGGCGTGAACGGATTCCTCACTCGACCGGGATCGACGTCGGACCTCGCCCAGAAGCTGACCCGGCTGCTCGACCGGCCACCGGAGGCCGAGCGGATCGGCGCCAACGGCGCCATGACCGCGCGACGATGCTACGTGGACCAGGCCGCCCCTCGGCTGAAGGAGATCTTCCGGAGGACGGTGGAGCTGTACGACCGGGCCCCGCCCCGGTGGGGTCGGCCGGGCCGGCATCTATGACCCCGCCGCCGCGGGCGACCGGACCGGAACCCCCGCTCGCCGTCACGATCGACCTGTGGTACACCCTCCTCGCCTTCAGCCGGGCCGGCCCCCGGGCGTACGAGCGGAACCGGCGGCTCGCCTGGGTCGAACCGCTCGTCGCCGGCGGCCTCCCCGTCCGCGCCGCCGAAGAGGCGGTCCGGGCGATGGAGGAGTGGGCGAGCCGGCGGGAGGCGACCGGGCGGTCGGTCTCCCTGGACGCCCAAGCCGACGAGATCGCCCGTCTGACGAGGGTCCGGCCCGACCCGGATCGGGTCGGGCATGGGATCGCGTTCGCGATCGCCTCCGCGGACCTGCGATGGCACGCCGGCACGCATACGATGCTCCGCGCTCTGCGCCGGCGGGGACTGAAGCTCGGGATCGTCTCGAACATCCTCTACGAGCCACCCGAGGCGGCCCGGGGCCTGCTCCGCCGCCTCGGCGGTCCCAAGTTCTTCGACGCGATCGTGCTCTCCTCGGATGGGCGCGACGCCAAGCCGGCCCCCGCGATGATCCGCCGCGCCGCGCGGGCGCTCGGGGTCCCCCCGAACCGCCTGCTGCACATCGGCGACAGCCCCGCGGACCTCCTCGCCGCCCACCGGGCCCGGGTCGCGTTCGTCCGGTTCACCGGCCGCCCCCGACTGCCCGCCGCGTCCCGGCGGATTCGCTTCCCCCGGGTCCGGTACCCGGTGGTGCGGAGCTGGGCGGAGCTTCCCGACCGCTTCCCGGAGATCTGGGTGGCCGCCGCGGCCGCTCGGGACCGCGCCCTCAGGCGAGCGCGTACCGGGCGAGGCCGACCACGTCCGACAGCGGGATCGCGAGGGCGCGCTCGGTCGAGCCGTCGACCCAGACCGCCTCGAGCGCGCCGGCGGCGAACCCTTCGACCTGACCCGCCTCGTGCGTGAGGAGCCGGTTCGGCTCCCCCCGGTCCGCCCATTGGAGGAGCAGGACGAGCGCGCCGACCGGCCCGCTCTCCACCACGAGGGCGAACGTCCCGGCCCCGCTCCGCTCTTCGATGCGAGCCTCTTCGTCGCTGAGGTGGGCGATCCGGAGGGTGGCGCTCGCCTTCCGCCGCCCCTTCGTCCGCGGCCCGTCGCGCCAGGTGATCCGTTCGCCGGCCGAGCGAAATCGGCCGAGGAGCCCCGGATCGAGGCCGGTCGGGGCCGGCGTCACGCCGCCCTCCGGCGCCGCCAGAGGCGGCAGTCGGGACGGACGACGCACGGCCCGCAGACCGCGAGATCGCGGTGCTTGGGGCAGTCGCCGGAGATCCCGGTGTGGCAGAGGACGAAGTCGTACTTGACCGGGTCGAGCGGATCGACGAGCCGCAGCTCCGCGGTGACCTCCTCGACCGCCTTCCAACTCCGCGTCCGACGGGCCGTCAGCCCGAGGTGGTAGGCGATCCAGTACGTGTGCTGGTCGAGGGGGATCCGCAGTTCGGAGGCCGGCACCGTGCGCCAGACGCCGAGGTCGGGCGGCTCGGTTCGCACCATCCACCGCACGAACAGCGTAAGGCGCTTGCACGGGCTCCCCGGACCGTCGAGCGGGCTCGGGAACAGGACGCGGTACCCAGCGGGGGTCGGGTCCCCCTCCTCACCGCGGAGGGAGTGGGCGAGAGAATCCAGTCCGGCGGCAAACCCACCGGTCGAATGCCCCGTCGCGAACGCGCTCTCCAGGGTCTCACCGGACTCGTAGATCGCCTTCAGGCGCGCCGCCAGGTGGGCGACTTGGTCCCCGCGAATCCATCGATGGCGGAAGCCGTCGAGCCGGCGGGCGCGCTCCGAGGGTGTCGCGTGGACGAGGTGCGCGAGCAGGTCCCCGTCGGCCCGACGGAGAAGGTCGGCGAACGACCCGCGGATCGCGGTCGTGTTGCCGATCGCGAGCGTCGCCGCGAGGATCCCGGCGACCTCGGCCGCCATTGGGTTCGAGCGGAACGGCTGGACGCAGGAGATCGGGTCCTCGGCCACCGAACGGGCGAACGGGAACCGGTCGTAGAGGGCGCGCAGGTGCTCGGGAAGCTCCGGCGTCGGCCGATGGGCCGCGGCCACGGCCGTCGGAGCGGGGACGGGCCATAGGGTTGTCGGCGTCCGGGGGCCGGGGTATGTAGCCGACCGCGCTCGGGAGCGAGATGACATCCGGGGTCCTCCAACCCGGCATCGACGCGCGCTGGCTCGAACGGGCCGCCCGGGCTTCTCCCGTGGAGCACGCCTACGCCCTCTGGGACCTCGTCCAGGCCCCCGACCGGACGAAGTTCGTCTCGCTCGTCCGGGACGGCGCGACCCGGGCCTACCTCCTGCTCTGGCACGGCAACCCGCCGGCGGTCATCGCCCATTGGGTGGGTGACGCGGACCCGACGATGGTCGCGGCCCTCCCACCCCCGCCGTGCGTCCTGCTCGTCCCCGAGGCCGCCGCGGAGCTCGTCCGGACCGCGCGGCCCGGCCTACTCGGCGTTCCGACGGCCATGATGATCCGCTCCCCAAAACGGGCGTTGCCCGAGACTCCCCGAGGCGTACGTAGGTTGACCGGGCGTGACCGCGGGCTCCTCCCGAACGTCGTCGAGGCGGGTTCGCCCTTCCACGCCGGATACGCCCGGCTCGACCCGGACGCGGAGCCGGTTTGGGGCGCGTTCGACGGCGAACGGCTCGTCGGCGTAGCCCACGCCTCGGTCACGCTCCCGTTCGTTTGGGTGATCGCGGGGGTCTACACCCGACCAGAGCACCGGGGCCGAGGGATCGCCCAAGCGGTGACCACGGGCGTCTGCCGGGCGGCCGAGGCGGCGGGAGCCGTCGCGACCCTGTTCGTCCGGGAAGAGAACCTACCGGCGGTACGGGCGTACGAACGTCTCGGCTTCGAGCGCGTCGGCCGCAAGTTCTGGTTTGACCACCCGCTCTCGGGCATCTCCTGACGGCGCCGGCCCCTCCGTCGTTGCCCGGGCCGTCGCGATTCGAACCTCCCACGGTGGGGCCTGAAAATACGTAACGGTGTGAATAATACCGCTACCTCGTGCCAAACGACTAAGTATCAGGAAGCGGTGTCCTCCGCATGCGACGTTTTCTCGCTGCCCTGCTCGCGTCTGGTGGTGCCGTGCTCGTCGTCGTCTTGCTGACGGCGCCGTCCGCTCTCGCCTTCACCTACGGCAACAATCTGCCCCCGTACCCGGCCGTCGGACTCCAGGGGAAGGGGACCGACTCCCGGGCATGCGGTCAGTACGCCTGGTCGGTGGCGCCCCCATTCCGAACCGGGTCGTACTCCTCGGGAGTCGGCTCCGCGGCCCTCTGCCCGCGCGATGTGGTAACGGCCTTCCAGAAAGGCTCCTATGTCCTCGGGCCCGCCTACTTCTCCGGCTCGACCGCCATCCAGGTCACGGCCAGTCTCTACGGACACGCCTACCTCAACTCGGTCTGCCCGAACGGAGGCGGCGGGGACTCGGCCCTCTGGGTCAACCTGACCGCGAACTTCCAGAACGCCGCGACGGGCGTGAATTACTCCGCGACCGACTTCGTCCTCCAGAACATCGCGGCGCTCTACACGTCCTGCTCCCTCGGCGCCGTCAGTGCCCCGATCACCTACACGGGGACCACCCCGACGTGGATCCCGTTCCTCCCGGCGGCCAATTACTACGTGTGGGTCAACCTCGCGACCAACACGGTCGCCTACGCCGGGTTGGAGACGGGTGCGTGGTCCTCCGCCTGCGCGGAGATGCCGTACACGGTCCTGTCGGCCCCGTACTGCGTCGCCGGCCCGGCCGGCCCCCTGAGCGTCTCGAACGTCTGGGTCGTCTGAGCTCGCCTGGGTAGGGTCGCCTCCCCGACGAGCCGGGGGTCGACCCGCCGCTTCCCGCGCCCACAGCTCCCCCTCGGGCGGCCGTGCTCCCCCGGGTTTTTGGGGGCGAAGTGCCTCGGTCGGACGGATGAAGAGCAACGCGGCGGCGGCCGCGGCCTTCCAGGAGATCGCCGACCTCCTCGACGTCCTCGGCGAGAAGTTCAAGCCCGAGGCGTACCGGCGCGCCGCCCGTTCGATCGAGTCGTTGACGGAGGATCTCGCGGCGGTGGCCGCGCGCGACCAGCTGCGGGAGATTCCCGGCGTCGGCTTGGCGATCGAGGAGAAGATCCGCGAGTTCCTCCGCGACGGGACCATCCCGTACCTCGAGAAGCTCCGGGCGGAGGTCCCGGCCGGGCTCGTCGCGATGATGCGCGCCCCCGGCCTCGGACCGAAGACCGCCCGGAAGTTCTGGACCGACCTCGGCGTCGACAGCCCCGCCGCGCTCCTGCAGGCGATCGACGCCGGCCGGCTCGAGGGCGTGAAGGGGTTCGGACCGACGAAGATCGCGAAGATCCGTTCGGCCCTCGCCTCGCTCGCGACCGAGGGAGGTCGGCGGCCGATCCTGGCGGCCGCCCTGCTGGCGGAAGAGATCGTGGCGAAGCTTCAGTCCCGCGCGCCGATCACCCAGGTCGAGGTCGCGGGAAGCTTCCGCCGCCGGCGGGAGACGGTCGGCGACCTCGACATCCTGGTGACGAGCGCCGAACCGGAGCGCGTGATGGACGCGTTCGGAGGGCTCGAGGGGGTGACCGTCGTCCTCCGAGGCCCGACGAAGGAGACGATCCGGACGGCCGACGGGTTCCAGGTCGACCTCCGGGTGCTCGCTCCGGAGTCGTTCGGCGCCGCGCTGCAGTACTTCACCGGCTCGAAGGACCACAACGTCCTGACCCGGTCGATCGCGCGGGACAAGGGGCTGAAGATCAACGAGTACTTCGTCGTCCGCGGCGAGGAGCGGCTCCCGAGTTCGACCGAGGCCGAGATCTATCGGGCGATCGACCTCCCCTGGATCCCGCCGGAGATCCGAGAGGCCCGCGGCGAGATCGAGGCGGCGAGGGCGGGCAGGTTGCCGGCGCTCCTCGAGCCCGCCGACCTCGTCGCGGAGCTCCACCTCCACGTCGCCCCGTCCGGCACGGCCCACCGGCTCGCGGAGCTCTCGGAGGTCGCGGGGAAAGCCGGTCTCCGAACGATCGGGCTCGTCCCGGAGTCGGCGGCGGAGTTCGGCCGGCTCCTCGCCTGGGCGGAGGGACGCTCGCACCCGACCGTCTTGGTGGGGTGGGAATCTCCGTTCGGCTCGGCGCGGGCGGTACTGCCACAAGAACCCGACTTCCACATCGAGTCGGCTCGCGGCGTCGACCCGCCCGCGACGACGGCCGCCCGGACGGGAAGTCGGCCGGGATGGGTCGCTCACTACGCGAGCGATCCGGACACCCCGGGCGGACCCGAACGACTCGCCGGCTGGGTCCGGTGGGCCCTAGCAGCCCACTTCCCCCTCGAGTTGACGCCGTCCCCCGGATTCGACGGGCTCGACGCCGTTTCGGCCCGTCGGCTTGTCGAGGGGGGCGGCTCCGTGGTCGTTTCGGAGCTGGGCGTCGGAGTCGAGCGGGCTCGCGCACTCGCGGTCGGCACCGCCCGACGGGCGTGGATCACGAAGGCGAGCGTCCTCAACGCCGGGGCGTGGCCGCCCGCACCGGCACGGCGGTAGGCGTCGGGGCGGGCCCCCGGACGCTCGAGGTGGTCGTTCCGCTCGCGCGGGCATAGCAGGCCGGGCACGTGTGGGCCGCGGCTCCTTCCTTGGTCCGCCAGTAGCACGTCGCGCAGAGCGGTCGGCCACAGCCCCAGCAGAGGGGGTCGGTCGCTCCGCCCGGTAGGCCGCTCCCACATCCCGTGCACGAGCGCCCGAGCGTCCGGAGGCCCGGGCTCGGTGGCTCGGGTGGCCGGGTCCCCGACCGGGGAGCCGGAGGAGCGAGGACGGGCGACGACTCGGTCCGTACGGCCGGTCGGAACTCCGGGTGCTGGAACGCCCGGACCTTCTCGCGGAGGCGCTCGACCTCCTGCTGAAGGTATTCGGCGGAGGGAAACTCGGAATCGTCCTCCACGCCCGCGTACGGCGGCCCCGGGCCCTCGTCCGAGGAGCGGATGGCGGAGAACGGAAGGGACATCCCGGAGCCGGCCCCTTCGTCCCAGGGGGCGAATCCCATGTCGCCCATCGCGGTCCCGTGGGGAGGGCCCTCAAATTGGGCGGCGATCGAGGAGGAGACGGGGTAGGCGCCCGTCGGCCGCGCCATCGAGGGGACCCAGGCGGACGGACGGTCGTCGTCGGGGATCCCCCCGGTCGGGTCCGAAACCGGCCGCGCTGCGGGAACCGCCGGTGGCCCGGGGGGACCGACTGGGGCCGCCGCGGGCTCCACGCGAGGGGCCCGGTCGGTGAAGAGGGTGGCGAGCACGGCCCCCAAAAGGACCAGCAACCCGGTCCCGACGAGCCAGAAGTCGACCTCGGCCCGGTTGGTGCCGGCGAGGCTGCCCCCGATGAGGAGGACGATCAGGCCGACGAGCAGGAGTGCGAGGCCCGCCACGGTGGCGGGGAGGAGGGGAGTCCGCCGGCGGTCCGAAGTGGCCATCGGGTCAACAGGGCCCGACTCCGCTCCCGGGGTAAGTACCTACGCAGGGAGTGGCACACTAGGCCCCCGGTGCGAGTGGAACGGCCGGCATTTATGGGATGGCCGGACCGACGCGAACCGTGGCGACCCGGCGCGCGTACGCGCCACGGACGGTGCTTCGACCGCCCCGGCGAGACGCGGATCCGGCGACGGTCCGGCGACGGTCGCACGCCGCGGCTCCCGTCGCCGTCGCGGTCGTCCTGGTCGGCCTCGTCCTCGGGACGTACTCGCTTCTCCTGCTGGTCCTCCTCGGGCTGATGCTGCTCGGAGCCGCCCTCTCGTTCCTGTCGACCCGGCTCAACCCGCTCTCGGTCGGGTTCTACCTGCCGGTCAAGCCGTCCTGGACGGCGATCGGCGTCGTCGCCCTCGGCGGGGTCGTCCTGCTCGCCGCCGTCTACCTCTACTGGGTCCACGGGATCGGCGAGATCGTCCCGGGGGTCCACGCCCCGAAGCCGTAGCCACCCGGCTACGACGCGATCATCCGCTCGAGGGCCCGCCGGGCCTTCGCCGCGGTCTCGACCGGGACGTCGATGACGTACCGGTTCTGGGCGAGGGAGTCCCGGACGTCCGTGAGGTCGATCTCCTTCATGAACGGGCAGATCGCGCCCTCGCTGAGCGGCGTGAACTTCGTCGTGGGGTTCAGCAGCCGCATGCGGTGGAGGATGCCGACCTCGGTCGCGACCACGACCTCCGGTGCCCTCGTCTCCTCCGCGAAGCGCACCATCCCGTCGGTCGAGAGGACCCGGTCGACGTGCTCCATCGCCTGCGTCGAGCAGCCGCACTCCGGGTGGGCGAGGATCGGGGCCCCGGGGTGGGCGGCCCGGGCGCGCTCGAGGTCCTCCGGGCGCAGCTTCGCGTGGACCGGGCAGTCGCCCATCCACAGGTGGATCTTCCGACCGGTGCGCTTCCGGACGTACTCGCCGAGGAAGATGTCCGGCAGGAACAGGATCTCCTTTCCCTCGGGGACCTTCCGGACGATCGCTTCCGCGTTCGAGCTCGTGCAGCAGTAGTCCGCCTCGGCCTTCACCTCGGCCGACGTGTTGATGTAGGCGACGACGACCGCGCCCGGATGCTCGGCCTTCCAGGTCCTCAGCTGGTCGGCCGTGATCGAGTCGGCGAGCCCGCACCCGGCCCGGGGGTCCGGGAGCAGCACCGTCTTCCCGGGGTTCAGGATCTTCGCGGTCTCCGCCATGAACCGGACCCCGGCGAACACGAGCAGCGGGCGGTCGGATTCGACGGCCTTCCGGGAGAGGTAGAGCGAGTCCCCGACGAAGTCGGCGACGTCCTGGACCTCGGGGCGCTGGTAGTTGTGGGCGAGGATCACCGCGTTCCGCTCGTCCCGAAGCGCGCGGATCTCCGACTCGAGCGACACCGTCCCGACCTCCGGTCCGTACGAGGGGGCCGGCGCTGATAAGCGGACGGTGGCGCGCCCGCTACCGTCGGACGGGCGTCAGCGTCAGGTGGAACGGGAGTGCGGGCGCCGAGTGGGTGAGCGCCCCGAGGCTGAGCGCGTCCGCCCCGGTCCTCCGGTACGCTCCGGCGTTCGCGGGAGTGATCCCGCCCGAGAGTTCGACGTGGAGCCCGGCCCGCCGGCCGGCCTTCGAGAGCCCGTCGATGAGGCGGGTCGCATCCGCGGGCGAGGCGTTGTCGACCAGAAGGGAGTCGGCGCCGGAGTCGACGGCCGCGACCGCCTCGGCGAGCGTCCGGACCTCGACCTGGACACGTCGGCCCCGCGCCCTGGCCCGGGCCCGTCGAACCGCGTCGGCGAGGGGGACGAGCGCGAGATGGTTGTTCTTCACGAGGAGTCCGTCGGAGAGGTCGCGGCGGTGAGGGTGGCCGCCCCCGTCGACGACCGCGCCCTTCTCGAGGTCGCGGAGCCCGGGGAGCGTCTTGCGGGTCGCCCAGACCTCCGGCCCATCCGGTCCGACGGCCGCGCGGGCCTTCGCGGTCGCCGACGCGACACCGGAGAGATGCATCAGGCCGTTCAACAATGTCCGTTCGACCGCGAGGATGGATCGGGCCGGTCCGCGCAGCTCCAGCACGAGTTGCCCCGCGCGGACTCGGTCCCCGTCCGAGAGGGACGTTCGGGCGGAGAGGTGCGCGACGGTCGCGATCGCCCGGGCGTACTCGAGCCCGGAGACGACCCCCGGCGCCTGGGCCGTCACGCGGCCCACGGCCCGGGCCCCCGGGGGAACAACCGCCTCGGTCGTGATGTCGCGACGCCACCGGTCTTCCGAGAGCGCGGCCCTCGCCGCCGTCCGAAGGGCCGAGGGATCGGTCCCGGTCCGGCCGCTACGCGGCACGACGCCCCGCCTCGTGGACCGCCTCGCGCAACTTCCGGAAGTCGTCGGCGAGGTCCGGGCGGAACCGGCCGACCTCCTGCTGCTCGAGCTGGGCGGTCCTCTCCCGGGCGGTCGCGAGGTCGCCCCGGCCGAGCGCGACCTCCGCGAGCCGCAGGACGACCTCGAGCTCGTCGGCGCGGAGCCGAAGCTCCCGGACGATCCGGTACGCTTCGAGGAGCGGCAGCTCGGCCTCGGCGAACTGGCGCCGGTCCCGCCGGATCTTCGCCTCCGTGATGTACGTCTGGACGAGGCCGAACCGGTCTCCGATCCGACCGAGGATCTCCCTTGCCCGGTCGTTCGCCGCCTCCGCCTCGACGAGGTTGCCGCGCTCGCGCTCGACGTCGCCGATGTTGAACAGCGCCCAGCCGACCCGCCGGAGGTCGTGGGCGCGCTCGGCGAGCTCGACCGATTCGTGGAGGGCGGCGATCGACTCGTCGAGTCGCCCGTGCTGGGCCACGACGACCCCCAGGTAGACGAGGGCGTACGCCGCCTCGGCGTCGTCGCCCAGCAGACGGAGCTCCGCGACGGACGTCCGGTAGTCCCGGACCGCCTCGTCCAGCCGGCCCGGGATCATGCCGAGCACGTTGGCCCGCCGGACCATCTCGAGCGCGATCTCGCGCCGTCGTCCGAGCTCCCGGGCGATGCCGAGGGCCGTGTCGTGGTGCTGGAGGGACTCGGCGTACTCCCCGCGGTAGTACAGCACCTCCCCGCGCAATCGATGGACGGCGATCCGGGTCTCCGCCGCGGCCGCGACGTCGGCGGATCCGAGGAGCTCCGATGTGGACCGGTCCGCCTCGTCCCACCGCCCCTGGTCGGTCAGGATCCGGGCGAGGTAGATCTTCAGCATCGCCCGCTGGACGGGGGAGGCGGCGTGCATCAGGTGGGGCTTCTCGTCGAGGCCGCGGAGCAGCTCCTCGGCCGGCTTCAGCTCGCCGAGCCGGTCGAGCTGGACGGCGAGGTCAAGGAGGAGCTCCACCTCGCCGGCCGCATCGTCCGGGCGGGCGCGCCGGTGCGCCTCGATCGCCCGCTCGAGGTGCTGGCGCGCGACGCTCGCGCTCGACGACCGCATGGCGAAGTCGGCGGCGAACCGGTTGTACAGTTCGGCCCGGTCCTCGACCCGGCCGAGCGAGAAGTGGCGGGCGAGCGCGAAGACGGTGGGGGCGTCGGCGGCGCCGGTCGCCTCGAGCGCCTCGCCGGCCCGCTTGTGGAGGACGCGCCGGTGGGTCTCCGTGAGTCCGGCGTAGATGTGGGCGCGGAGGTCCTCGCGGACGAACTCGAGGTGCTCGCCCTCGCGCTCCCGCAGCGCCCCCATCCGGACGAGCCGCTCGACGACCTCGGTGAGCCGCTCCTCGTCCTCCTCGGACGCCTTGAGGAGGAGGTCGAAAGAGAACTCGCGACCGAGCACGCTGCCGACGGTGAGCACGCGGCGGGCCTCGTCGTCGAGCTCGGGGAGGCGCCGGGCGAGGTACTCGGCGAGCTCGACGGGCGCTTCCGGTTCGGCCGCCGCCCCGGTCGACGGCGGGGCCCGGGTCCGCATCAGCTGCTCGAGGAACTGCGGATTCCCGCCCGACTGGGAGTGCCACCGGGTGACGTCCTCGACCGCCGCCCCCTGACCGATCGCGAGGCTCCGGACGAAGTCGAGCGTCTCGCCGGCCGTGAACGGCCGAAGGGTGACGGTCTCGGCGCCGCTCGTCCGGAGGATCCGCTCGATCAGCCCGCGCTGCGGCTCCCGGAGGTTCGCGACGGGGAGGGAGGTGATGACGAGCCAGAGGGGGCGGTCGACGAGGCGGAGCGCGATCGGGGCGAGCGCGTCGAGCGACGCCTCGTCGGCGAGATGGAGGTCCTCGAGGATGACGAGCGTGGGGCCGTCCCGGGCGAGGTCGAGGAACTCCTCCGCGAGCTGGGCGAACAGGCGGACCTTCCCCTGGTCGGCCGACTCGACCGGCTGGCTCACGACGTCGAGCAGCCGGTCGCGGGTCCGGACCCCCCGGACGTCCTTCCCCGGCGCGAAGCCGATCAAGATGCTCTCGGACGCCGCGAGCGGGACCGGGCCGAGGAGCCCGGACGACGGTCCCCCGTCCCCCTCCTCGCCGGAGGGGCTCGCCATCGCCTGGGCGATCACGTCGCGGAGCAGATGGAGCGGCGGCGGGTTCTCGAGAGCGAGCGTCCGCGTGACCACGACCCGGAGCCCCTTCGTCCACGCCTCGGCCGCGAGCTGCTCGATGAGCGTCGACTTGCCGACACCGGCGTTCCCCTCGACGAGGGTGAGTCCTCCGCGGCCGTTCCGCGCGAGGTCGCGGCGGCGCCGGAGGGTGTCGAGTACCTCCAGTCGCCCGACAAGGGGTCGGGCGACGCCCGGGGCCGCCATCCCCCCCACCTAGGTCGGGGGGGCCGTATATTCCCGTCGCGCCACTCCGGAAGAAAGGAACGGCAACCGAACGACCTCGGCCGGGGCCTTCCGGTCGCGAACGGCCACGGTGACGGCGGTGCCGGGGCTGGCGAGGGCGGGGGGAAGGTAGGCCAGCGCGATCCCCTGCCCGAGGGTCGGGGACCGGCCCCCGCTCGTGACCGTGCCGACGACCTGCTCCCCGGAGAGGACCGGGCTCCCGTGGCGCGGGATGGTGGAGGGGTCGCTCACGGCGAGACCGCACAGCCGGGCGTACGTTCCCGCGGCCTTCTGGGCGAGCAGCGACTCGCGCCCGACGAACGGGTGGTCGAACTCCACGAACCGGTCCTGCCGGGCCTCGAGGGGGGTCCGGTCCATTTCAAAGTCCTGGCCGGAGAGCAGGTACCCCTTCTCGAGGCGGAGCGTGTCCCGCGCCCCGAGGCCGCACGGCACGACCCCTGCCGCGACGAGGCGGTCGGCGACGGCGACCGCTCGGTCGGCCGGAACGAACAGCTCGAACCCGGGCTCGCCGGTGTAGCCCGTGCGGCTCACCCAGAAGCCGGTCCGGAGCCCCTCGACGAACGAGGGGCCGAGCGGCTCCGAGGCCGCGGGCGCGCCACTGTTCTCGGAAGGGAACCAGGCGCCGTGGTAGACGGGCAGGCCCGCGAGGGACCAGCCGAACACCCGTTCGAGCGTCTCGACCGACCGGGGCCCCTGGACGGCGAGGATCGCGACCGAGCCGTTGTGGACCGCGATGGTGGTGCTCGGCTTGCGGTGCTGCCGGAACAGCTCAACGATGTGGCCCGCCTTCGCCGCGTTCGGGACGGCGAGGAGGCGGGGCCCCTCGGCGGCGCCAGAGTCGAGCCGGGTGACGAGGAGGTCATCGACGATCCGGCCCGCGGCGTCGAGGAGGAACGTGTACCGGCACTGCCCCGGCCCGAGACGGGCGACGTCCGCCGTCGTCCGTCGGGAGACGAGCGGGGGGGCGCTCGCGCCGTCCAGAGTGACGATCCCCATGTGCGAGACGTCGAACAGCCCGACCGACGACCGGACCGCCGCGTGCTCGGCGAGGATGCCGGAGAAGTACAGCGGCAGGTTCCACCCGGCGAACGGGACCATGTGGCCGCCGTGGGCCTCATGGAATGGTTGGAGCGGGCTCTCCCGGAGGACCACGACCGGCGTCGGCGGGGCGGTCGCGCTCACGTGACGATCTCCGCGAGGCGGCCGTCGTCGAGCGCGAGGCGGATCTCCCGGGCGAGGCGGCGACCGGAGCTCATCGGCTCCCGCCAGAGCGCGTTGCCGTACGGGTGGCCGAGCCCGAGGTGGATGTTCGTGCCGCCCCCGATCCGGGCGGCGACGTCGAACACCGTCGGCCGGCCGTCCTTGTCGAGGCACGTCTGCAGGCAGAACGGGCCGAGGATCCCCGGTGGGTAGCGCCCGGCGGCCGCGTTGACGAACTTCTCGCCGAGCCGAAAGACGTCCTCGAGGATCGACTCGCGGACCGTCAGCGTCCCGTGCCCGACCACCGTGTACTCGGGGAGGCGGCCGGCCTCGGCGAGCTCGAGCTGCTGGGCGGCCGGGAGCCGGACCAGGCCGTCGAGGGAACTCTCCCGCCGCTCGTCGACGCCGAGGAGCTCGAGCCCCTCGGAGCGGGGGAGGAGCGGGGAGAAGAAGAAGTTGAAATTGAACACCGGGCCGATCACGTATCGCTCGATCCGGGCGGTCGCGAGGTCGTCCGGCCGGATCGTGCCGTTGTCCAACAGCGCCCGGCTCTTCCGCTCATACTCGGCGGGGCTCGCGACGGTGAAGAACCCGCGCTCGAGCCGCTTCTGGGCGTGGGGGAGCTTGACGATCGCAAGCCCGTCGATCGACTTCGGCTCGTCGATCTTCGTCGGGGTCGGGATCCCGGCCGACTCGAGGAGCGTGTAGTAGTTCTCGCGCTCGCTGCGCTCCTCGATGCGGAGGAGCGCGCGCGAGCCGACGAGCGGCACTCGGAACTCGGACTCGATCGTGTCGAGCGGCACGTAGGAGCTGAGGGCCCGGTTGGGGACGACGAGCGCGCCCGCCGACCGGAGCCGCTCCTGGGTCGCGAACTTCGCGAGGTCGGCGAACTTCGGGTACGTCCAGACGTCGTCGACGCAGCCGCGGACGACCTTGCCCGACGCGTCCCGCCGGGCGCGGTAGTACTGGGAGTACGTGGCCTCCCGCCCAGCCTGGGCGAGGATCAGCGTATGGAACCCCTCGGTGACCGCGCCGTCCGCGATGTCGAGCGCCGAGTGGGAGCCGACCGAGGCGACGATCGGCGACGTCGGGTAGTCGGCGAGGAGCTCGACGATCTCCGTCCGGTCGAGCATCGTGAGCGGCGCGGAGCCTAGAGGAGCTTTAGCGCTCGCGCCACGCGCTCCGGCGTGAGGGGAAGTTCCGCGACGCGCGCACCGGTCGCGTCGGCGACGGCGTTCGCCACCGCCGCGGGCACGGGGATGATCGGGGGTTCGCCGACCCCCTTCGCACCGAAGGGCCCGGCTCCGAGGAACCCCTCGATCGCGACGACGTCGATCGGCGGAACCTCGAGGATCGTCGGGATCCGGTAGTCGAGCAGCCCCGGGTTGAGCATCCGTCCGTCCGGGGTCCAGAGCGTCTCCTCGGTGAGCGCCGTCCCGAGGCCCATGACGACCCCGCCCTCGACCTGGCCCCGGATCATGGCCGGGTCGAGCGAAGTCCCGACGTCGTGGAACGCCGCGTACCGGAGGACGCTGACGCTCCCGGTCTCCCGGTCGACCCGGACGGCCGCCACGTGGACGGCGGCGGTGAAGTCGGTGTAGGGGTAGAAGGTGCCCTCCACGACCCGCGAGTCGTCGATCGCGCCCGAGCGCCCGTAGTGGCGGCCCTCGGCGACGAGGCCCCCCGACCGTTCTGCGGCCGTCAGAAGCTCCGCGACCGGCATCTTCCGCGTCCCCTCGACCACGAGGAGCCCCTTCGGGCCGGACTGGAGCCGGACGAGCCCCTTCGATTTGGCCCGCCGGCCAAGCTCCTTGAGGAGCAATCCCCCGGCCGACTCGATGGCCCGTCCGAGCGCGCCGACCGTCCGGCTGCCGAACACCCCGGAGTCGTACGGCGCCGTGGAGGTCGGGGAGTCGACGACGCGGATCCGGTCCTCCGGGAGGCCGAAGTAGCGTTCGGCGACCGCCACGAGGCCCCGGACCACGCTCCCGCTCCCGACCTCGTGCTCCGCCTGTTCGACGACGAGCTCGCGGGCCGTCAGGCGGAGCCGGACCTCCCCGCCGGCGCCGGTCGATGTCGACCAGAACCCGATCCCTACGCCGATGCCGGTCCCCGCGGGAAGCGAGCGCCGCCACTCGGCGACCGTCGCGGCCGCGCGTTCGAGCCCCGCGTCGGCCCCGAACGGGCCGACGGGTTGCCCGAGCGCCGTCCGGTCCCCCTCGCGCCAGACGTGCCGGCGCCGGAACTCGACCGGGTCGGCCCCGAGGCGGCGGGCGAGACTGTCCGTGTGCGAGTCGATGGCGAAGACGCACTGGGGGGCGAGGGGGCCCCGGTGGGGGCCGAACGGGGGCTTGTTCGTCCGGATCGCGTAGCCCTCCATCTCGAACACCGGGACCCGGTACGGTCCGAGCAGGAACCCGATGGCGTATCCGGTCGCGAAGTCCCGGCCGGGGAGGGAGGAGCCGGTATCGAGCAGCATGCGGACACGACGGGCGGTGATCGACCCGTTCGCGACCGCGGTGTCGAGCCGGATCACGGTGGGCAGCGTCGTGCGCCCGAGGAGGAACTCCTCCCGGTACCCGAAGGCGAGCCGGACCGGACGACCCGACGCGGCGGCGAGGACGAGCGCGTACGGCTCGAGGAACGCCGCGCCCTTCCCCCCGAACCCCCCGCCGACCCAGGTCCCCTCGACGACGAGGGACTCCGGCGGGACCCCGAGGATCTCCCCGGCGTCCTCCCGGACCCCGAACGGCGTCTGGGTCGTGGTGGTCACGTACCACGTGCCGTCCCGGACCTCCGCGAGGCACGCGTGGGGCTCGAGCGCCACGTGCTGGACGCCGCTCGTCCGGTACGTCTCGCTGTGCACGAGGTCGGCCGACCGGAACGCCCGGGCGAGGTCGCCGTGCCGCGCATGGACGTGCGCGACGACGCCGGGCGCATCGGAGGCGAGGTCCGCCGGCCATTCCGGGAACCGGTCCTCGATGTCCAGCACCGGGGTCACGGGGGCGATGTCGACCCGGACGAGCCGGGCGGCGGCCCGGGCCTCGGCAAGGCTCGCCGCCGCGACCGCCGCGATCGGCTGGTTCCGATACAGGATCTGATTCGACGGGAACACCGGCCGCTCCGTGTCGCCTCCGTGCGGGAGAAGCTTCGGCAGGTCCGACGCTCCGACGACCGCGGCGACGCCGGGGGCGCGGCGTGCGGCCGTGAGGTCGACGGACCGGATCATGCCGGCGGCGAACGGGGCGGGGACGAGGACCGCGTGCAGCATCCCCGGGGCCTCGAGGTCGAGGCCGTACCCCGCCGCGCCGCGCACCTTCAGGGCCGCATCGCTCCGGGTCATCGCTTCGCCTCGCGGGCGCGCTCGACGGCCCGGCGGATCGCGAGGTAGCCGGTGCACCGGCAGAGATTCCCCTGGAGCCCGTCGAGCACGGCCGAGCTCGGGGCGTTCGGTCCGACCTCCCGCAGTACTCCGGTCAGCGCGACGACGAAACCGGGCGTGCAGTAGCCGCATTGAAGCGCGCTCTCCGAGGCGAACGCCTCCTGGACCCGTCGTCCGACGGCGTCGTCCCCGATCCCCTCGATGGTGGTGATCGATTGCCCGGCCACCTCGTGGGTGAGCGTCAGGCACGACAGCGTCGTCTCGCCGTCCACCAGCACGGTGCACGCCCCGCAGTCCCCGGTCCGGCACCCTTCCTTGGTGCCTTTCAGGCCGAGCCGCCACCGGAGGGTGTCGAGGAGCCGCTCGTCGTCCGGGACGTCCGGCGGACGGCGCTTCTGGCCGTTGACGGTCAGGGCGAGGGGACCGGTCATCGGCTCCCCGGCGGAGCGAGGGCCCGCCGGACCGCCCGGCGGAGGAGCGTCGAGACGAGGCGTCGACGGTACGACTCGGTGGCCCGTCGGTCGGTCGCGAACGGGGCGCGGGTCGCGGCCGCCTGGCTCGCGAGCTCGACCGCCGCCGGATTCGGGTCCTCCCCCTGAAGGACCGCCTCCGCTTCCACGATCCGGAGCGGGACCGGGAGGACCCCGCCGAGGGCGACCTGCCAGGCCGGAGGCGCTCCCGTCCAGGCGACGGCGACGCCCACCTGGCTCACGTCATTCGCCGGCCGGACCCGCTGCCAGACGTACGCCGACCGGGGGGCCGCCGGGATCGCGACCGATTCGATCAGCTCCCCCGGGTCGAGGGCGGTCTCGCGCGACCCCCGGACGAACTGGGCGACCGGTACCTCCCGGGGGCCGGCTCGGGACACGACCCGCACGACGGCCCCGGTCGCGAGCAGGATCGGGATCAGGTCCGAGGCGGGCGCGGCGCGTCCGAGGTTGCCACCGAGGGTCGCCCGATGCCGGAGGGCGAGGCTGCCGACCGCCTCCGCGGCGTCGACGAGACCAGGGAGCCGGGCCCGCGCGCTCGGGTCGGCGACCAATCGGGCGAGGGGCAGCGTGGAGCCGACGACGAGCTGGGTCCCCTCCCACTTCAGCGTGCGCCACGGCAGCCGGGCGAGCGAGACGACCGTCCGCGGCGCGAAACGCCCGTCGTCGAGGTCGAGGAGTACGTCGGTGCCGCCGGCGAACGGGACCGCCGGAGCGGCCGAGCGGTCCGACAGGAGGCGGAGCGCCTCCGCGACGGTCTCCGGGCGCTCCAGGGAGAACGTCACGGCGCGCCCACGGGCCGGCGCGTCAAATCGTTTGTCGGGCCGCGGGCGCGGGGTCGCCTTTTTCGGGAGGACGCCCTGACGTCGGTCGAACCGGATGCCGTTCGAGCTGCAGCTTCGCTACGCCACCCCCCTGACGCCGGTCAACGACTTCGACGAGGTGCTCGTCGAGTTCCTCCGCCTCGTCGGCTACCTATCCCCGAGCGACGACGGGCGCGGGGGCGATGGGCCGGTCGGCGAATCGATCGCCTACCGGCTGATGCGGGATTGCCTGCTCCGCGACCCGGCGCGCGCGTGGTACGCGGAGGAGCTCGCCATCGCCCTGAAGACGCCGAAATCGTCCGTGTACCGGCACATCAACAAACTCAAGTCCCTCGACCTTTTGGAGGAGGTCGGGGGCGCGCAGGACGGCAAGGGACGCAAGGGGTACCGGATCCGATACGGGAACCTCGCGCGCGCCTGGGACTTCACCGAAGCGAACGCCCAGAACGCCCTCAAGCGATACCGGGAGACCGTGAATCACGTGCAAGCACTCGCCGAGAAGTGGAGCGCCGCCCAGCTCCAGCAACCGCCCGCGCCCGCCCCGACGCCGAAGGCCGCCAAGTCCAAGGGAGGGAGCCGGTGACGTCCGACGCCGCGACCGCGGCGAAGAAGCCCGCGATCGCGCTCACCGTCGGCTCGAAGGTCCGGGTCCGGTCGGCCGGGACCCGCGACGACGCGCTCGTGTCGACCGGGGTGTACCGGGGCCTCGTGTCGGTCGGCGGGGACAACTCCCTCGCCATCGAACTCGACGGCTCGGTCGCCGAGGACGCCGGGCGGATCCGGCTCATCCCGCTGAACGCCATGCTCGCGCTCGACGTCCTCGAGGCGGCGAAAGCCGAAGAGGAGAAGCGCGCGGCGGCCGACTCCGGGGCGTCCGCGTACTTCCGGTAGGCCTAGGGCCCCGCCGCCTAGGCGACCGCGCCGGCGTCGACCACCGTCTCGCCGTCCACCTGGAGGGTGGCGCCGCGGAGCGACTGGTAGGCGGCGAAGTGCGGCGCGCGGGTGCGGCCCCCGACCCAGGAGTTTCGGCCGACCGCGATGGTGACCACGCCCCGCTCCTGGTCGAACATGAGCGGGATGGACGAGATCCGCGGGTTGAGCCCGACCGCGATAAGAGCGGGCCGGCCCTTCGACGGCCCGGACCGCTCGAACTCGCGACGGAAGTCGTCGCCGCCCCGCTCGAAGTCGTACTTGGTGAGGCGCCCGCGCCGGAACGTCCAGTCGCCGCCCTCGATCGCCCGCTCGCCGTTGGGGACGAACATCACGCCCGTGATGTTACCGACGAACCGACCCTCGGCGAACGTCTCGTCGACCGAGACGATCGTGACGCCGCTCGGGACGACGGCGACGACGTTCCCGGCTCGGACGTCCGCCTCGTCGACGACCCCGTCGTCGACCTTCGGTCGGCGGCCGGCGAGGCGGAAGTGGAGGTCCGTGCCGTTGGGATGAGTGACGTGCGCGTCGCGGCCCCGCCGGAAGATCTCGCCGATCCGCGCCCCGTCCCGCTGGAGGGTTCGCGGGTCGACCGTCGCGCCGTCGATCAGCTCGCGGCGCCATTCGGCGACGTCCACGCCGTACCGCTTTGCCGAGAACTCGCTCGTACGACCGAGGTCGAACCGTGCGGACCGGACCCCAAACTTCCCGACGAGACGGAACCACTCGTGGTCGTTCGCCGAGACCCGGCGGGCCACCGAGTCCGGGAGCGCTTCCTCTCGCTCCGTGTCCATCGGTCCGTAGAAGTACAGGTGGGCGTCCGACGCCTTCAGGGCGGCCCAGTCGTGGCTTCCGGTCTGGCCGACGTGGGCAACCGGGGCCTCGGCGAGGCTCTTCCAGTACGTCGCCTCGTCCTCGAGGAGCAGCATCGGCCGGGCGCCGAGGATCCGGGCCTCGAGGACGGTCGCCTCGGCCCAGGGTAGCGTCGTGCTCCAAGTCTCGATCAGGAGGTTTTCTCCGCGCTTCACTCGGAGCGTGTTCCGCAGGACATTGCGCGCGAGTGCCCGCATCCTCGGCTCCGGGTACTGAGGAAGCATCGACGGGGCCATCGCGTTCCCCGCTATTTAGCCCATGACATTATTAGAACCCTAAATATTCCCGCGTGCGGCGGCACCAGGACGGGAAGCGATGCGGATCCACAAGGTCGTGAACCGCGAATACCAAGGAACGGTGTACTACCGCTGGCTCGTCTCGGTGCCGCCGAAGGTGGTCCGCGAGCTCGGATGGGTGGACGGCCAAGAGCTCGAGACGACGGTCCGGGGCTCCGTGCTGTCCATCGCCCCGGCGTTGCATCAACGGACGGGACGCCCGGGTTGGCAGTCCGGTTCCCTCGAGGAAGGGGTTCAGCGGAAGAGCGTCGGTCGGCGCTAGCCGGGTCCGGGGGCGCGCGCGTTGGTCGAATCGGCGAGCCGGCGCCCCGCACGGTCGGTCGGGTCCGGGTAGCGGGCCCCTGCGTCGTCACGTGGGTGAGCGCGCGACGCAGGGGTCCGGGGCATAGGCACGTCGACTGAGGAGCCGCCCCCATCGGGGGCGAGCGGCGCGGGCCGAATCCGCGCGATCGACGGGTCGCGCGAGCTCCTGCGAGACGGTCCACTCGGGGGAGGCCCCTTCGAGCTCCTCCCGAAGGACGGAGAGCGCGATGGCGTCCCGTCGCGAGGCGGGGGTTCGTTGAGGGAGGAGGGCAAGCTCCGGTCCAAAGGCGGGTTCCGCGTAGGCGCACATGGTCCCTCGGAGAGCGACCCGGCTACTTAATCCATCATCACTTTAGTATTCTAAAGTTCTTTCCTTTACTGACTTTAGTATACTAAATACCAACTTTGCCGGGCGACAGAGGCTCCCGTGCACGGTGCTGGCGAAGTTCGGATCCCGCTCCTCGGCGACAGACTCCGGGGAGGGAGTGGGGCCAGGATTCCATCTCCGAGCCGGGACGGGCTTGCTGGGAGTTTCGCGTCGGCGCGACCGGACCGGTCGCGCCGGCCCTTCGAACCCAGGTCGTTGGCTTCGAAGGCCAACAGGATAGTCCAGACTACCCCACAAGCCCGCCGAGGGCGGACGTCGGTCGCGCTATATGGGGGTTGCCGCGGGGGCCGGTTTCGGTTCCGGCGTCGGCGCGAACCGGTCCAGGGTCGCCTGCTGCGGGGTGCCGGGGAACATCGTCGCGAGGGACGATTCGAGCAGCTCGACCCGCTGCCGGACGTACGGCGTCACCCCCGGCGTGGCGGCGAGGCGTTGCGAGAGGCCGAGGTACTTCCGCACCGCCCCCTCGAAGACGGTCGGCGTGAGCGCTCCGCCGCATGGGGCGCCCCGAGCTCCGGGCGCCGAGCACTTGCCCGAAAGCGGGGGCCGGCGGTACGAGGCGTTGCAGCTCTTGCAGCGGAACTTCTGCGTCGCGTAGCTCTTCAGGTTCCCCATCAGGTCGGGCAGGAAGTGGGAGTTGAGGACGAGCGTGACCGCGTCCGCGACGTCGACCGCGCGGATCTGCGAGGTCAGCACGAGCGACTGTTCGACGATCCGCTCCATCGATTCCGACTGGCGGTACGCCGAGCGGACGGGCCCGCCGGCGATGTCGGAGGTGTCGTGGGTGAAGGCGAACCCGGTGAGGGGGTCGTCGCGGCCGAGCCTCCGACCCAAGGTCTCCACGAGCGACTCGACCTCCTTCGCTGTTCGCCCCTCCGCGGCGGCGCGGTAGAGCGCGAGCGGGTAGCGGGCGACGACGTCGACGTTGTGGGCCTCCTTGTCCACCTCGGTCGCGTCGAGCCGGGTCGTCAGGACGAGCGGCTTGTCCATCAGCGCCCCCCGGTTCTCCGGGAGGTACGAGCGCGAGAAGTTCAGCAGTCCGTCGAGGAGCAGGGTGACCGAGTCCTCGTCGCCGTCGCAATTGCGTCGCTTCGCCGCGTGGAAGACGGGGTGGGCGAAGCACGCTTCCGCGTCCGTGAACCCGATCACTCGGCCGACCACCCCGCCGGACGTGTGGGGGGCGAGGGCGATGACGAGCGCGCCGACGAGGTCGTCGGCCCGGGCCGCGCCATAGAACGGCTCGAGGTTGTACAAGGCCACGAGCTCCTCGTCGAGGAACTTCGACAGTTGCCAGAGGTACGCGCCACAGCTCCGGGAGACGATCAGGTCCTGCGGGGCGAGCTCCACGAGCTGCCCGTCGTCGACGAGCGGGGCGCCGGACCAGTCCAACGTGTAGCCGAGGGCGCGGGCGCGTTCCACCCCGATCCCGACCTCCTTCGGCCGGAAATGGGTCAGCGGGAGGTCGGTGAGGTCGAAGCGGGCGGTTCCGTCCTGGTAGACCGAGATCCCGTGCCGCGCCCTCAGGAGGCCCTTCTCGAGCATCTCGGGGACCTTGCCCTTCGAGGTGAGGCCCTTGACGCCCTTCACCTCCGGCGGCCGGCGCATGCCGAGCCGCTGGACCGCGTCCGCCCAGATCGGGGCGACCGGGAGCGGCTGCTGAACGACCTTGCCGGTCGGCTCGGTGTGGGTCCCGCAGGAGCACCGAAGCCAGACCGTCGACCGCCCGCACGCCGGGCACGCCCGGAGCCCGAGGGCGATCGGGACCGCGCCGTTGATCGTCGCGCGGGCCGCCTCCGACACGGAGCGGTGGGGTCCCCCGGCGGCGCCGAGAGGAAACAGGACGTGGACGTTCGGGCTCATCTGGCGCTGCCGGGCTTTCTCCGGCCGGCCGACCCGGGCCCCCACCCGCGACGGAGCCTTGGCTCGGACGGTACACCCTGCCAGGCGGGAGACGAGAGCGAGGACGTCCGGCTCCGGTCGGTCGACCGCGACGCGCCGCACGACCCTCTCCCCCACGGCGGCGAGTCCCAGCCCGCCGAGGAGGGCCTCGGTGCTGGTGGGCTCGAGCCGCAGCAATGCCTCCCCCATCGGCCCATGGAGGGCGGCGAGCCAGACGAGCTGCTCCCGCCGCTCGGCCAGCCACGGAAGCTCCAGCCGGCCGTCGACGACCCGGCCGGACGATTCGACCCACCCGGACAGGTCGGCGACAGCCCCCGAGGTGAGGTCGTGCCAGAACAGCGAGAAGCGCGGGTGGAGGGGGACGCCGTACGTCCGGGCGACCTCGACCGCTTCGTCGTACGTCGGGTGGTACGCCCGGTCGAGGGGGGCGCCGGCCGCCGCCAGCTCCTCGAGGTGCCAGGCGAGTGAGTAGGCCCCCGGGACGAGCGCGCGGTTGTTCTCGAGAAACTCCCCGAACGGGACGAGGATCTCGCCGAGGTCGACCAATCGGCGGACCCTCGGCAGGAGCTCGCGGGCCCGGCCCACGTCGTTCACGGCGGTCAGGGTCCCGTCCGTCAGCTCGACGATCGGGCCCTCGATCGTGTCGCACACCGCCATCGCGGAGGCTTTCCCGGGGTACTCGATCTTCAGCTGGGTGCCGACGGCGACGAAGTCCCGGAGGAGAACCATCGTCGCCGGGTTCACCGCGCACGCCGCAAGGCCGGCGGTCCGGGCGCGTCCGTAGGCCAGTCGGAAGCCCCCGGGTCGCCCGGGGTAGGCGAGCACCGGTCGCCCCCCGAGCGCCTCCCGGAGGTACTTCGGGGGACCGTCGGCCGCCTCGCCGCCGGTGTGGTGCCCGAGCTCCGCGAGGAACTCCCACCCGGGAACCCCGAGCTTCTCGACGACCTTGCGGAGCTTCGTCGCCTTCTGGCAGAGCCCCTCCGCGATGACCAGGCAGGCGCCGCCGCGGACGCCGTTCGTGGGGATCCTCGGCACGTTCCGGAAGGCGCTCACCTCGGCGTCGCCTTCGGTCGACTCGCCCGAGATGCAGACCGGGACATGCCGGACGACGGCCGCGATCTCCGGTCCGCTCGGGACGTACTGGAGGTGCTGGAGGTGCTTGTAGAGCGGAATCTCCTCCTGGTACCGGCCGACCTCGAGGTCGGTCGGTTCGTACGCCGCGAGACCGAGGTCGCGCCGGATGACGTCGGCGAGGAGCACCGAGAGCGCCTGCGCCGTCCCGCCGGCGGCCCGGATCGGGCCGGCGTAGTACAGCTCGACGTACGACCCGTTCCGGCCCGGCCGAAGGTGGACCTCCGCGAGCCCCTCGAGCGGGGCGACGAGGATCCCCTCGGTCAGGACGGCCAGGCCGACGCGGAGGGCGGCATCGAGGCGGGACTCGAGGTCCGCGCCCCGGGCCGGGTCGTTCGCGAGGCGGCGGGCGATCGCGACCGCGACGTCCTCGCGGGGCATCCGTTCGCAGAGCGCCCGGATCTCGACCGCGATCCCGTCGAGGTGGAGGTGGGCGAGGAGCTTCTCGACCCGCATCGCCATGTCCTGCGCGCGCGGAATCTCGGGGACGAGCTCGGGGTCGAGCCCCTGTCGGCGCGCTCCTTCCGCGGAGGCGTAGGCGAGGTCGACCAACGACTCGATGGTGCGGTCGTAGGCCTCCATGGGCGCCGGACGGAGGTCGGCCGCTTAAGGCCTCGCGCGACGGCGTTCGATTGGCGCGCGTTCCGGGAGCCGCACGGCGGGTGGATCCTCAGGTGAAGTGGACCGTGAGGTACGCCGCGCCCCCGTGCACCCGGATCGCGCCGTACGACGGGCTCGCGCTATATCCGGGGACCGGCCCGACCGTGTAGACGTACGAGCCGGCGGGGTCGAAGAACACCATCGAAAGCGACGTGCTTGTCCGGACGGTGCCGTTCAGGTCGACCGACCAGGGAGTCCCGAAGGGGAGCCCGCTCTCCCGGACGACGACCCGGTAGAGCGGCGACCGCGTGAGGGGCAGGTAGTCTCCCCCGTTGGTGATCCCGCCGGACGCATTGAACGGCAGCGTTCCGTACGGGTTCGAGGGCGTTCCGTAGACCGACCAGAAGTTCCCTCCTTCCCGCGCCCCGCCGAGGATGTTCCCGGAGAGCGGGAAGCCGTTCACGGTCCGGACGTGGCTCGCGGGGGCTGAGGAGGCGTTCCACGCGTCGACGTACGAGACCGCGACGAACGTCAGGAGGTCCGACGTCGGGGTGATCGCGGGGATCGGGAGGTCGAAGAGGTTGTTGTAGACGAGGTCGCCGTTCGCCGAGAGGAGGATCCCGGTCTCGTTCCCCGGGTCGTTCTCGATCCCCGAGGGGTTCGCCGCGACCGGGTACGAGGCGGAGAACGTGTTGCCGGAGACGACATTGTGCGAGCCGCCGTAGATGTCGAGGGCGACGCTCGCGTCCTGGAACGTGTTGCCCGCGACCAGGTCGTGCGAGGAGTTCCAGAACAGGAGGTTGGCGTCCACCGTCCCGCTGAGGAACGAGTTGAACCAGCCGGCGAGGACGGGGTTGTTCACGACCGACACGTGGTCCGCGTACAGGTACACCTGCTGGAGGAAGTTCGTCGTGGGCAGGCCGGATCCCGCCACGGCCGCCGCTTCGACCGGAAGCGAGTAGGTCACGGAGAACGACGGCGCGTTCTCGACCGTCACGTAGGCGCTCGTGTGGGCCAGGAAGATGCCGGAGAACACCGGGAACTGGAAGTCGTTGAACTCCCCGAACAGCGGGTCGATCGTCGCGGACCCGCCGTTCAGTAGGACGTACGGGTTCGCGAGCGTTCCGGCGCCTCCGGGCTGCGAGATGTTCGCGAGCTCGGCGTTCCCCCACGCGCCAAGCGGGGTGTCGATCCCGACCGAGGGGTTCGGGGCGAGCACGACGGCGGTCGAGATCCCCGTCGCCACATGGACGATCCGGCTCGTGTGGTCGGCCAGCAGGAACTCGAACGAGTAGCGGCCCGGGGGGAGCTGGAACTGCCCGAGCCCGTTCGCGAGCAGGGGCGCCCAGGCGGCCGTCGACGAGCTGAACTTCGTCCCGGCGGAGGCGAAGACGAACGCGTTCGCCGGCTGGACGTGGAACGTCACGGGAATGAACCCGGAAACCGCGCCGGTCATGCCCCACAGCGGGTGGAGAAGCGAAGGTCCGGGCGCGAGGTGGGCGACGAACCCGGGCCCCGACCAGACCGAGATCCCCTCGGAGGTCTCGCCCGTGTCGAACCCGAAGTCGAGGGCGGAGGGCACGGGCGCGTACACCGCGCTCGCGTTCGGGAGGGTCGCGAGGGTCATCGTGGCGTTCACGTCGTACACCGACGTCGTGCAACCGTTGTTCGAGCCGATCAGGGTGATCTCCGCGTCGTTCGGGAGGTACCCGTTCGCCCCGAACTGCTGGCCGTCGATCTGGAACGTCGGCGCGGGGGCGGGATGGGTCGGCCGGGCGGACCCGGTCGAGTTGAACTCGACCTTGTCGTACGACCCGGACACCGTCCGGCCGCTCGAGAGCGTGATCGAATAGTTCAGGAACACCGTGGGGCGGTCGTTCAGGACCGTGGCGTTGTTGTAGACCCGGACCGTGAACGGCATCATCGTCGACCACGACGGGCCGTTCCCGAAGTAGTAGGCCGGCGGGACGGGCACGCCGCGGTACGACCAGAGGGAGTTCTGCGTGAACAGGAACGACGGGCTCGAAAAGTTCCAGATGTTGTCGACGATGTAGAGCGTGTGCGTCGACTCGACGTAGACCGGGACGTTCTGGATCCAGAACTGGTTGTCCGTGTGGTTGAACAGGTCGACGTTCGTCAGGACGGTGTTGAGCTGGATCGAGACCGAGTCCGGGCCGTAGCCGTCGACGTAGCTCGAATTGAGGGCGTTCAGGGTGACGGTCGCCTCCACGCTCGACGTGTACGAGACCGTCCCAACGTCCCGGCCGTTCACCTTCTGCACGCCGAGGTCGCCGATCCCCATCGGGGCGGGCGCTTGCGCGTACGTCGGGGTGATCGTGCCGCTCTGGAGCGTCACCGGCGGATGGAAGTTCGGCAGGAACACCTCGGAGGCCGGGACGTGGGCCGCGCGCAGCTCGGCCTCGACGCGCGAGGCGATCGAGGTGGCGGACGCCGCGGTCGTCGGACTCGCCGTGTGGCCGTCCGGGGCCGGGGCGCCGATCGACCCGGCGGGGACGAACATCAGGACGGCGACGAACAGGGTGGCGGCGCCCAACAGTAGGTGGCGGACGGCGGTCATCCCCCGCGCGACGGCCGGACGCTAGATATACGACACGGTGGAAAGTCGCGCGCGGGAACGGCGATGCGACCCGGCGGGGCCCCCCCCGCCGCCCCCTCAGTCGGCGGGAGACGCGGTCGCGGGCGCCGGTTCGGCGACCGCCGCGGTGGCGGTCGGCGCAGGGGCCGCCCCGGTGTGCCGGCTGCCGTCCGCGAGGTACCGGAAGTTCCGGAGCGCGAGCGTGAACAGGAATCCCGCGACCGACAGCGCCGCGGTGATCGCGAAGACGACCTCGAACCCGGTCGCGCCGTACCCCTGGAACGGCACGGGGCCGATCGGGGTCCGGACGTAGTAGGTCACGAGGAAGCTGCCGAGGATCGACGTCACGAGGACCGGGGCGATCGCGCTCCCGAGATTCCGGAACGTCTGGTTCATCCCGGTCTGCATTCCGAGCTCGGTCCGGTCGGCCGTCAGGACGATCGCGTTGGTCATCGAGATCAGGACCGCGACGTTGCCGACGAGCAGCAAGATCGGCAGGACCGCGAGGTCGATCAGCTGGCCGTGGACGAAGACGAGCGCGGTGGCCCCGATCGCCGAGATCCCGAAGCCGAGCGCCATCACGGGCTTCGGCCCGCGCGAGCCGACGGCCCGGCCGAGGAATGGCCCGAAGATCAGCATCGAGATGGTGGACGGGAGGGCGACGAGCCCCATCTGGAGCTCCGTCTGGTTGAACCCCGGCCCGTACGGGAACTCGATCAGGACCGTCTCGGCCGTGAAGACGAGGAACATCAGCAGGCCGGCGATGACGCCGGCGGCGTTCGACACCCAGATGTTCCGCGGTCGGAGCGCCGTGAAGTTCACCACCGGGTTCTTGGCCCGGGGCTCCCAGGCGACGAACAGCACGAACCCGATGAGGGCGAGAAGGAAGAACTCCGGCACGCCGAACGTCGCGGACCCGATGTGGCCGCCCGTCCAGTTCGTCCAGCCCCAGTCCGACCCTTCGCTGATGCCGAACATCAGGGTCGCGAGGCCGAAGCCGAGCGTCGCGACGCCGGGGAAGTCGATCGACGGGTTGGCGTGCCGGGACGATTCGCGCAGGAAGATGATCGAGAGGATCACGAGGGTGACCGCGATCGGGATGACGGTGTGGTACGTCGCCTGCCAGCCGTACGTTTGGGCGAGATACCCACCGCCGACGAGCCCGCCGGAGGCGCCCGCGGCGAACATCGCGGCCACGATCCCTTGCGCCTGCCCGACGCGCCGGGGCGGGAACACTTCCGGGATCATCGAGAAGGCGAGCGGGAACATCGCCATTCCGACGCCCTGGATCGCCCGGACCGCGATCAGGACGTAGATCTGGTTCGGCCGGCTGACCCCGAAGGCGGCGCCGATGTTCGGGGTGAACCCGGCGACGGTCACGGCGACGGCGTAGACGCTCATGACGAGCACGAGCATTCGCTTCTTGCCGTACAGGTCGCCGAGCTTGCCGAAGATCGGCGTCACGACGACGCCGACCAGGAGGTACGCCGAGAGGATCCACGCGATCGTCGAGAAGTTGCCACCGGTCTGGTCGAAGAAGACGTAGAACTGCTTGAACGCCGGGAGGACCATCGTCTCGACGTAGGTGACCATCAGCGCCATCACCGCGAGGATGGCGAGCAGCGTCCGGCCGTACACCGGGTCGTACGGTCGGCCGTCGAACAGTTTCTCCGGCGCGCTCATGCGAGGCCTCCGAGGGGAGCGAAGAGGGGCGGGGGAACGGCGAGCGAGCTCAGGACCCGGGCGGTCGTCTCCAGGTCCTTCCGGGGGATCGAGCGGGTCGCGACGGCCATCCGTCGACCGATTTCCTGCCAAAGCTCGCCGAGGAGCTTCTGACCGGACTCCGAGATCGTCAGGACGACCTCGCGGCGATCCTTCTCCGACCGGCGGCGCTCGATCCAGCCGGCCCGGACGAGGTCATCGACCACGACGCTGACCGCCGGAGGGCTGACGCATCGGTAGGAAGCGAGATGGGCCGCGCTCAGCGGGCCGTGCTCCGCGATGTCGCTGAGGGTGAAGAACTGGGCCGGCCCGAGGCCGTGGCTCGGGAGGACCTCGCGCAGCCACGCCTTGAACGTGAGCGTGGCCGTCCGGAATCCGCCGATCATCACGTGTTCGTTGGCGGCCGGGCTCACGGAGGCTCGGTGGACGGCCATTTTCGTTCGTTGGGCTATTTATCAGGCGCATAAATAGTTAGCCTACCTAATCTTTCCACCCCCGAGCGGCTTTCGGCCGCGGAGAGCTGCGGGGCCGTGACGCGGGTCGTGGAGCGAATCGGGACTTCCGAATCCGCCCTCGCAATCCGTGACGTCCGGACGGCCCGGGACCTCGCGAGCATTCGCCGATTGTTCCGGGAGTACGAACGGTCGCTGACCACGGACCTCTGCTTCCAGGATTTCGATTCCGAGCTGGCCGACCTCCCCGGGTCGTACAGTCCGCCGGGCGGCGCCCTCCTTCTCGCGCGCGTCGACGGGCGGCTCGCCGGCTGTGCGGCGCTTCGACCCGGCCCGGACGACGACGGAGAGTTGAAGCGACTCTTCGTCCGGCCGGCGTACCGACGCTCGGGCCTGGGACGGGCGTTGGTCGACCGGGTGGTCGCGTTGGCCCTCGCGCGCCGCTACCGGGGGATCTCCCTCGACACGCTGGCGGAGATGGAGGCGGCGCAACGGCTCTATCGGACCCTCGGATTCCGGGAGATCGCCCCGTACGGGGACCGCCTCGTGCCCGGAATGAAATTCTTCCGGCTCGACCTGTCCCGGATCGACTGACACCCTTCGCCCGCGTCGTCCGGGGAGAGGTTATCCGACTGCCCCATCGTGGGCGAGTCCCGACGATGGCGAAGCCGAAGACCGGGCGATCCGGACGCTCGGACGGACACGTCCGCCAGAACCGCCGCTCCTGGGACCGGGACAGCGACGAGTACGACGCCCGCCACCGAACGGTCCTCGGGGGCACGAACGGAGCGGCGTGGGGGCTCTGGAGGGTCCCGGAATCGTCCCTCCGACTCCTCGGCCCCATCCGGGGGAAGGCGATCCTCGAGCTCGGGTGCGGGGCGGCGCGCTGGTCGTTGTCTTTGGCTCGGCAAGGCGGCCGGCCGGTCGGCCTCGACGTGAGCCGGTCGCAGCTCCGGAAGGCCCGCGCGCTCTCGAAGGAGGCGCGCATCCGTCTGCCCCTCCTGCAGGCAAGCGCCGAGGACGTCCCGCTCCGGGCCGGGTCGTTCGACGTCATCTTCTGCGACTGGGGGGCGATGACGTTCGCCGACCCC
>DAIQBL010000004.1:0-40411 GCA_036781185.1 Thermoplasmatota archaeon | reverse complement strand
GGCGGGGGCGGAGCCGCGGCGGGGGTTTCCGCCCTAGGGCGAGGGGCGGGTTCCGAGGGGACCGACTCTTCCATCGGGGCGGGGGGAAGCGCGGGGGGCTCCGGGGCCGCTCGTCGGGACGGCGCCGGGGGTGAAGGAGCCTCCCTCGCCGCGATCCCCACCGGCGGGACCGGCCCGGTCGCCGAACTCTCGAGGAGGGGCGGAGGCCGGCTCGCGACCTCCGGCGGGGTCGCCAGGATCGCGCCTCCGGGCGGAGTACCCGTCCGGAGGTCGGCGCCGAACGAGCCGAGGCGCTGGACCCGCAACGCCGACCGTCGGACGTTCAGGTCGCCGCTCTGCAATAGCTTCTGGTCGAGGTGCTGGGCGATCTCCGTCACCGTGCCACGGGCCAGGCCGAGGTGTCGAGCGAAATCCTCGCCGGATCCTCCGTCGCGGGCCCGGGCCGCCGCCTCGACCTCGACCCGCGCCGGCGTCGGGTCGAGCCCGACGGCGGCGAGGTCCCGGAGGTCGGAGGCGATCTCCTCGTACGGGTCCGACGGGACCGGAGAGGCGACCGGGACGGAGACGAGCGGAACGTCGGGTTCGATGATGCGTCGGGTGTCCCGGCTGATCGTCGCATCGAGGTTCATGTCGAGCCCCTGCGAGGTGATCCGGTACGGATGGAGCCGGATGTCGTGGGAGCTCCCGCGGTACTTCTCCACCCCGATCGCGCGGACCGTCTGGCCCTCGAGTTCCCACCGGAACAGCCGGATCTCGCCGCGGGCGAGGAGGCGTTCGGCGGTCTCGACGTCCTCGACGGCGGCCTCGACGGTGAGGACGGTCGTGAGTCGAAGGTCGGAGAGGAAGCGGAGGAACGTCTGCGCGCCGAGCGTCTCGTCGACGCCCTTCATGCAGAAGTACTGCAGCGCGGTCAGGCTGTCGACGACGAGCCGGGAGTACTGGCGGCGGGCGACCTCCATCTTGAGGGTCTGCTCGAGGGCCGTGAACGTCACCTCCACGCTCGAGAGCTCGGGCGTCTTGCGGATCGCCGGGGGCACATCGGCAAACCGTACCGAATGGCGGACCGCCGCGATGTCCTTGAACGGGGCCCGCTCGTACCGCATCACGTCCGGGATGGCGTCGAACACCCACACCTGGTCGAGATCGGGGGCGAGGCCCCGGTGGTTCTCCCGGATCTCGTTCGGCGGCTCCTCGAGGGTGACGAGAAGCGCGTTCTCCCCGCGTCGGACCCCCTCGCAGAGGAACTGGAGGGCGAGCTTCGTCTTGCCCGTCCCCGACGGGCCGACGATCAGGTACGGCCGGTGCGGGAGCAGGCCACCCATGAGGATGGCGTCGACCTTCGGATTGCCCGTCGAGAGCCGGTGCTCCGGCGTCGCCGGCGGAGGTCCCGCGGCCGGCGTATTCGGCACCCTCTTGGCTCGCCGGTCCCCGTGAGGACAGTGGCGCGCGAACGTGGAATGGTTGACCCGACCAGATAATCCCTTTCGTTCGACGGGGGGCCGCGCGCCCCGGTTCGCGACTCCCGTCGGTGGGACGAACCCGCAACCTGCTAATACGCCCCAGACTCCGGGGCGCCGATGCGCGGGGCCGTCGGGGCCGGGGCCGAGCGGATGCGAAGCCTCGCCGTCGATTTCCCGAACCAGCTCCGCGAGGGATTCCGTCTCGGCCGCGACGCCGACGCGCGTCTCCCCCGGCAGTCGACGGCCGCCGTCGTCGCCGGGATGGGCGGCTCGGCGATCGCGGCCGACCTCGTCCGGGGGGTCACCGATGCCGAGACCGCGCTCCTGCTCTCCATCGGTCGCGGACCCACGATCCCGCGCGGCGCGGGACGGTCGAGCGTGGCGATCCTGACGAGCTACTCCGGCAACACGTGGGAGACGCTCGCGGCGTACGACGCGGCCCACCGGCAAGGGGCGACTCGGATCGTGATGACGTCGGGCGGCGTCCTCGCCGAGCGCGCCGAGCGGGATGGCCTGCCGTTGGTCGTCCTACCGCCCGGTCTCCCCCCGCGGGCGGCCCTCGGGTACATGCTGGGAGGGCTTCTCGGCGTGCTCGACACGTACTTTCCGGAGTCGAACGAGAACCGCGTCGAACGGGTCGCGACGCACTTGGCCGAGCGGCAAGCCGAGTATGGGAGCCCCCGGGGCGCGCCGGCCGCCCTGGCGAAGAAGGTCGGCCCCCGGGTCCCGCAGTTCTACGGCGACGTTGCGTTCGCTGCGCTCGCGCGGCGGTGGGCGACCCAGGTCGAGGAGAACGCGAAGCGGCTCGCCCACTTCGATGCGTTCCCCGAGCTATTGCACAACGCCATCGTCGCCTGGGACGCGATGCCGAAGGCGGAGGCGCGCCGCTGGGCGGTCGTGGCTCTCGAAGGGGCGACGCTCGACCCGAGCACCTCCACCGGGATGGCGCACCTGGGCCGGCTCCTGATCCGCCGCGGGGTCGTCGCGGAGCGGGTCATCTTCCGCTCGGACGACCGTCTTGAGGCGCTCCTCGACGGCGTGAGCTTCGGCGACCACTTCTCGCTGCACCTCGCCGAGCTCGGCGAGGTCGACCCGTACGGGATCGACGCGATCGTGCGCCTCAAGGCGGCCGTCGCGAAACGCTAGACGTCCGACCGGGCCCGCAACGGAGGCCCGTCCGGTGCGCCGGGGGACCGGGCCGCACCCGGGCGGGTCTCGGGAGGCGGTAGCCGGAGAACTGCCAAATAGGGGTGACCCTCCGAGGGAAGTCGGGTGCTGAGGTAGCCTAGCCCGGCCAAGGCGCCAGATTCGAGATCTGGTGGTGCGTATGCATCGCGGGAGTTCAAAGGGGACCGGCCGTCCACGGCCCGTCCCGGAAGCTCTCCCCCTCAGCGCCTCCCCCGCTCCCTCGGGTATCCGCGTCGAGGTCTCGGTCGCCCGCGGACGCTCGAACGCGCCCCCGTCCGTGCACTGGGTCCCGAACGGCACGTCGGTCCGGGCCCTCCTGCGCCAGCTCGGACATCCGCCGGAGGGCTCTGCGGTGCTGGTGGGAGGCGTCTCCGTCCCGCTGGACACACCGATCGACTCGCCGATGCGCCTCGTGGTCGTCCCGACGTTTTCCGGCGGGTAGAAGCCGACGTCGTAGGGATTAAGGGCGCTCGCGTACCATTCTGCAGGCAGTAAGGTGTCTAGCACGCTCGCATCTTCGACCTCCGACTGCCCGGTCTGCGAGGCCGAGAACCCGACCACGGCGACGTCCTGCGGGACCTGCGGCTACCCGACCGGACTCGCCGTCGACGCGCTCCGCGGTCTTTCCGACACCGAGGCCGTCGCCGTACCGACCTCGGGCACGCGACCGAAGGCGCCTCCGGCGGCCCCCCGTCCCGTCGCCCGCGACCCGACGGCCGAGCAGGTCGAGAAGACGGCCCACGAGCTCGACCGGACGCTCCGTCTCATCTCCCGGCTCGGGGTCGCGACCGCCGACGTGACGGTCGAGCTTCACCAAGCCGCTCTCACGCAGGCCGACGGGCGCACCGTCGAAGCCCTCTCCCTCCTCCGGTCCGCCCTAGCTCGTCTCCATCAAGCCACCAACGATGCCCTCGGCCGCCGGTTGCGGTCCCTGGAGGAACGGGAGGGAGCGATGCGCACCGAGGGGGTGGCCGTCTCGATCGGGTCGGACATCGTCCGGATCCGGGCCGAGGTCGACGCCGGACGTCCCGAGCAGGCGATCGACCGGCTGATCGCGACCGACGAACAGCTCGGCCGGATCGAGACCGACTGGAAAGGCCTGAAGGGCCTGCTCCGCCAGATCGACCGCCTGCGCGACTCGGCGGAGGTCGTCGGGCGGCCGGTCGCCGAGGTCGAGGAGTCCGTCGAGCAGGTGAAGGCCCTCCTCGCGCAGCCGGACCTGTCGACCGAGACCCTCGATGAGGGGGCGCAGATCGCGGCCCGGGCGCTCATGCTCCTGAACGAGGCGCTGCCGCCCGCGATCGAGCAGGAGCTCGACCGGCATGCGCAGGCTCTCGAGGCGTTCCCCCTCGACCACGCACCCGCGCGCCCGGCCCGAGCCGTCCACGCGGAGGCGACCCGGCATCTCCGCCGGGGCAAGCTCGTCGAGGCGACGACGCGGCTCCGCGAGCTCCGGGTGGCGATCAACGAGTTGAAGCTTCCCGAGCCGGCGCCGGAATCTTCCGACCCCGGGGCCGAGTCGGCCGCCGAGGCCTCGGCCTCGGCCGAACCGGAGCCGGCGGAGAAGGCGCTCGGACGCCTCCTCACGAAAGCGAGGGGCCTCGCCGCCCGCGTCCGTTCGCTGCCGTCCGATAGCGAGCTGGCCTACGAGGCCGCCGGCGAGATCCGGCGTGCGACGGAGCAGCTCCGCGCCCGCAAGCTCGAAGACGCCGACGCGACGCTCTCCCGTCTCATGCGCACGCTCGAAGCCGAGGTTCCCCAGGAACCGTGAGCGGCTCCATGGACTCGCCGTCCGGACTCGACCCCGTCGAGCGGCTCCGCCGCGTCGTCGAGCAGGGCCGGACGCTCGAGGCGGAGGGATTGCCCTACCCGACGGACCAGGTCCGTACGGGCGTGGAGACCGCGCTCGCGGAGGACCACCGGGACCAGGCGCTCAAACTGCTCCTGCGGGCGGAGACCCTGTACGCGTCGGCCGCCCGCGACTGGACGTGGGTCCGGACGCTGCTCCAGCGGGCCGACGAGCTGCGCGACCTCGCCCAGCAGCTCGGCATCGACCTCGAGCACCTCGACGCCCGGGTCGGCAACGCCCGCGCCCGGCTGAAGAGCGCTCCGCTCTCCCAGGGTTCGCTCGAAAAGGCGGCGGCCTCCGCCTCGGCCAGCCTCGCCGTCCTGAACGACACGATCCCGAAGTTCTGCATCCAGGAGGGCCAGGCGCTCGGGGTGCAGATCCGCGTCGCCCGCAACCGGGGCGAGGACGTCACGGAGGCGACTCGCGCGTTCTCGAAGTTCCTCCGGTCGGTGCAGGACGAACAGCTCCTCGCCACGGCCCGCCAGCTGATCGAGGTCCGGCGCGCCGTCGCGCGGATCCCGAGGGCCCCGACCGTCGGCGCCGTCCCCCCGCCGGCGGGGAACGAGGAGGAGGAGATCCTGCTCGAGGCGCGCAAGCTGGCGCGCCGGCTGCAGCGCATGAAGGGGAAGGCGCACGACGCCCAGAGCGCGGCGCGCCTCCGCGACCAGGTCCGCGCCGCGCTCTCCGAGGAACGCCGGTACGGGACCCCGGAAGAGGAGATCGAGGCGCTCTGGAACGAGGTCGACCGGCTCACGAAGGAACGGACGCCGTCGTCCGGTTCCGGGACCCCGAAACCCCGCGAGCCCGCCGCCCTCCCGCCGGCCACCCCCGCGGGGCCGACGCCGGCCGCTCGACCCGCCGTGGTCCCTCCCCCCGCCCCGCGCGTCGTTCCACCCCCCGGGGCGATGGGGGAGCTCCCGCCCGAACCCACCGTCCCCCCCGGGGCCGCCGGGGATATCGGGGACGACACGGACGCGGACAGCGACTCGGACGACGCCGACGATGACCCGTTCGACTACGACACGATCGGGCCCTCGCCGCTCGTCCCGCCCGACGATGGACTGCCGACGTCGAGCCGGGGCCGTTCTCGTCGAGGCGGCCGTCCGTAACAATTAAGTAGCTATCGCAAGTCCCTTATACCACTTGGCTCGCCAGGGACTTCGCGCGGAACCGCGCGACCGGGCCGTTGGCGTCGTACACGCCGTCGGTCCGACCGGCCAGCTGATCGCGAGGACGTTCGGGGAGCGCTATCCGTCCGAGGGGACGGTCGTCGCCGACGCCTCCGGTCGCCACCGGGGGCGCGTAACCCGCGTCTTCGGCCCGGTCTCCCGGCCGTATTTCGCTGTCCGGCTCCGCCGGGCGCCGAATCCGACCGAGGGCGTCGCGCTCGTCGGGCAGCCCCTGGTCGCCGAGCAGGGTCGACCCAATGCAGCAGGATGAGACGGCCTCGAACGCTGACAAAGCGCCGACCCCGCCCTCGGACCTTGCGGTCCCGACCCGCTGCACGAACTGCGGCTCCACCCATCTGACCCGCGACTACGAACGCGGCGAGCTCGTCTGCGACGAGTGCGGCCTCGTCCTCGAAGAGGGGATGATCGACCAGGGGCCGGAGTGGCGGGCGTTCGACGCCGAGCAGGGCGAGAAGCGCACCCGGACGGGCGCGCCGACCACGCTCACGATCCACGACAAGGGGCTCTCGACGGAGATCGGTTGGAAGAACCGGGACCCGTACGGCAAGTCGATCCCGACCCGGAACCGCGCCCAGCTCTACCGGCTCCGGAAGTGGCAGCGCCGCATCCGGGTCTCCAACGCGACGGAGCGGAACCTCGCCTTCGCCCTCGCCGAGCTCGACCGGATCGCCTCGTCGATGGCGCTCCCCCGGAACGTCCGGGAGACGGCGGCGATGATCTACCGGAAGGCCGTGAACCGCAACCTGATCCGCGGCCGCTCGATCGAGGGGGTCGTCGCGGCGTCGCTCTACGGCAGTTGCCGGCAGTGCAACGTCCCGCGGACGCTCGACGAGATCGCGAGCAAGTCCCGCATCGGCCGCAAGGAGATCGGCCGGACGTACCGGTTCATGACCCGGGAACTGAAGCTCAAGCTGATGCCGACGCGGCCGCAGGACTACATCCAGCGGTTCTGCTCGGAGCTGAAGCTGAAGGGCGAGATCCAGACCCGCGCCAACGAGATCCTCAAGGAAGCGACCGAGCGCGAGCTGACGAGCGGTCGCGGACCGACCGGCGTCGCCGCGGCGGCGATCTACATCGCGAGCGTCCAGTGCGGCGAGCGGCGGACGCAACGCGAGGTCGCCGAGGTGGCGGGCGTCACCGAGGTGACGATCCGCAACCGGTACAAGGAGCTGACCGAGAAGCTCAACCTGCGGGTCATGCTGTAGCCCGCGGGGTCCGATGGACGACGTCGTACGCGCGGCGCTCCGCGCGGCGCAGGCGAGCGGCATCGAGTACGCCGACGTTCGCGTCCAGTCCCCGCAGCGGTACGAAGCGCTCGCGGTCCGCAACGGCGAGGCGTGCGCGCTCACCGCCAGCACGGGCGCCGGCGTCGGCGTGCGGGTGCGGACCGAGTTGGCCTGGGGGTTCGGAACGGTCGCCGAGGTGTCGGTCGCGGCCGCCCGGACCGCCGCGCGCCTCGCGGTCCGGTCCGCCCGTTCGGCCGAGGGAAGCTGTCGTCGGCCGATCGCGGTCGTCCCGTCCCGTGGGCCGTCGAACGGACGCTACGCGAGCCGGGTCCGGAAGAACCCGTTCGACGTCGACCGGTCGGAGAAGGTCGAGCTGCTTCGGGACGCCGAGAAGGCGCTTCACGTCGGTCCCGAGGTGAAGAGCGGCCATGCCTCGATGCAGGCGTGGGAGAACGTCACCCGGTTCGCCTCGAGCGAGGGCGTCTCGTACACGAGCCACATCGTCCACGTCGGCGCCGGCCTCGATGCCACGGCTGCCGCCCACGGGGAGGTCCAGCGGAGGTCCGGCCCGAACTCCTTTGGCGGCGACTACGGCCAGGCCGGGTACGAGTTCATCGAACGCCTCGGGCTCCCCGAGCGGGCGCCGCTCGTCGGGAAGGAGGCGGTCGCCCTCCTGGACGCGCCGGCGTGCCCGACCGCGACGACCACCGTCGTCCTCGCCAGCGACCAGCTCGCCCTTCAGGTCCACGAGTCGGTCGGGCACGCGACCGAGCTTGACCGGGTGCTCGGGAGCGAAGCCGGGTTCGCCGGCACGTCGTTCCTCGCGCCGGCGGACCGGGGGAGCCTCCAGTACGGCTCGGAGTGGATGTCGATCGTCGCCGACGCGACCGAGGCCGGCGGTCTCGGCACGTTCGGCTGGGACGACGAGGGATGCCCGGCCGTCCGGACCACGCTCGTCGACCGGGGCCGGCTCGCCGGGTTCCTGACGAACCGGGAGACCGCGGCGGCGCTCGGGCTCCCGAGGTCCGGCGCGACCGCGCGCGCCGGCGGGTACGACCGGGCGCCGCTCATCCGCATGACGAACGTCGACCTTGCGCCGGGCGACCACTCGTTCGAGGAGCTCCTCGAGGGGGTCGACGACGGGGTGTATTTCGAGACCAACCGGTCCTGGTCGATCGATGACAAGCGGCTCAATTTCCAGTTCGGCACCGAGGTCGGCCGGACGATCGTCCACGGGGAGCTCGGGCCGCTGGTCCGCAACCCGATCTACGCCGGCATGACGCCCTCGTTCTGGGGTTCGCTCGACGCCGCCGGGGACGCGTCGACGTGGCATCTGTGGGGGATCCCGAACTGCGGGAAGGGCCAGCCGATCCAGGCGGCCCGGGTCGGGCACGGAGCGCCGGCGGGCCGGTTCCGCAACGTGCGGGTCCGGGGGGGCTGACGATGCCGGGGCGAGCCGCGCAGCTCGAGGCCGTCGCGAGTCGGGTCCTCCGACGCTTGCCACCCGGAGTCGCCGGGGACGTCCGGGTCCGGGCCGAGGGTTGGACGACCATGCGGTTCGCGAATGGCCACGTCCACCAGCCTCACGTCGAAGAGAGCCGCTCGATCTCGCTGCGGGTGGCGAAGGAGCAGCGCCTCGGGATCGCCACCACGACCGATACGACGTCGGAGGGGATCGCCCGCGTGGTCCGGGACGCCGTCGCCCTCGCGTCGATCGCGCCCGTCGACCGCCGGGTCGGACCGTTTCCCTCGGACGGTCGTCCGCGACCGGTTCCGTACTCCCGCTCCACGGCCGCCCTCGTCCCGGAGGCCGTCGGCCGTCTCGCCGAGCGCGCGCTCGACGCGGCCGGCGCGGGGGACGATGGCTACCGGGTCTCCGGCGCCGTCCACGCCGGCGCGCAGACGCTCGCCGTGGCCAATACGTCGGGCTGTCTGGTGAGCGGCGTCCGCACGGCCAGCCAGGCCTCCGTCCTGGTCGAGCGCCCGGCCGATGACCCGCCGGTCTCCGGGTGGGCCGAAGGCTCGCACTGGGACGCCGCGAGACTGGACACGGCCGGGATCGGCCGGGAGGCGCTCGCCCGAATGCCCCGGACGGCCCCCAAGGCCGCGAAACCCGGCGCCTACCGGGTTCTTCTCGGGGGCGCAGCGGCGCAGGAGATGGTCGGCTTCCTCGGCCACCTCGGATTTTCCGGTCACGGGGAAGAGGAAGGGTGGAGCTGCCTCAAGTCGAAGCGCGGGACACGGTTCTTCCCCGAGAACCTGACCCTCGCCGACGACGGTCGCTCGCCGATGGGGCTGCCGAACGCGTTCGACGAGGAGGGAACCCCCAAGCGACGGCTCGCGCTGATCGACGCGGGCGTCGTCGGTCCGGCGGTCACCGACCTCGTGACGGCCGGGCACCTCGGCGCGCCCCTCACGGGGCACGCGCTCCCACCGGAGTCGCCGTTCGGCGAGTGGGGACCCGTGCCGACGAACATGGTCCTGAGCTCGAAGGACGGGGCGTCGGAGGAGGAGCTCGCGAAGATCCTCGGGAACGGCCTCATCGTCACTCGGTTCCACTACGTCCGCATCGTGCACCCGGCCCGGGGCGTGATCACCGGCATGACGAGGGACGGGACGTACCGGGTCCGCCGGGGCGAGGTCGTGGAGCCCGTCCGGAACCTGCGGTTCACCCAGAGCGTCCTCGACGCCCTCCGGGCGACCGAGGCGTTCGGCCGGACCCGCCACCGGTTCAGCGACGAGCGCGGCGTCCAGTCCGTGACGTGCCCGGCGCTCGTGACCGCCCGGTTCCACTTCACGTCCGCGACCGTGTTCTAGCGGGGCGGACGAACGTGGCGCCGCCGCTCGCGCTCGCCGTGCTCGTCTCCGGCGCCGGAACGACGCTCGGCGCCCTCGCGACCGGGATCGCGGCGGATACCGGCCCCGCCCGCATCGTCCTCGTGGTCGCGGACCGGCCGGATGCCCCGGCCGAGTCGGTGGCCGCGCGACATCGGTTGGCGTACCGGGTCGTCCCCACGCGGGGTCGGCCGGCGTCCGAATGGTCGACCGAGCTCGACCTCGCACTTCGGGGCGCCGGGGCCGAGCTGGTCGTCCTCGCCGGATTCCGGTCGATCCTCCCCGCGGAGTGGCTCGCGAATTGGGCCGGACGCACGATCAACGTGCACCCGTCGCTGCTCCCCCGCCACGGTGGGCCCGGCCAGTACGGTCGGGCCGTCTACGAGGGGATCCTCGCCTCGGGCGACCGCGAAAGCGGGGCGACCGTCCATCTCGTCACGGCCGCCGTCGACGCGGGGCCGATCCTATTGCAGGACCGGTTCGCCCTCGATCTCGGCGAGACGGTCGAGTCCCTCCAGACGAAGACTCAGGCGCGCGAGCGCGCGCTGCTGGCCGAGGTGGTGCGGAGATTCGCCGAGGGTCGGTGGAGGCTTCCCTACGGCGAGTCCGTCGCCGGGCCTCGCGAGACCCCACGTCCCGCCGTCCGACCGTGAGCCGCGGCGACCGCCACGCCGAGTTCGGCGAGGGGCGTCGGCCGGTTCGGGAGCGTCCGACGGATCGTGTGCTTCGTGGTCTTCGGAGGGAACGGCCGGCCCGAGGTCGCTCGGGCCACGACCTCCGGCTTCCCGAGCGGCGGACCTTCGTTCCATCGGTCGAGGAGAACGTCCTCCGAATCGTAATCGAACACCCACGCCGGCACCCGGACCGCGCCGAGCTCGCGGAGCGCGGCGAGCCGGTGGTGGCCGTTCAACACCACATGGGAATCCTTCGCGACCCAGATCGGCTCGACGACGACGCCGTCGTGCCGGAGCGCTTCGACGAGCCGGGCGACGTGGACGGGGTCGATCTCCTCGTGGATCTTCAGCCGGTCGGCGTCGAGGAGCTCGAATGTGGGCGGGTGGCTCATCCGGCGGTCTCCCCGAGGCCCAGGACGTGGGCCGTCGCCCGCCGGACGAACACGCCGGCCATCTTCTTCCGGTACTCCGCGGCGAGGAACGTGTTGTGGACCGGCCGGACCGACTTTTGGACCGCCTCGGCGAGCGCCCGAACGCCCGTCTCGGTCGGCACCGTCCCGACCAGAGCCGCCGTCAGCTCATCGAACCGTCGCGGGAACGTCTCGAGGCCGCCGAGGGCAAGCGCGAGCCGCTCGACGCGGCCGTCCGAGCCCCGTCGGGCGGCGACGGCGACCCCGAGCTCGGGGAAGTCGTACGAGGGCCGGATCCGGAGCTTCCGGTACGTCGCGCGGAGCCCGCGCGAGGCCGAGGGAAAATGGACGGCGACGATGAGCTCCCCCGGTCCGAGGTGGTGGCGACGGATGCCGTCCCCGCCCTGGTCGTACAGGTTCGCGACCGGCACGCGTCGCCGTCCGTGGGGACCGGCGATCTCCGCTTCCGCGTCGACGACGGCGAGGCTCGGGGCCAGGTCGCCGGAGAACGTGGCGTAGCACTTCACCTTCTGGGGGACGACGTGGCACTTGTCGCCGTCGGCCTTCAGACAGAATCCGAGGCTTTCGCGCCACGGGTACGACTGGTTGAAAAAGAAGCACCGGGTTTCGACGAGGAGGTTGCCCCCGACGGTGCCGCTCGCCCGGACGAGGGGCGTCGCGACCTCGCCCGCCGCCTCGGCCACGCCCGGGAACGCGTTCGCAAACTCGGGGTTTCCCTCGAGGTCGGCGAGCCGTACCATGGCGCCGACCCGGTCGAGGGTGAGCCCGCGGAGCTCCGTGACGTCCTCGAGCGCGATCAGATTCGCGCGGACGTTGAGGCGCATCTTGTAGTTCGGGAGGAGGTCGGTGCCGCCCGCGATGTAGTCGACGTCCGGAGCGAGGCGGCCGGCGAGCGCGACCGTCTCGTCGATCGTCGTCGGGCGATGGAGCTCGAACGGGTCGAGGTGCATCAGCCGTCCCCCTTCCAGGGCCGGCCCGCCTGGTGGCGGAGCTCGATCCCCCGGACGACCTTCTCGGGGGTGATCGGGAGGTCGTGGAACCGAACCCCGACGGCATCGTACAGCGCGTTGCCGGCCGCGGGCAGCGTCGCGATGAGCGGCCCCTCGCCGGCCTCTTTCCCGCCGAACGGTCCCTCGGGGTCGTCGTCGCCGACGAGGAGGCACTCGACCTCGGGCATCTGCTGGGGCATCGGGATCTTGTATTCGAGAAGGGAGGGATTCATGAGGCGCGAGCCGCGGTAATTCATCGCCTCGCCCATCAGCTGGCCGAGGCCCATGTGGATCGAACCCTCGATCTGGCCCTCCACCGCGAGCCGGTTCAGCGCCCGCCCGCAGTCGAACGCGGCCCACACCTTCTCGACCCGGTAGATCCCGGTCTCGACGTCAACGTCCACCTGGGCCACGTACGCGGCGAACGAGTACGCGGGGGCGGTGCCGGCCCGTGCTCCCTTGAAGTCGCCCCCCATCGGGGGCGAAGTGTAGGCCCCGGTGGCGAGGAGCGCCCCAGTGCGCTCCATCGCGCCGTGCAGCGCCTCGAGGTACGAGACCGAAACGTCGGGCCGGTGGCGGACCGAGATCTTCTCGTGCCCGACCTCGAGCTTCTCCGGCGGGTAGCCGGTGATCCGCCCGGCGGCCCGGACGAGCTGGTCGCGGAGCGACTCCGCCGCCTGGCGGGCGGCGTTCCCCATCATGAACGTGACGCGACTCGAGTAGCTTCCGATGTCGACCGGGGAGACGTCGGAGTCGACCCGGACGACGTGGAGCCGGTCGAGGTCGACGCCGACGACCTCGGCGACGATCATCGCGAGCAGGGTGTTCGACCCCTGGCCGATGTCGGCCTGCATGCAGTGCACCGCGATCCCGCCGTCCATGTCGGCCTTCAGATGGACGGTGCACTGCGGCATCTTCGGCGTGAAGTGGATCGGCGAGTTCGAGCCGGAGATGTAGAAGCCGCAGCCGAGGCCGACGCCCTTGCCGTACGGCAGCTGGCGGAATTTCGCGTCCCAGCCGCTCCGTTCACGCGCCGCGTGCAGGCACTTCACGAAGGACGTGGACGTGATCCGGAACTGGTTGACCGTCGTCGAATGGGGCGGGAGCGCGTTCCGCTCCCGCAGGTCGAACGGGTCGATCTGGAGCCGCTCGGCGAGATCGTCGAGGGCGAGTTCGACGGAGTACCGGATGTTCGTGCCGCCGTGCGCCCGCATCGCGCCGCTCGGGGGTTTGGTCGTGTAGACGCGGCGGCCCCGGTAGCGGAAGTTCGGGACGCGGTACGGGCCCATCGAGAGCACGCCGTTGTAGTACGTGGTGACGGTTCCGAACGAGCTCCACGCGCCGCCGTCGATCAGCGCCTCGATGTCGTAGGCGAGGATCTTGCCGTCCCGGTCGACGGCGATCCGGACGTCGTTCTGCGTCGGGTGGCGTCCGTGGTTCGTGACGAACACGTCCTCGCGGTCGAACAGCAATTTCACCGGCCGGACGGTCTCGATCGACAGCGCCGCACAGATGATCTCGTGCGGCAGCGGATCGGACTTGCCGCCGAAACCGCCGCCGACCTCGGGCTTGATCACCCGGATCCGGTGCATCGGGATCCCGAGCACCTCGGAGAGCGCCCGGTGGAGGTAGTGCGGGACCTGGGTCGCGCTCCAGACGGTGAGCCGTCCGTCCGGGGTCGCCTCGGCGATCGTCGCCATCGGCTCGGTGAACGCGTGGGTGACGCCGGCGAAGTTGCCGCGCACGCGCACCGAGGCGTGCGCCTTCGCGAACGCCGCGTCGACGTCGCCGAAATGCTGGACGACCTCCTTCTGGATGTTCGTGCCGTTCAGGCCCCGCGCGTGGATCGGTTCCGCGACCTTCTCGGTCCCGGTCCGCGGGTCCGTGTATTCGGGTAGCGGCTCGACGTCGACCACGATCGCCCGGAGCGCGCGGTCGGCCGTCGCCTCGTCCACCGCCGCGACGGCGGCCACGATGTCGCCGATGTATCGTACCTTGCCGACCGCGATGGCGGTCTCGTCGTGCGTGATCGGGAGGACCCCGAATGGCGTCGGGTACTTCTCCCCCGTCATCACGGCGGCGACCCCCGGCATCGCCTTCGCCCGGCTCACGTCGATGGAGCGGAGGCGGGCGTGCGGCCACGGGCTCCGCAATAGGCGGGCGACGAGCTGACCGGGACGTCGGATATCGTCGGTGTACTCGGCCCGACCGGTGACCTTGAGGGGACCCTCGATGTACGGGATCCGTCCCCCGATCAGCCGATAGGGCGGAGTGTGGGCCTCGGCCATCCTAGGCCGGCTCCTTCGCGGCCGCCTGGATCGCGTCGACGATCTTCAGGAACCCGGTGCATCGGCAGAGGTTGCCGGAGATCGCGCGCTCGATCTCCTCCCGCGTCGCCCCCGGCCGGTCCCTCAATAGCGCGGTCGCCGTCATCACGAACCCTGGGGTGCAGAATCCGCACTGCGTGGCGCCGAGCTCGACGAACGCCTTCTGGACGCTCGAGAGCCCGTTCGCCGGAGTGACCCCCTCGATCGTCGTGACCTCGTGGCCGTCGGCGAGCCGGGCGAGCATGAGGCAGCTCAAGACCGGCCGCCCATCGAGCCAGACGGTGCAACATCCGCACGTGCCGAGGTCGCACCCTCGCTTCGTGCCGGTCAGATTGAGGTCCTCGCGGAGGAGGTCGAGCAGGATCCGCTCCGGGGCGCACGCCACCTCGACGGCGGAGCCGTTGATGCGGATCCGCGCCATCGGACGAGACGACACGGGACTACCCATCCTCCGGCGGGGAGCCGCGGGGGTTCATAGCCCTCGGCCCCGAGTTGGCGTCGCGGACGAACTCCGCGACGATGCTGACCGCGATCTCCGCGGGGGTCCGGGCGCCGATCGCGACGCCGACGGGCGAGCGGACGCGGGCGATCGCCGCCTCGGGGACACCGCGACGCCGAAGTTCGGCGAACATGTGCGTGCGCTTCGAGGCGCTCGCGATCACCCCGATCTCGCCGGGAAAGTCTCGGCAGGCGATCTCGAGGAGGTCGGTATCCTTCGCGGCGTCGTAGCCGAGGATGTACAGGTGCGTGTACTCCGCGGGCGGGACGAGGGCGAGGAGCTGGGTCGCCGCCACCACCTCGCGACGCTCGGCCCCGGGGAACCGGTCGGCCGACACCCAGTCGGGTCGGTCGTCCGCGACGGCGAAGTCGTATTCGAGGGTCGGCAGCAGGCGGCCGACGGCCTCGGCCACGTGCCCGCCGCCCCACAAGAGGATCCTCGGGTGGGCGGCGACGTACTCCACGGAGATGTCGACCTCGCCTCCGCAGAGACTCGGCAGTCCGCCCTCTTGCCACTTGCGGAGGTCGAAGTGGTGCAGTCCCCCGGTCCGGGAGTTCAGTGCGGCGCGGGCGAGGTCCTTGACGCGTTCTTCGAGCGCCGCTCCCCCGACCGTCCCGAGCGTCGTACCGTCGGAACGCATCAACAACGACGCGCCGACCTTGCCCGGAACCGAGCCGACGGCGTGGACGACGGTCGCGCGGACGAACGGTTGGTGGTGCTCCAACAGCCGGAGCGCCTCCTTCGTCAGCCGACGGTCCATCGAGCCTCCGGTCCACCGGCGCGAATTCGCGCCACCGCCGCGGCGAACGCCTCCGGGTCGTCGACGTTCTCCACGACGCCGGGGTCCGAGACCGGGACCCGACGGACCTGCGGGCCGAACGACGGCATCAAGGACCGGAGCGGGCCGTCCGACCGAAGTCCACGGATCGCCTCGAACGTCTCCCGACGGAGCAACACCGGATGTCCTCCCCGCCCCGAGTACGTCGGGATGACCCAGACAGCCAAGGCGTCCGTCTGCACCACCCGCCACAGCGAGTTGAGCGTACCCAGCTCGACGAACGGATGGTCCACCGGCCATAGGAGGATTCCACCGGCGTCGGCCACGGCCTCGAGCGCGACCTGGATCGAACCGCTGCGACCGCCGGCCCAGTCGGGGTTGTCGAGGACGGCGACGCCGAGGGAGCCGAGCGCTTCGCGCGTCGCGCGGGCGTGGGGTCCCGCCACCGCGACGCAGGGCGAAAACCCGGCGGCATGGGCGGTCCGGGCCATTCGGACGACCGCGGGCACCCCGTCGACCTCGACCATGGCCTTCGGCCCCGCGCGGAACCTCGTCGAGGCGCCCCCCGCGAGGAGGATGGCCGGCCAGCGCCGGTTCGTCCGGTCGTCGAGAGAATCGGGCACGGCGCCGCCGAACGGACCCCCCTCAATTTAAATACCACCGCTGGGTGGTCGCGCCCTCCATGACCCATCCGGTCGACGTTCCGGCATCCGTGCTGTTGCCCCGCGTCGCGAGCGAATTGAAAGAGCGTAAGTCGGTCGCCCCTCCCCCCTGGGCGAGCTTTGCGCGCACGGGCGTCCACACGCAACGCGCCCCGAGCCAGCCCGACTGGTGGTACCTCCGGAGCGCCTCGGTGCTTCGAAAGATCTCGCTCCAGGGCACGTCGGGAATTGCCCGCCTTTCCGCCGAGTACGGCGGCAAGAAGGACCGCGGCTCCGCCCCGTACCACGCCCGCACCGCATCCCGCTCGGTCCTTCGCGAGATCGTCCAACAGCTCGAGAAGTCCGGTCTCTTGCAGACGCAGAAGAACCGCGGACGCCGGGTTTCCCCGGAGGGCCAGCGCCTGCTCGATACCACCTCGCGCGCCGTTCTGAAGGAGCTCGCGGAGAAGCGCCCCGAGCTCGCCAAGTACCTCTGATCCGGCGTTCGGGAGCCGTCGGGCGATGGAATCGGATGCCGAGCTCGCCGAACTTCGGCGACGGCGTCTGCAGCAGATCCAGCAGATGCAGGCGTCCCAGAGCCCGGACGCGATGAACGCGGCGTACGCGCAGCAGCAGGCGGAGCGCGACCGGCGCGACTCCGAACGCTCGGAGGCGCTGCGACGGATCATGACGCCGGAGGCCCGCGAACGTCTCGGCCGGATCCGACTCGCGAAGCCGGAAGTCGCCCAGGCGGTCGAGCAGCAGGTCCTTGCCCTCGCCGCTTCCGGACGTCTCCAGAGAGCGATCGACGACGTCACCCTCCGCGCGATCCTGGAGCGCGTGATGCCCGAACGGCGCGACATCACCATCACGCGCCGTTAAGAGGGGAGCATTCTACCCCGAGGCGTTCCGATGGCGAACCGTCGCAAGTCCCTGGCCCGGAAGACGCGGCTCTTCCGGAAGGTCAAGCAGAACCGCCGCGTACCGGCCTGGGTCATGCAGCGGACGAGCCGGCGCGTGACGCGCCACCCCAAGCGCCACTCCTGGCGCCGCGGCCATTTGCACCTGTAGGAATCGACCATGGCCCCGAAGAACGAGAAGAGCGGCGCGCGCACCGAGGAGCTCGAGCGCGAGTACATCATCCCGCTCCGCGCGAGCCAGCATCAGCCGTCCCGCCGTCGGCGCGCGGGCCATGCCCTCGAGACGGTCCGGCGGTTCATCGGGCGCCACATGAAGGGGACCGTGGCCGACGTTTGGATCGACCCTCGGCTGAACGAGTACATTTGGACGCGCGGCGTCCAGCACATACCGCGGCAGGTCCGGGTCAAGGCAATCCGGTTCGAGGACGGCCTCATCGAGGTCGACCTGGTGGAAGGGGGCTAGGCCCTCCATCCCGGGAGCGTCCGATTGGCCATCGCCCGCACCGTCATCGCGGGCTCGCCGTACATCGGCATCCACCTCCGCGTCAGCGACCGCGGCGCGGTCGTACCACCGTCGATGCCGCGCACGCTCGCGAGCGAGGTCCAGCGGATCTTCGAGGTCCCGACGGTCCGGACCACGGTCGCCGAGAGCGAGATCGTCGGCGCGCTGCTCGCGTGGAACTCGCACGGCGGCGTGGTGGGGGACGAGATCGACGACCTCGAGCGCGCCGCGCTCGAGCACATCGTGCCGATCACCTCGCTGAGGACCCGGTACAACGCGCTCGGCAACAACATCCTCGTGAACGACCGGGGGGCTGTCGTCCACCCCGAGTTCTCCGACGAAGCCGTGCGAAGGGTCGAGAAGGCTCTCCAGGTTCCGACGACCCGCGGGACCATCGCCGGCCTCGGGACCGTCGGCATGGCCGGGGCGGCGACGAACCGGGGCGTGGTCGTTCACCCGAAGGCGACGGAGAAGGAGGCCGAGGTGATCTCGGAGGCGCTCGGCGTCCCGCTGCACCGGTCGACCGGCAACTTCGGCGTGCCGATCGTGGGCGCCTGCCTGGTCGCGAACAGCCACGCGATGCTCGTGGGCCGGCCGACGACCCCGGTGGAGATCGTCCACCTCCAGGAGGGGTTCCAGCTGTTCGACCGCGACGAGTCGAAGCTCGGGTCGTCGTTCCCCGAGCCGAGGCGCAAGCGCGCCTAGGTGCCGCGCTTCCGCTTCACGTATCGCACGGTGTACCCGGCGATCCGGTTGGCGAGCTTCTTGTAGATGACGGTGGGCTTGCCGTCGACCATCACGGTGAGGTCGGTGAGCTCGAGGACCTTCTTCTTGTTCGCGGAAAAGTCGCCCCCGAACTGCTCGGGGTAGTGGCGGATCAGCTCGACGGCGACCCGCTTGATGTACGTCTGGCGGATATTGCCCATGTGGCGGCGCGGACTCGGGTGCCCGTTATAACCGTTCCCGGCGACCCGCGACGATTACCAGCTACGGAGGGCTTTGGCGACCTGCTTGCGCGCGGCCTTCGTCTGGTGGCCCGGTCCGGTGGTCAGGTACGACGTGCAGGCGCACGCGCGGCAGTGACCATCCTCGGCGTGCAACCGCTTCTGGTGAAGGCAGCCGGGAGTCTCGCAATCGGTTGACAAAGCGTCCCTGACCACGGAGGAGCACCGCCCCTATAGAACGGGGCTGGCCCGGAAGTCCCTTCGCCGGCGGTTCGGTTCCGACCGCCGGGGCGTTATCCGCATCGAACCAATGGCCGGCCGTGCGGCTCGAACCCCTCTATACGTTGCGGTTCCAGTACCCCGAGGGCTGGGGGGTCGCCCTCACCGGGGCGAAGGGAACGGAGGAGCACGACTTCTACTTCCCGGAGGGACGCGCCGAGGGCCGGATCTCCGGCTCGTTCCGAGGCTCGAACCATCCCCGCCGACGGACCGACGAGACGTACGAGCTGGAAATCCACGGCTTCCTGCAGACCGACGATGGCGCCACGATCCTGCTCGAGTACCGCGGATACGGTCGCTCCCGGGCCCGGTCCGACGAGCTGTATGCGAACGCCGGCGTCGCGAGCGACGCGACCAAGTACCGGCGCCAGGTGGTGGGGTTCGCACGACACGTGACGGACCATCCCCAGTACCGTTGGCTGAACGACGCCGTCTGCGCGATCGCCGGCGAGGTGCGGGCTCCCCCCGCCGCGACAGGAACTCCGATCCGGCAGGCCGACGTTCGCCTCGTGTTCCGGGTCGACGAGCTGGTTTGGGACGCTCCGCCCGAGTGAGTTCGGCCGACCCCGGTCCGCGACCGGCCGGAGGAGCTAGCCCGTCGGCGCGGTCGGGCGGACGCGGAGGACTCCCGGGAGTTGCCGCTCGATCCGGCGGACGACGGCGGCGAGCGAGCCCGTGGCGTCCACGGAGATTCCGTACTCGAACCGGGTCGCCTTGGCGTACACCTGGCGGGCCGCGATCGCGCCGTGCGAGGGTCGGCGTCGACGGTCCCGGAGGATGCAGAGGGCGACGGGAGCTTGAAGCGTGAACACCTGGTGCGGGTACGAGAGCCGGCCAATCAAGTCGTCCAGCTGGCGTTTCCAGTAGAAGTTCCCGTCGAACACCACGGCCGTCCCTGCCGCAAGGAGCGGCCGGGCGATTCCGACGGCGACCCGGTTGGCCGCCAGGAATTCGGCCAGCCGACCAGAATCCCACAGCCCGTGGTCGTCGAGGATCTGGTCGATCGAGACGTACCCGGCGCCCCTCGTCCGCGCCAGGATTCGGGCGACGGTCGTCTTGCCGACCCCGAGCGGACCCCGGATCACGACGTAGCCGGCCGGGCGGCCCGTTCCGGAGCCCGGCCGGGAGGCGGCCCGGGCGACACGCCTCACGCGAACTGCCCGTTCGACCGGTGGCCGTTCGCCGCTCGGTTCGACTCCCTCGCGGTCACCATGGCCCGATTCGCGGCTTTCCTATGGCCCCGACCCGGGAGGTCGCCGAGGGCATAGGTCCGGCGCCCCGCCGCCGGGGCCGGAGCTCCTCAGAAAACCACGTTCCGCCCGAGCGAAGGCAAATATACTCACACCTTCGTAAATGTGAGGCGTGCAGGGCTTCTCGCCGGGGTTGACGCCGGGACCGGGCGAGGCAATTCTCGCCTAGTCGGGAACCTTTGAGACGGGGCGGGTTGAGTTGACTGAGGCAGAGTACGGGACGGCGGCTCCGTCCCCCTCGATCCCGAAGGAACGGAACGTCCTCGTCCTGGACCTCTCGAAGTCGATGCTCGCCCCGCTCCCGGACCCGTCCGGACCGGAAAAGCAGAAGATCGAGGTCGCCCGGACCGCGGTGTACCGAATCCTCGAGAACGCCGAGACGACCGGCGGGGAGTTCGGGCTCGTGACCTTCACCGAGACCGTCCGGGTCGCCGTCCCCCTCGCGACCATCCACAAGGAGAACCTCCCGTACGTCGAGAGCCTGATCTCGATGCTGACCCCCAGCGGGCGGTCGGCGATCTGGGACGCCCTCGCGGTCGGGGCCGACCTGCTCCGTCGCGGCACGTCGGGGGTCCATGGGACGCTCGTACTCGTCACGGACGGATGGGACAACGCCTCGAACCGGTTCGAGGCGCGGAATCCGACGGAGCCGCCCGGGAACGGGAGCCGGATCGACCTCGTCCCGTACATCCTTCCGGAAGGCTCCGCGCTCACGCTCCGCGTCATCGGCATCGGGATGGGGAACCAGCGCGACAAGGGCGTCGACTCCGGTCGGATGAACGCCTTCCTCGGTGGACTGACCACGCGGGCGCAGTCGATCGGGGCACCGGCGCTGTTCACTTACCAGGAGGTCGACACCGGGGCCCAGCTGTTCGCCCAGATGGTGAACGCCTTCCTCGACGTCGACTACGACGACGGCCGCACGTTCGACCAGCTCCACCCGGAGGAGCTCGCGCGCAATGCGGCGCGGGCCGCGCGCGCCCTCAAGGAACCTCAGCAGCACGCCACCGTCGCCCGCCTCACCCGCCCGGCGCAGAGCGTGATGACCGAGGCCGACGCCCCGTACTCCGAGGCGGCGACGCTCGATGTCGACGTCGTGAACGCCAGCTCCGGCGTGACCCCGCCGTACCTCCGGGAGCGGTATGGACCGCTCGGCGGCGTGATCGAGCAGTACCTTCGGAACGACTTCGGCCCGGCGCTGGAGCAGCTCCACCGGTCGAAGGCGGTCCTCCCGCCCGTGACGTTCTCGTACTGGGAGGCCCGCATCTACTTCGCCCGCGGCGAGATCGTCGAGGCCGCCCGCTCGCTGCTCCAGGCGTGGAACGCCGCCGACCAGATCCCCGTCACCCAGCGGGCGCGCATCACGCGCCGGCTCGCCCTCCTGCAGGCGAAGATGCAGAACGACCAGGAGACGGAGACGCTCGTCCGCTTCCTCGACGACACGGAAACGAAGCTCGCCCACGCCTCCCCGAAGTTGAAGCAGATGCTGAGCGACCTGTTCGCTCGACTGATGGAGTTGCGCGGCACCTACCAGCTGACCCGGGTCACCGGGGGCGAGGATGCGGCGGACTCCGCCGGTCGGCACGAAGCGGCCGTGGAGGAGATCTTCGGACTGTTGCAGGACACGCGCCTCGAGAACGCCGGCGGGGATGCCGCCGTCGAAGGGGCGCTCGACTTCATCGAGATCTGCCTCGCGGAAATGCGCTGAACCAGGAGAGTAACCGAAGTGCCGGAACCGAAGGGCGGGTCGAAGCCGAAGCCGAAGAGCGCTCCCGCCAAGAAGGAGGCGAAGCCGGAGAAGGCGGACAAGCCGGAGAAGGCCGAGAAGCCGACGAAGGCGCCCAAGGCGGCGAAGCCCCCCGCGGTCGAGGCCGCCCGGATCGCCGTCGTCGGCATCCCCGCCTCCGGCAAGACGACGTACTTCCGCTTCCTCTCCGGCCACTTCGGCCTGAACCTGCCGATCCTCTACCTCCCGACCCGTCCGGAGGGCTCGACGATCCCGCTCTACGGCGACCTCGCGAGCGAGGTCGTCCTCGAGGAGACGACGTACGAGACGACCGACCCGACGGACCCTGAGGGGAGCCTCGAGACGACCACCCGGTTCTACGTCAACCGCCCGATGGACGACCGCAAGAAGCTCTGGGTCGAGCTCGCCGCCGGCCGCGAGGAGCAGGGGGTGCTGACGAAGTACCCGCTCCCGACGAAGTACAACCAGTTCGTCGAGATGACGATGCACTTCCGCTACGGCAGCTCGAGCGGGGGCGCGGAGCTCTCGCGGCCGATGGAGCTCCACACGATCGACGAGGCGGGCGGCATCATCTCCGACTACTTCACCTACGACCGGCTCTGGCTCGATTCCGTCGACGACGAGGTCTCCGACAAGTCGTGCCGGGTGATCCCGCACTTCGACACGTGGCGGCCGGACCGGCGGGACCTGTGGCGGCGAGGGCTCACCCTCCTGGGGCGGTTCGTCCACAACGCGGAGGGGATCATCCTCCTGCTGTCCCCGTCGCTCCCGTCGCTCCGCGACCAAGCCCAGCAGGTGAACCTCGCCCGCGGCGTCTTCCGGTACGTCAAGCAGCGGAACATCCCGCTCGTCATCGCGATCTCCAAGGCCGACAAGCTTCGGGACTTCTACGCCGAGATCGAGCAGGCGGTCCGCGACCGGACGTACCGGTCGGTGTTCGACATCCCGGACTTCCTCCTGCGCCGCGACGGCGCCGGCATGGGCACGATCCTCGTCGCCCACGACGGCCGCGGGATCTCCGCGAAGGAGGACGTCTTCCTCGTCTCGAGCGCCGTCTCCGCCGGCGAAGGGCACCCGCTCTTCCTCAACGAGACGGGCCTCGAGGCCCCGACGGCCGGGCCGGACACGCTCGGCATCCCGGTGATGGTCAACACCACGCTTCCCCTCGCGCGGATCTGCGAACGGGTGCTCGAACGGCGGGCGACGCGAGGCGACTGATGGGAACGCCGGCGGAGAGCGCGACCGACCCGGCGCAGGAGCGCCGGGCGGCCGCCCAGACCTCCCCGGTCGGCGTCGTCTGGTGCCGGCAGGTCGACAACGAGGCCGAAAGCCCGGGCTACACGACCGTCCCGGAAGAGTTCCCGGGCCACCGGGAGACGCTCGACACGATCCGGATCGTCGGCAACCTGACCGTCAACGTCGCCGACACCCACGACTACTGGGACCCGGACCCGTCGCAGCCGCTCTCGTACTACCCGAACCTGTTCCTCTACCCCGCCGCGAACGGCCGCTACACGTGCGTCGGCCGGATGTTCCTCTCCACCGAAGACCGCCCCCGCCTCGGCATGAAGACGCTCGTCCTCGACACCCAGCAGCTGCTCGCCACCGGCGAGTTCGGCGCGACGGTGCTGCGGTGGCACGCCTCCATGGGCGGCCCCCGACGCGAGGGCCGGACGACGCCCGCCCCGGACCCCGCGCTCTACGGCGTCGTCGGGGAGGGGTTCCTGTTCCACCGTGGGTCGACCGACCCGGTCCTGCTCGTCGCGAGCGACGAGTGGGAGGCGACGATGCAGGCGATCCTCGACCTGATCCGGGTCCTGCCGGCGTCGCTGGTCGCCCTCGGGGCGATCCTCGCCTTCCCCTACTTCCTCCCGCAGCCGAAGACGAACCTCCACGAGTTCACCGAGCAGATCCCGCTCTCGCTCGCGCTGATGCGCGTCGGCCGCGGCGAGGCGGCCGGCGAACGCCACGCGAAGCGGATCCAGAGCTGGGAGTCCGCCTCCGTGACCGTCCGCGACCTGACCGACGGCGTCCCGAACCTCGGCGGACGCGCGAAGGAGACCTCCCCCTTGATCCTCCAGTTCGTGCGGGAACGCCAGGAGGCGAAGCTCGTGCCGATCCGCCAGCGCGTCGACCTCGTCGAGACCGCGCGGCTCCGGACCCACCTCGCCGACCCCGAGCGCCAAGGCGGCCGGGACCGCCGGAAGGAGATCTGGCGGATCGGGACCGCGATGGAGAGCGCCGCCCTCCTGCTCCAACGGGCCCGGGGCCGCCACGTCCCGGTCACCGCCGAGACCGCGAAGCGCGCGCAGGAGTACCTGCAGGCCCGCGTGCCCGTCCCAACGGGCGAACCCGCACCGGAAGACGCCGTCGTGCGGAGCCCCCCGCCCCCGGCCGCGACCGCGGAGGCCGCCGCGCCGGGCAAGCAGCTGCCGCCCTGGCTCAACCGCCCCGGCGACTCCGTGCCGGCGACCCGAAACGAGCGGACCGAGATCGTGCCGATGTCCGTCAGCGACGACCCGACTCTGCACCCGGCCGCGTCGGCCCCCCCACCGCCCCCCGCGGTGGACCGGTCGATGCCCGCGGCGCCGGCCCCCGCCCGCCCGCCGCCGCCGTCGGCCTCCGCCATCCCGCCCGTCGGCCGGCCGTTGCCGCCCCCTCCTCCGGACATGGCCCCGACCGTTTCCGAGACCCGCGCCCCCCCGCCGCCCGAACGGACCCCGACGGGCGCGTCGGCGGCCGACGTCGACCGAATCGTGCTGGAACGCATGACCGCGGCGCGTTCCCAGTTCGCCGAGGAGCTCCGCCGCACGACGGCGGACCTCGAGCAGCGATTGACCGCCCAGTTCACGGAGGCGGCCAACCGGAAGGGGGAGGGGGACGACTCCTTTCGCCTCGGATTGGAGAGAAGTCTATCGGAGGCTCAAGGCGCTCAACAGAACGCCCTCGACGCGCTCCGGCGCGAGATTGACCAGCGGCTCGAGGCGTCGGAAACGCGCCTCCGGGCGGCGGTCGCGACCGACCTCGTCCCGAACGTCGACCAGCGGCTCGAGGCCGCGGAGACCCGGGTCCGCTCGTCGGTCGCCGCCGGGATCGCCCCCGAGGTCGACCAGCGCCTCGAGGCCGCCGAAACGCGGCTCCGCGCCGCGGTCGCGGACGCGCTCCTCCCCGAGCTCGACCAGCGCCTCGAGGCGGCCGAGTCGAGGCTCCGGGTCGCCGTCGCGGCGTCGATCGTCCCCGAAGTCGACAAGCGGCTCCAGAGCCAGCTCGACCCGAAGGTCACCGAGGCGCTCGGCCGGATCCGCGAGGACCAACGCGGCGTCGTCGAGGCCCACCGTCAGCGGGTCGCGGACGAGGCGGACCGGACGAACGCCGAGCTCCGGGACCGGTCCGAACGGACCGAGGAAGAGCTCCGGGCCAACCTCTCGGCGCAGCTCGACCTCCACCTCCGCGAAGCGGCCGACCGGGAGATCTCGGTCCGCGAGGAGCTCGAGGGCCGGCTCCGCGAATCGATCCAGAAGCGCCTCGACGAGCTCGAAGCGAAGCGCCTCCGCGACCAGAAGGAAGCGGACCAGCGTCTGACCATCCTCGTCGACGGTCGCACGCGCGAGCTCGTCGACCGTCTGCAGAAGCTCGCCGCCGACCAGCAGGCGAAGCTGTCGGGCGCGGTCGACGCCCGCCTCGGCGACTCCGAGAATCGCGTCACCCAGAAGTTCGAGGGTCGCGCCTCCGAGCTCGGCGCGGCCAACCTCCAGGCGATCGCCGACCTCCAGGTGCGACTCCAGGGCCACTTCGACGAGCGGCTCCGGGAGGGCCTCGAGCGGGAACGCGAGAAGTACCTCGAGCTCCTCGCCCGCCTGAAGGGCGAGGTCGAGGGCTCGTTCGCGCGGTCGAGCGACCCGGCGAAGTTCGAGCCGCTCGTCCGCGAACGGATCGCGCGCACGATCGATGCGTTCCGCCTCGAGACCCAGCGGATGGTCGACGCCCGCGTGAGCGAGGCGGAGGCCCGCCTCGGCGAGATGCCGTCCGATGGGTTGCGCCGCCTCGAGCAGGTCGAGCAGGTGCTCGCCGAGCGCGAGTCGCTTCTCGAGCAGCTGGAGACCCGGATCCGCGGCGAGCTCGAGGAACTGGACCACCGCACGCAGGTGCTGAGCGACCGGCTGGTACCGGTCGTCCGGAAGGCCTGGATGAAGATCGCCGAGATCCAGAAGGCGCCCGCCGGGACCTCCGCCGGTTCCGACGCGGAGATCCAGACGGTCCGTCGGGACCTGCACCGCGAGGTCCGGCGGCTCGAGGCCGAGCTACAGGAGAAGACCGCGGAGATCCGCGACCGGATGGAGACCTCGATCACGAACCAGGGCCGCGTCTGGCTCACGCTCGTCCGCCAGCTCTCGCAGCTCACCGACGACCGGCGCGCCCTCGAGAAAGGGAAGGTCGAACGGATGGGCGACTCCGCGTGGACCGAGGCCGACGACAAGGACCCGCTCGCCGGGCTCGGACCCTCGCCCGGCCGCTCGAGCGCCCGCGGGACGAACGATCCGGAGCCGTCGGTCACCGGCGACGACCCGCTCGACGACGAACCCCCGGTCGACCGCCGCCGCCCGGTCCGGCGTCGGTAAGCCGGCCCGGAACCCCCGCGGGCCGGACCGTTCCGGATCGCTCCGTCTCACTCGGGCGCTCCCGCCGGGGACCCGCGGGTTTCCGGTTCGTCGGAGTAAGTATAAATACGCATTATTGACAAGAGTATCACCGGTGCGGGGAGGAGACCGGCAGGAATGTCTCGAACGGCCTACGCGGGCGAGAAACCCATGAGTCAGACGCGCCATCACGCGACGTATGCGACACCCGCGTCCCGTCCGGTCGAGACGGCCCCGGGTGATGGACCTGTGCGGTCTCCCTCCCCGGCCCTGTCGTCCGACCCGGTCGAGCCCGATGCCGCGAACGGCACGGACGAGCTCACCCGCGGCCTGACCCACCTCGGCCTCACGGTCCACGAGGCCCAAATGTATCGGGCGGTCGTCCGGAACGGACCGGTCACGGCCCGGCACGCGATCGCCGCGTCCCAGCTCGACCGGGCGACGGGCTATCGGATCCTCGCCCGACTGGCCGCTCGCGGTCTCGTCGTCCCCACCGGACGCCGGCCGCACCGGTACGTCGGGCTCGACGTCGGGCGCCTGCTCGACCGCGCGACGGTCTTCCTGCGGGACGAGGTCGACCTCCACCGCGTCGTCCGCGCCATCTACCTGGCCGAATCGCCGCCGCGGACGCCGGGCCTCGACGAGGGGGAACCGATCGCCCGCCCCCTCGCCCCGCGCCCCGTCGTCCCCGGCAACACCCGCATCATCCCGAAGGACGAGGAACTCGCGCCCGAGCTCCTCCAGCGGATCGCCTCCGCCCGCCAGGAGGTCCAAGCGCTCTCCCGTCCCGGCGTGTTCGCCGAGGGGGCGCGCGTGGACGTCGCGAAGGCGCTCCAGCGGGCGTGCGAGCGCGGCGTTCGCGTCCAGCTCGTCGTCGACTACCGGGCGACGGACCTCGAGTTCCTCGCGCGGCTCCTCGCCGGGGCCGGCACGACCGGCAACCATCCGGAGGTCCGCATTTGGACCCCCCAGCTCGCGCGACTCTGGGTGATCGACCGCAAGCTCGCCGTCCGCGGGTTCGGCGCCCTGTCCCCGCCCCGCCCGGGCGGCGGTCCGCTCGTGGAGTCTGCCGACGAGGAGTTCGTCCGCCAGAACCAGATGCGGTTCGAGACGATCTGGCGCGAGGCGACCCCGCTCGCGATCGGCGCCCAGGAACTGGCCGAGCTCGGCGGCGAGAGCGCCAAGACGGCGATCCGCAGCGCGCCGAGCGAGGTCGTCCGCCGACCGGGGGTCCCGCGCGAGGCGTCGTACCGGGCCTCCCTGCCCGATGCGACCGAGCTCGCCATCGGCCGGATGTTCCGGGCGTAGGCGCGGCCCGGGGGGGCAACCCCTAAGCGGCCCCGCCCCCTCGCTCGAACGTGCCGGACGTCGACGACCACCGCCACTGCAAAGTCTGCGGAAAGCCGTGCGATGTCGGCGCCGAGACGTGCAGCAAGGCGTGCCGACGGTCGCTCGACGAGCGTCGGCAGGCGAAGGTCAACTACACCTACCTGATGTACCTCGCGATCGCCATCCTCGGCGTCTTTCTCCTCCTCCAGATCGTGCACGTCTAGTGGCGCGTCCCCCGGCCCGCGGCCGCACCGCCGTGCTCGGCGGAACGTTCGACCGGCTGCACGCGGGCCACCGAGCCCTCCTCGACGCGGCGGTACGGTCCGCGGAGGTCGTCCGGATCGGCGTGACGACCGCCCGCTACCTCCGGGAGCACCCGAAACCGCTCGGCGAGGCGATCCGCCCGTACGCCGTCCGCCGGCGCGAGCTGCTCCGCTACCTTCACCAGCGCTACCCCAGTCGTCGGTTCGACGTCGTGCCTCTCGACGACGCGGTGGGGGGTGCGGCCGAGCCGGGCCTCGACGTCCTGGTCGTCTCGTCGGAGACGACGGCCGGCGCCGCGGCGGTGAATCGCCGTCGCGCGGAGCTCCACCTGCCGCCCCTTCGCGTCGAGATCGTTCCCCGCGTCGTCAGCGACGACCTCCGTCCGGTCTCTTCGCGCCGGATCCGCGCGGGACGGCTCGCGGCCGATGGTCGCGCGATCGGTCCGACCGTGGTCGAGCTCGTCGGCGACCGGCGGGGGGAAGCCCTCGCGGTCGCCCGGGCCTTTGGCGAATCGCTCCCCGAGCGCGAGGTCGTGGTCCGGCGCGTCGGACCGGCCCTCGGCGACGGGGCCACCCCGTGGGACTACCGGCTCACGTTCGAGGAAACTCCCACGAAGGCGCGCCGAGCGGAGCTCTCCACTCCCGAGGAGACGGTGGCCGCGTTCCCCGGCCTGGGAGGATCCGAGACGCTCCGGCGCGCTCTCACGACCACCCTCGAGCGACGCGCCGAGTCGCTCGCGCGCGAAGGCTTATCCCGAAGCGACCCGGTGACCCGCCGATGGAGACGTACCTCCGCGTCACGTTCCACAGCGAAGGGGCGAAGCCGTCGGAGGTCGCCGACCGGCTCCGGGAGTTCGGGTTCGTCCCGACCCAGGGGAACTACGACTTCGTCTACGACTGGAACAGCGCGCCGACGCGCGACCAGATCCTCGACCTCGCGGACGAGACGATGAACCTCCTGCGGGGCTATCGCGTCCTGGTCGAGATCGAGTCGGTCTGAGCCGCCCGCCGGCGTCCTCGCGAAGCCGGCCCTCCGACCGGTCCGGGGCGGCCGCTCACGTCCCCGGCAGAAGGCGGGCGGCCAGGAGGGCGAGGACGAACCCGAGAGCGAGGCCGGAGATCGGTCCGAGCGCCCACCCGGCGAGGATGTCGCGAACGGCCTGGCCGATCACCGCGGTCCCCCCCCGGGCGACCCCGGCCCCGATCATCGCCCCGACGAGCGCCTGATTCATCGAGGTGAACAGCCCGAACGAGACGGCCACGAGGATGACGACGGATTGGGCCAGCTGGGAACTCGTGGCCGTCCGGGCATCGAGAACGACGACGCGAAAGGCGACGGCCTCGAGGAGCGGTTTCCCCCAGGTCAGCACGCCGAGGGCGAGGCCCGCGCCCCCGACGGCGACCGCGGTGAGGATCGGGAAATCGCCCGTCATGACGAGCGCCCCGGAGGCGTTCGCAACGTCGTTCGCCCCCATGGCGAACGACGCGGCCATCCCGACGGCCACGAGCCCGGCGACCGCCCGCGGGGCGAGACCGCCGGCCGGGGACGGCCCTCGCCGGTCGGCGAGGCGGACGAACAGGAACCCGAGGCCACAGGCGGCGAACGGGGCCGCGGCCCACAAGACCACGAGCTCGCCGATCGTCCGCCAGTCGATCGCGATGCCCTCGGCGAAGCCGGCGCCAACGGCCGAGAAGACCAGGATCTGGATGGTCGACGTGGGGATCGTCAGGAAGTTGTACGCGCTCGTCAGCACGAACGCCGCGCCCACGATCGCGAGCGCCGTCGCGAGAGCGACAGAGGGCGTCTCGAGGATCGAATGGCCGACGGTCGCGACGACCCCGCGGCTCGCGAGGAGCGCCCCGACGAGCACGAGGGGGGCCATGAGAAGGAGCGCGGGGACCGTCCGGATCGCCCCGGCCGCCCTCGGCATGCCCATGCACGCCCCGGTGTAGTGCGCGCCCATGCTGACGGCGAAGCCGAAGGCGACCACGATGAGCAGGACGACGACGAGCAGCAACCCGTGGCCCCCCGCTCGGTCGCAGTTCCTCTGCCTAGATATGGGCGTGCGAGCATCGCCATACGATGGCACCGAAGCCGGCCACCGCGAGCGCTAGGAAGTCGACGAAGCGCTCCGGAGCTTCGGAGATCGCCCCGGGAGTGTTCGTCGGTGGATGGAACGATGCGGGGGATTTCGACGGCGTTCGGATCTGCGTGCTCGACGAGCCCCCCGCCGAGCCGATTCCCGGGGCGACCCACCTTCCCATCTACGACGAGGCTCGCGACGCAGTACTCGTGGCCAACCTCGACCGGATCGCCACCATGGTGGCGTCGGCCGCGGCCGAGCAGAAGCCCGTGCTACTGTTCTGCGGTCACGGGATCCGAAGGGGCTCGCTCGCGGCCGCGTGGTACCTGCATCGGCAGGACGGGGTCAGCCTGGACGACGCCTACGAGCGGGTCCGGGCGGTCCGCCCCAAGATTGAGACCGGCGCGGAGTGGGTCGGACACTGGCCCCCGTCCGAAGTACCGGCCCGACATCGCCGGTGACCCCGGCGAACTTCGGGAACGTCCACCCGAAGGCCCCGCCCGCACCCGCCTCGGAACGGGCCCCACCGCGCGGAGTCCGGGCGACGGACGGCCGCCGTCGTACGCGGAATCGTTAAATTTCGAGCTCTGGTCGGAACCGCCGGATGCAACGGTACCCCGTCCGGACGAGCCATCGCCGGAACCTGGAGGGCGCGGCCCTCGAGACGATCTGCCGGACGCATTTCGAAGACGTCACCCGGGACGGTCCGACGGTCACGGCCCGGTGGGGCGCCATCGACCGACTCCTCGCGCGGGCCGAGGGGAAGGAGCTCGGGGTTGAGCTCACGATGAACCCGAAGGTCGACGAGGTCATCGCCCGCGAGACGATCCAGCGGTACAACACCTTCCTGGCCGAGGCGACGGGCTTCACCTCGAAGGAGCGGGCGAAGCGCCTCCGCAAGTCGGCTGGGGAGTGACCTCGGGATGGGATCGGCCGGCGCGTTACCGCCCGCCAGTACGGAGGTCGAGCGGATTCGCTCGACGGTCGCGCTCTATTTCCCGGTCTACGAGACCCGCATCACCCCGCTCTCGCTCGTCCTGATGGTCCAGGTCGACCCGGCGACCCTCGAGGAGCGGTTCGACAGGCTCCGTCAGGAGTTCTGGACGAAGTTCTACATCCCGCAGATCCGCCGGGAGGGCGGGGAGTACCTGATCGAGGTGATCCGCCGCCCCCGGCGGACCCCGTGGAGCTCGCTCTCCAACCTCGTGCTCCTGTTCGTGACCATGGGCACCACCATCCTCGCGGGCGGGTTCCTCTGGGTCGCGTACGTCGGCGGGACGGGTCTCACCGTTCCCGACGTCGGGTACGGCGCGATCTTCTTCGGTCTCCCGCTGCTCGCGATCCTCGGCTGCCACGAGCTCGCGCACTTCGTGATGGCGCGCCACCACCACGTCGAGGCGTCCCTGCCGTACTTCATCCCGGTGCCGCCGCCGTTCCTCCTGTTCGGGACGTTCGGCGCGTTCATCAGCCTCCGCGAGCCGATCCCGAACAAGAAGGCCCTGCTCGACATCGGTGCCTCCGGGCCGCTCGCGGGGTTCGCGGTCGCGATACCGGTGACCATCGCCGGCATGTTCCTCAGCGCCCACGCCCCGACGCTGTCCGTCGCCAACTGCGGCCCCGCATTCCTCGGGTTCGGGTATGGCAACCTCGAGGTCGGCGTCTCGATCTTTTGGTTCATCCTGGCGAAGTTCGTCCCGGTCAGCTTCGTGAGCCTCCACCCACTCGCGCTCGCCGGCTGGGTGGGCCTCCTCGTCACCGCGATCAACCTCCTCCCCGCCGGCCAGCTCGACGGCGGGCACGTGTTCCGCGCCCTGTTCGGCGACAAGACCCGCTGGGTGAGCTACGGGGCGGTCGGCCTCCTGTTCATCCTCGGGTTCGCCTATCCGGGCTGGTTCATTTTCGCGATCCTCATCGTCGCGCTCGGGATGCGGCACCCGCCGCCGCTCAACGACATCACCCCGCTGGACCGGAAGCGGATGGTCGTCGGGGCCCTCGCCGTGCTCGTCCTGGTCAGCGGCTTCGTGATCATCCCGATCAGCCAGCCGACCGGGTCGTTCTCGATCAACGGCGGCTCGACCGTCTCCTCCCCGACGGGCCCGGGGATGAGCGACACGACGACGCTCTCCGTCGTCGACCAGGACGCCGTCGCGCACGGGTACCTCCTCGAGGGGACGGTGAAGAGCGTCACCGCGGTGGTCAACGGGAGCGCGGTCTCCCTGATGGGGGCGGCGCTCGCCAACTTCGCCAACAATTCGACGTGGCAGGTGAAGCTCCCGAACGGGAACACGAGCGTGTTCAGCGGCACCGGGTCGTTCTCGGTCCCGGCCCCCGAGTACTCCGCCGTGAACGCGAGCGCGAGCGGAACGTTCGCGCTCACGTACCGGAACTCCCAGCAGGCGTCGGTCGTCGTTGAGCTCACCGTCGTGGAGCTCTGCCCGGACCAGGCCGGCTCGACCCAGTCGCTGTCGGTCTCGATGCAGTAGAGGGTTCCCGACGCGCCGGAGTTACGGCGCCTGAGCGTACACCCGGAACTCGCGGGTCAACGACCGGTGGACACGGTCCGGAATCGCGGCGGTCCGCCGCCAGGGGGATCCGACGGGGTCCGCGCCCCCGGGTTGCACGATCACGAGGCGGCCCCCGGGCCGAACGGCCCTGGCCCAGTGCGTCACGACGCGGCGGGTGAGTTCCTCGGTCAGTTCTCCGCCGGTCGGAGAGGCGCGGCCATAGGGAGGATCCGTCACGATCGCGTCGTAGGCCCCGTCCGGGCCGACGGCCTCGGCATCGGCGACGACGATAGATTCCGCCGTGACACCGAGGTGCTCGAAGTTGGCGAGCGCCCCCCGCGCCATCGTCGCGTCGTTGTCGATCCCCGTGACGCGGGCGCCGAGCAGCGCGCACTCGATGGCGAGCGCTCCGGTGCCCACGAACGGGTCGACGACCCGGTCTCCCGGTCGCAGACGGGCGAGGTTGGCGGCGACGCGGCCGAGCCGAGGCGCGAGGCTGACCGGGCGGCGGTACGGGAGGGTCGGCATCCGGCGCGCGTCGAACGAACGCCGGTCGATCTCGGCGATCTCCTCGGCGAACTCCCAGCCATCCGTGGCGTTCCCGGCGAATCGGAACCGCCGATTCGGGGCATCGAGGTCGATGGTCCCTCCGGCGCGTCTGAGGCAGCCCGCCCAGATGTCTAGGGCCACGTCGAGCGGTTTCGGCCCCGGTCGGCCGACGGTCCGGAACGCCACACGGTCCCCGAGCCGTACGTCCCGTTCGAGTCTCCTCCCAATCTCGAGGGCGTCGCGCTCGGGCCATCGTCGCAGGATTCGTCGAGCGAGCGCGAGGCGACCGGCGAGGGCGAGGGCATCCGCCTCCAGAGTTACTTCGGCCCGGACCACCGACGGGAGCAGATGGTCCGGAAGGAGGCGCCCCCCGATCGCGCCCAAGGCCGAGTCGAGCTCGAGCTCCGCGAGGGGGAGGTTCTCCTGGCTGAGCTCGACCCAGAGGTCGATCACGGCGACCCGGGCCCTCCCCACGCCTCGTCGACCACCGCCCGGATCTTCGGAGCGTGACTCCCCTCCCAGAACCGTCGTCCGCAGCCGGGACACACCCAGACCGGAATCGGGCGACCGTCCACCGGTCGAGGAGTTCCCGCCGGGAGCTCGGTCGAATCCGGCGGGGCGACCCAAGGCCGGAGCCGGTCGTTGCACTCCGGGCAGCGGTCGAACGTCACCGTACCGGAGAGAGCGGGGTACGCTGTCCGGAGTTCGCGAAGCTGCTCCACGATATACACGGACCGGAGCAGCAACGCTCCTTGGGTCCTTCCGGCGAGATCGTGGTCGCGGGTGAGCAGGACGCGCCCGGTCGACTCCGCGAGCTTCCGAACGGAGGCGTCGTCGAGGCCGCGAACGTAGAGGGTGTCGTGGCCGAGGAACCGGAGGTACCGCGCGAGGCGGCCGAGCATCTCGTCGGCCACCCACCGGGGCGGGTCGGTCGCGCCGGCGGGGACCGCGGGGGCCACGCGGTGCGACCGGCCCGAGCAGGGTTAAGAGCTTCTTCCGCCCCCGGGACGACCGTGCGACTGTTCGGGACGAACGGCATCCGGGAAGTCGTCGGCACGAAGCTCGCCGCGCCGTTCGTGACCTCCGTCGCGTACGGGATTGCGAAGGTCGCCGAGCCCGGCCGGCCGATCGTGGTCGGCTGGGACGGCCGGACCTCGAGCCCGGCGCTCGCGCGGCTCATGAGCGCCACGCTCGCGCTCGGCGGCCATCGGGTCGTGGAGGTCGGGCTGTTGCCGACGCCCGCGGTGCAGTACAACGTCACGCGACTCGGGGCCCAGATGGGTGTGATCCTGACCGCTTCGCACAATCCGCCCGAGTTCAACGGGGTCAAGTGCATCGCCGCGGACGGGCTCGAGGTCGAGCGGAGCGTCGAAGAGCGGATCGAAGCCGCCGTCGCCGCCGGCGAAGGCCGGAGCGCCCCGTACCACCAGGTCGGGGAGATCCGGACCGACTCGCTCGGGGGGGACCGGTACATCGAGGGCATCCTGACGCAGGTGGACGCCGCGACCGTGGGAAAACGCAAATTCACCGTCGTCCTCGACTGCGGAAACGGCGCGTCGGTCCCGACAAGCCCGACGCTTCTCCGCCGCCTCGGCTGCCGGGTCGTCACGTTGAACGGTCACGTCGATGGGACGTTCCCGGGACACCTCTCGGAACCGACCGAAGCGAACCTGGTCGACCTGATGCGAACGGTCCCCGCCATCGGGGCGGACCTCGGGATCGCGCACGATGGCGACGCCGACCGCGCCGTGTTCGTCGACGCCTCGGGCGCCTACGTCCCCGGCGAGCTGACGCTGACCCTGATGGCCCGTGAGGCCGTCCGAAGCGCCCATGGCGGGATCGTCGTCACCCCCGTTTCCGGACCGCAGAGCGTCGAGGACGTCGTCCGTCCCCTCGGCGGCGAGGTCGTCTACACCCGCGTGGGCTCGCCCGTCGTGACCCGCGAAATGCTCCGCCGCCACGCGGTGTTCGGGGGCGAGGAGAACGGCGGCTTGATCTTCCCCGGGTTCCAGCTGGCCCGCGACGGGGCGATGACCGCCGCCGCCGTCCTCGACTACCTGGCGCGTTCGGGCGAGACGCTCGCCGACGCGGTCGCCTCCCTCCCGAAGTACGCCCTCGTGAAGGAGAAGGTCGAATGCCCGGTCGCGGTGCGGGACCAGGTGCTCGCCGCCGTCGCCGCGGCCGTCGGGACCGACGGCGCCCGGATCGAGACGATCGACGGCCTGAAGGCGTTCTACTCCGACGGCTGGATGCTCCTCCGTCCGTCCGGGACCGAGCCGCTGATCCGCGTCTTCGCCTCGTCGAAGCAGCGACCTCGCGCGGAGGCCCTCGCGCGCGAAGGGGTCGAGCGGGTCCGGACCGCGATCCGGAACGCCACCACCCGTTAGGGCTCTTTCGGGGGGTTCCGGCGACGACGCCGGGCGACGAGGACGACGGCCACGCCGAGGATTCCCAACGCCGCGGCCACCCCAACCCACGCGAGAGATACCGGTTGCGTCGGGGTCCGGGGCTCCGAGACGCTGAGGTTGAGCTCGAGGAACAGCGTCGCCCCGGTCGAATCGTTCACCGTAACTCGAATGGGCAGCGTCCCTGCGGAGTCCACCGTGAGGTTCCAACGGCTGGAATTCGCCGCGAGGCCGACGACGGTCGGGCCGGTTCCGTTCGCGAGTCGCCAGGCGAACGAGTAGGGTCCGAGTCCACCGAGCACGTCGACCCGGAGCGGGACGGTCGCGCCCACGGGGACGTTCGAAGCGTTCTCGCCGTCGACGGTCAGCGTGCCGGTCATCGGGATCCCGACGTCGACGGCGGCTTGGCCCGAGGCGGTGATCCCGAGGGCGTCGAGTACCCGGACGGCCGCGGAGTACGTTCCGGGGCCGCCATAGGTATGGTTGATCGACAGCGTCGAACGGGCCGCGCTCGCCACCACCGGCGGGCTCCCATCCCCCGCCACCAGGGCAAACGTGAACGGCGCGACGCCTCCGCTCACGTTGGCGACCAACTGGACCGACACGGCGGAACCGTCGGTCCGATTGGGGGTCCCGATCAGGGTCACCGTCGGCGCGGGCACGATTTCGAGGGGCGCGGAGGCGGACGCCTCCACGGCCAAGGCGTCCGTCACGTTCACGACGACGGTGGTCGCCCCTGGAGTCGTCGGTCGGCAGACGAGCTGCGGAACGTCGCCCGATAGACATCCGCTCGGGAGTCCCGAGTAGACGTACGAAAGCGGGGGCACGCCTCCCCCGGCAACCGTATGGAAGACGACGGGACTTCCCGCGTCGTCAATTCGAATCGGGGCGCCTCCTTGTCCCAGCGCCGGGGCCGTGCCGTACGGAACGAGCGCGGCGACCTCGGGAACGGTCGAAAAGGCGTCCACGGTCCCGGACCCGTAATCGGAAACGAGCAGCTGGTCGTTCGCCGGGTCGACAACGACTCCGCGTGGCGACGGTCCGGCTCCCAGAACGATCGCCGATCCGAGGAGCCCGGCGGGCGTGCGGCCGTCGAGGGCGACGACCGTTCCGTTGGACGCCTCCGCGACGAGGACCTCCGAGCGCCCGGCGTCGAAGGCGACCGCCGAAGGAGTGCCCCCGAGCGCGGCTTGCGCCACCACGGTCGCGCTGCTCTCGTTGACGACGAATATGGTCCCACCGGTGGCGGTCACGTAGGCGGCCCCGTCGAGGGGGTCGAAGGCGATCGCATCGGGTACGTCCCCGGAATTCGCGGCACCCGCGGGTCCGAGCGCCACGAGGCGGACCGACCCGTTCGCGGGTGAGACCCACCTCAGGTACGATATCGCCGTGGGCCCAAGGTCGGGCTCGAGGGCGGCCACGGCCCCCGTCAGGGAGTCGACCGCGAGACCGGGCCAGGTCCCGTTCTCGGAGACGGTCGGGGCCGTGGAGTTCCAAAGTCCCGTCGAGGAGAGATTTCCGTCGTGGAACCCCGCGATCGCGCCGGCGGCCGAAGCGTAGTACACGAGCGAATGGGCGGGGTCGTCGGCGACCGCGACCGGGGCGAACGGCAGCGAGACGTTCCGGAGCCACTGTCCCGAGGCCCCGGCGAGGACCGTGCCGGAACTCCAAGCGTTCTCCGCCGTGAAGAGACGGTCCGTTCCGGGGTCGTACACGACGCCGGCGAGACCCGACCCTGTCGGGTCGACGCCGGGCGCCGCGGGGGAGATCGGAGCCGCCGGTCCGCCGCTGGGGGCGAACGCCGCGAGCCGGTCGGGCCCCGAGCCCGGGCCGGGGCCGGGCCGGTAGGAGTTCACGACGTACACCCGGCCGTCGGCCGCGTCGTAGCTTCCCGAGAGCGGTCCGGCGCCGAAGTCGACCGTCGTCGACAAGGCCGGTGTCGTGAGATTCACGGCGCTCGCGAATACCTGGTTCGCCGCGCCGACGTAGTCGATCCGGCTCAGCGGGTCGATCGATTGGGTCGTCGGAGGACTCCGGAGCGGTTCGAGCTCGCGCCACGAGCCGTCCGGCGGGGCCCATTCCTCGATCGCCCCGCTCGTGCCGTTGCCCTCCGAAACGCTCAGCAGCACCGACCCCGACCCCGGGTCGATCCCGAGGGAGGTCACGTTGCCGGTCACGGGAATCGCCGTCGAGGTCAGCACCCGATCCTGCACGGGGTCGACCACGACGAGTCGGTCGGCCGAGCCGTTGGAGGGGGCCACCACGACGTCGATCGTCCCGGACCAAGCATCCCAGGCGATCGCTCCGGGAATGGGCGACCCGGGCAGAGCCACCGGGCGACCGCCGATCGCCTCGGTCGTCGCGTTGAGGATCGTCAGGTTATCGGACGCAGAGCACGCGATCCACGCTGTCTGCTGGATTGCATCGAAGGCGACACCCGTCGGTGTGTCGCCGACCGGGACGGTCGTTACCGTCGACTCCGAGAGCGCCGCGACGACTCGCACCGTCCCGCGATGCGTCGTGGCGTTCGCGACGGTGATCCACACGTCCCCGGTGACCGGGTCGATCCCGAGTCCGGTCGGGTCGCCCCCGACCCCGATCGGTCCCCGGACGACGTCGAGGTTGGACGCCCGCACCGCGAGCACGGAGCCGGGGCTGCCGGTCCCGGAGATCTCCGTCAGGAAGACCGTCCCGAGCGCCGCATCCCCGGCGAGGGCGGTGACGTTCTCGATCCCGGTCACCACGTCCATGCCCCCGGTCGAGAGATTGCGGACCACCAGTTCGGGCGCGCCCCCGACCGGCGCGGTGGCGAAGGCGACCCACAGCGTCCGATTCGAGGGGACGACCAGGAGACGGTCGGGACCGATCGGATATGGCGGGTTCTGGGCCCCTCCGCTCACCGTTGAATTGGCGAGGTTCCACGTGAACGCCACCGAGCCGAACGTACCGTTGGAACTCCCGAGGACCCGGACCTCATGGGACGACCCTCCGGGGATGGTCCGGGTCGCGGGGGGAGAGACCGCCGAGAGGCCCGCGAGGAGTCCGCCGTCCGAAACTCCCGAACCGGGGTCCTTGGGACTCGAGGTCGATAGCCCGACGAGCGGGGCGCTCATCGCCAAGGCGCACACCAGCGCCCCGACCCGCGTCGTCCCGGTGGCGGGTCGCCACCTCCTCCGAAGTCGAGGTTCCCGAGTCACCACCCCGTCTCGCCGACCCGAGCCCTCCGGAAGACCGAGGAGAGCCGGCCGAGCATATCTCGGGCACGACGCGGCGCCGTGCCTTCGCCCGACACGAAAGAGGGAAGCCCTCGCCCGCCTCCGCCCGTACCGGTCGAGGGCGCGTCGCACAGCCTGGACCAGTGCCCCGGATTCCTAATCCGGTTGACGTGGGTTCAAATCCCACCGCGCCCGATTCCACCTTCGCCGGGGACAGGTGAGCCAGCGGGGAGAATCACCGAGTAGGTTCGGCAAGCGGAAACCTCGATCCTCGCAGCTTCCGGGTGATCTTGGGAACGTCGTCGCGTGCGAAGCGCCAGGTCTGTTCGATGTGGGTGAGGTCCGCGCCCGCATCGTAGGGGTGAGCCACGATCCGTCGGAGCTCTCGGAATAGTTCCCAAGGCACGCCCGAATTCGTGCTCTTGAACGTCTTCCCGATCTTCTCGGCCGCCTCGGCGAACAGCTCAATGGCGTGCTCGACGGCGTACCGGGTGGTCGGGTCCGTTTCGAACTCGTCCCGTCCCTTCCGGACGTTGACCGCGATCACCTCGGCATGGGTGAGCATCTGGTCGACGAGGTACCGGTCCCCCCGACGTCCTTGCTTCACAGGGGAACTTTCTCCGCCTCGACCTGAGGTTCCAGCGCCCAGTGCAGGCCGTGACGGTTGACGAGGTCCACGTCGCGGGCGAGGGCCTTCCGGACCTCGAATCGAAAGCCGGCGACATCCAAGAGCGACACTGGTCGTTTCCACTCTACCAGAAGGTCCACATCGCTCCGGGCCGTTGCCTCGCGTCGACGAACCGAGCCGAAGACCCAGACTTGTCGCACGCCATATCGACGGGCGGCGCGAAGTATCGCTTGACGGTGCGGGGCAACGACCTCAGGGATGCCGAGGCCGTTCCCCAATCGGATCGGTCGAATCTTCGGCCGGGCAAAGCCCCTCGACTTGCAGCGCGGACACATTCGAGGAGCCGATTCTCGACGGATCTTCCAGACGTGGACACACCGATAGCAGTGCGCCACCCGTCCTTTGCGACCCGACATTCCTACCTTCCACGGGCGCGAACTTACTTATCCCTATCGGTGAGAGATTGGTTCACCGATTGGTTGACGCCGAACGCCCCTCGCGCTTGAGTTTCGCCTCAGACCCCGTCATTCATCGCAGCGTGCCTCGGACCCGGCCGCCGTCCCATCGACGGTTGGGAGGCGGAATCCGAGGGAATCCCCCCGGCGGGTTCGGGTCCCACCGCGCCCGACTCCCACCCGCGGGTCGTGATGCCGGTCGGAGCCGGTCGAACCGGCCCCCCCTAGCGGAGCCGCCGATCGAAAATCGGTCGGTCTCGCACGGTTCGAGACCCTTCGCGATGACCGCTAGTTGAGACCCACGGAGAGCAGCCGGGCTTCCCGAGAGGGATAGATCCGACTCGGACCCAGGTCGAGCCAGACCTCCGCGCCGTGCCCTCGAGCGACCCACGGCTCGATCGTGCCCGAGAGATAGAATTGGAGATAGGCCTTGATCTCGTAACCCACGCCCGATTGGAGGGAAACTCCCGAGCGAGCCAGGTACTTCTGGTGGACGGGCAAGATGGTGAACGCCTGACCATGAGTGAGGCTGCCATTCCAGATCGGTTTGACGGTGATCGCGAAGGTCGCGCCAGAACTGTTCGTCAAAGAATTCATTCATTCGCCTTCAATC
>DAIQBL010000003.1:0-40604 GCA_036781185.1 Thermoplasmatota archaeon | reverse complement strand
TCAAGGGGATGGAGGAGGAGAAGGAGGCGATCGCGCTCCAGCTGTTCGGCGGGGTCGAAAAGCACCAGCCGGACGGGATCCGGATCCGCGGCGACATCCACGTCCTGCTCGTCGGCGACCCGGGCACGGCGAAGAGCCAGCTGCTCCGGTACGTCGCCGACGTGGCGCCGCGCGGGATCTACACGAGCGGCAAGGGCGCGACCGCGGCCGGGCTCACAGCGGCCGCGGTGAAGGACGACTTCGGCGGCGGGCGGTGGATGCTCGAGGCGGGGATGCTCGTGCTCGCGGACGGCGGCGTCGCGGTCGTCGACGAGCTCGACAAGATGACCCCCGAGGACCGGTCGGCGATGCACGAGGCGCTCGAGCAGCAGACCGTCAGCATCGCGAAGGCCGGCATCACGGCGACGCTCAACGCCCGGTGCCCGGTGCTCGCCGCGGCCAACCCGAAATGGGGACGGTTCAACGCCGACAAGGGGATCGCCGAGCAGCTCGACCTTCCGCCGACCCTGCTCTCCCGGTTCGACGTCATCTACTCGATCCGCGACCACCCGGAGGAGAAGCGCGACCGGTTCCTCGCGAACCGGATCCTGCTCTCGCACCAGTCCGGCGAGGCGCGGGCGGTCGGTTTGACCGCCGGACCCCACCTGGCCCCCTCGGAGGGCGCCCCGTTCCCGCCCGATCTACTGCGGAAGTACATCGCCTACGCGCGGCGGAACATCCGGCCGGTGCTCTCGAACGACGCGCTGAAGATCCTCGAGGATTTCTACGTCCGCGTCCGCAAGCAGGGCGAGGAACCCGACGCCCCGGTCCCGATCACGGCCCGTCAGCTGGAGGCGCTCGTGCGATTGAGCGAGGCCGCGGCCCGGGCGCGCCTGTCCAACATCGTCAGCATCGAGGACGCCGAGCGGGCGACGCGGATCGTCGCCGGCTTCCTCGCGCGCGTCACGACCGCCGAGGGCCGCCCGGACATCGACGCGATCGCGACCGGCGTGACGCACAACCAGCGCGAGCGGGTCGAGCGGCTCCAGGAGCTGATGCGCGAACTGATGGACGCCGGCGGCGGGACGTTCGAGCTCACCCAGCTGAAGAGCGAGGCGGAGCGACGGGGGATCCCGGGGAACCGGGTCGACGCGCTGTTCTCGATGCTCCGCAACCAGGGGGAGCTCGCCGAGACCCGCCCGGGCCGATGGCAGCTCATCCGCTTCTAACGAGACGCCCACCCATCGTCCCGGACGCCCCCCGGGAGTCGTCATAAACACCGCGGCGCATCGAATTCCCGACGGGTCGAGATGACGTCGGAGATCGTGATGCGCGTGCACCGGGTGCGCGCCGAGGTCGTCGTCGCCGCCTGCGACGCCGAACTGATCGGGCGGGAGCTCCCCGTCGGCACCCAGGGCCGGACCGTCCCGGTCACGGCGTACTTCTACGGCGAGCGGAAGGTGTCGGAGGAGGAGCTCGTCTGGGCGCTGAAGCGCGCCACCACCGCGAACCTGCTCGGGGAACGCGTCCTCGCGATCGCCCAAGAGGCGGGATTCGTCGGGCCCATGGGGATCGGCACGCTCGGCGGGGTCCCCCACGCCGAGATCTTCGCCATGGCGACGGAGTGACCCCGCGGGGCCGGACAGACCATGGCATCGGAGTTCTGCGTCGTCTGCGGCCGCACCGACGTGCCGACGACTGACGGCGTCTGCGCCACCTGCTTCGCGAAGCGGACGTCGCTCGTCCACGTCGAGGGCCGACCGGTCGTCACGCTCTGCCCGACCTGCGGCGCCCGCCGGATCGGGCAGCTGTGGGACCGCCGCGGCTCGTCCGACCTGCTCACCCCCGACGACCTGACCCCGCTCCTCGTCGTCCACCCCGAGGTCGGGATCCGACGGGTCCGGTGGTCCGAGGGCGGGAAGAATCCCCTCGTCCGCGACCTCGAGGCGAGCATCGACCTCGTGTTCCGAGACGAACCCCGAACCGAGACGCTGAAGTTCGGGGTGAAGATCGACCACCGGACCTGCCCGGACTGCAGCCGCCGGTCCGGCCACTTCTACACCGCGATCATCCAGCTCCGGGGCGAGGAGAACGGCCGCGAGAAACCGCCGGAGCTCCGGGCCCGTCTCGACCGGCAGTGGTCCCGGATCCTTCCCGAGGCCCGGAAGTCGTGGAAGGAGGCGCTCTCCTGGAAGGAGGAGCTCCCGGAAGGGTGGGACTTCTACGTCACCGACACCCTCGCCGCCCGCTCGCTCGCCCGCTTGGGCAAGTCCCGTCTCCGCGGGGAGCTGAAGGAGTCCGCGACGCTCTGGGGCCGCAAGCACGGGGTCGACGTCTACCGGGTGACATTCTGTCTGCGGGTCGCCCCCGAGGCCGAGCGGCCGGGGGACGCTCCGCCGACGACCGGTCGAACGGCAGGCTTAAGAGCCAACCGCCGCTCCAAACCGTCGGACGGGAGCGAATCCGGTCGATGATGAAGAAGAGTGGTCTCCTACGGCGTCACCACGGCAGCGACACCCTCGAAGAGGGCACGTTCCTCGACCTCGGGACCATGGGGTTCGAGGAAGAGGGCGCCGCGGGAAGCCGAGGCGCCATCAAACTCGCCGAGGTGCTCCGCTACGACGATATCCGGGCCGCCTCCAAGCTCGCCTACCAGGGCGACATCGTGATCATCGACTACACGTCGATCGCGAACGACCAGAGCACGCTCCGCCGCATGAGCATCGACCTGAAGAACGTCGCGAAGGACGTCAACGGCGACGTGGCGGGGATCGCGAAGAACCTCATCGCGCTGACGCCTGCGGGCATCCGAATCGACCGCCAAAAGATCCGACCGTCCTTCTAGGGCCCGGTCGGGCCGCATGAAGCTCGCCTTAGACCGCCGCGACGCCACCGTCGGCCAGGTCGACGCCGCCGTCTCCGGCGTGTTCCAGCGCGGGGAGAAGGACGAATCGCTCCCGAGGTCGCTCCAGAAGGAGGACGCCGTCACCGGCGGCCTCGTCGCCGGCGCCTGGACGCGCCGCGAGATCCGGGGCCGGAAGCGCGAGGTCACCGTGATCCACCGGCCCGACGGGAAGGGCCGGGTCCTTCTCGTCGGGCTCGGTGTCCGGGCCGAGGCGACCCACGAGACCGTCCGACGGGCGGCCGCCGAGGTCGCGCGGGCGCTCAAGGGCAAGGGGGCGCGCACGGTCGGCTTCCGACTCCCGTCGTTCGTCGCCGAAGGGGTCCCGTCCGATGCCGCCGCCGAGGCGCTCGTCGAAGGGGCCGCGCTCGGGGCGTACGAATTCCTCCGCTACAAGACCAAGACCGATGGCGGCGTGGAGGAGGCGACGGTCTTCCTCGGCGAGGAGCACGCCCGCGAGGAGGCGGCGCTCCGCCGCCGGATCGACCGCGCCACGTCCGTCACCGAGACCGTGGCCTGGACGCGCGACATCGGCAACCTCCCCGCCGACACGGCCTCGCCGGAGCGACTCGCCGAGGAGGCGCTGAAGCTCGGCAAGGAGCTCGGGTTCAAGGTCCAGGTCTTCGACGAGAAGAAGCTCGCCGAGATGAAGTGCGGCGGGATCCTCGCCGTCGGCGGCGGCTCGTCGACCCATCCTCCCCGGATGGTCGTCCTCGAGTATCCGGGCGCGGCGCGCTCGGGGAAGACCGTCGCGGTCGTCGGGAAGGGGATCACGTTCGACTCGGGCGGCATCTCGATCAAGCCGGCCGCCGCGATGGCGGAGATGAAGTTCGACAAGAGCGGCGCCGTCGACGTGCTCGGTATCCTGCGCGCCTCCTCGCTCCTCAAAGTCCCGGCCCGCGTCGTCGGTGTCCTCGCCTGCGCGGAGAACGTCCCGAGCGGGAGCTCGTACCGGCCGGGCGACGTCGTCCGATCGTACGGCGGGCAGACGATGGAGATCCTCAACACCGACGCGGAGGGCCGCGTCGTCCTCTCCGACGCCCTCGGCTGGGTGATCGACAAGTACCATCCGGACGAGGTCATCGACCTCGCGACGCTCACCGGCGCCCAGGTCGTCGCCCTCGGCGACGACACGGCCGGCCTCGTGACGAACGACGACCGCCTCGCTCAGGGGCTCTTGGACGCCTCCAAGCGAACCGGGGAGCCGCTCTGGCGGATGCCGCTCACCGACTACCACCGCGAGCTCGTCAAGAGCGAGATCGCCGACGTCCGCAACAGCAGCGAGATCCCGGTCGCGGGGATGCTGCAGGGCGCCGCGTTCCTCGAAACGTTCGTCGGCAAGACCCCGTGGGCCCACCTCGACATCGCCGGGCCGGCGTGGACGACCGCGACGACCCGGAAGTGGCAGCCCGCCTACCAGCCGGCCGGCGCGACCGCGTTCGGCGTCCGGACGGTGGCGACGTACCTCGAAGGCCGCTAAGGGCCGCGAGGTCAGAGGGCTGCCATCGGCGTGGGCCGGCCTAGCCCGGCTCGCTTCCCCCATCGACGACCGATACTATCGGCCAACGACTATGTAGCCGGAGCCGCTCCCGCCAACGGGCCAGCTCTGCGGGCTCGATTTTGGGAGCGCAAGATGGAGAAGGTTCGGGATTCGCCGACGGTTCGCCGCATTCGCACGCTCCCGTTCCGGCTCGCCTCCCCAACGGGGCGACCAGCCCGCCTCGGCCGGGTCGGCCTTCCCTCCGGATTGGCCGTCGTGCTGTGCGCGATCCTCCTCGCCGCCCCGTCGGCGGCAGGCATCCGGTTTCCTCCCGCCCGGCACGGAGCTCCGTTCCACGGAACGCTGCACATCGGCCACGTGATCACGAGCCTCGGATGCGGGGCCTCGGCGTCGTTCCCCGTGGCCCCCACGTTCAACCTCACCTCGGGGATCGGGGCGGTCTCCGAAAAGTCCTCGGCCGCCGGCTGCGGTCCCGCCGGGTTCTCCGACTTTGCGGCGACCGAGGCGATCGCGGGATTCGACTCGACGCCGTTCTCCTATCCGAAGGCCGCGGCGAAGAACCTCTCGTTCAACTTCACGCCGGACTTCGTGGTCAACATGACCGCCACCCCGATGAGCCCGGGGGGAGGGCCGTACGCCTGGGCGTCCTTCTATCTCGTCGCCTACGGTGTGCTCTGGGACCTGACGACCGGCTCCGTCGCGAACTCCATCGGGTCGCTCTACTACGGTACGACGAACTTGAGCGCGAGCGGCTACTACAACCACTCCTGGAGCTTCACGACCGGCTGGGCCTGGATCCCGGGCAACTTCACCGGTCTCCACCAGTACTTCGTCGCGATGTACTTCATCGCCTTCGAGTACACGAGCGCCCCCTCCCACACCCCGACGAGCGCCACCGCGCGGCTGAACATGGCGACGGGCGGGCACCACTACAAGGCCGGGTTCTGGCAGATCGGTTGAGGAGTTCGCTCCCTCGGGATCCTCGGCGTCGTCCCCCGGGAACCTGACCGCAAACCCATTGAGTACCCGCGGGTAGAAGGGCCAGGGATTCGCATGAGCGCTTCAGTCGGCCCGAGACGGGGACCCCGGAGCCGCCTAATCTTAGGGGTTGCGGTCGGGTGCTTCTTGGGGTTTGTCCTCTGCGTTACCTTGGCGTTCCAGCTTCCCCGCACCGAGAGCTGTCCCCCCTGTTCGGGGGGCGTGTGTCCGGCTCTCTGTACGGTGGGCTTTAGCTCGGAGTCGCAGGCCCTCCTCGTGGCCGGCGTCGTCTTCGGCCTCGCGGGGATTGCCCTCGCGGCAATCGCCGCCCTCTCTCGTCGCGGAGAGCGGCGACCCCTTCCGTAATCTCGGGATCCGCCCGTCGTCTTGCGGTCGGACCCTTGCCGGTCGGGGGAGGGCGGGACGGTCGTGGAGTCCATGCCTGGGCGGGGCGGTCGGAAGCGCTCGATCCGAGCGGTGGGTTCGGATAACCGCCGTTGGTCTCCGTCCAATGTGCGAACTCTTTGCGAAACGCCGACGAAAATCAGAACAACGTGTGCAACTATTCTCTGCCTGTGTCGAGATTTTTACCAACCCGATGCATAAATATCGGAAGCTCCTCCACGTTCCTACCGATGTCGAGGCAACCCGAATTCGAATCACGGAGCGTAACTCGAGCGTCTCGACAATTTTGGGCTGTCCCGGCGATTTTCGGTCTTCTCGTGATTCTACTGGTCGCGGGCATGGCGCAGCTGGCAGTTCCCACTTGGGTCGGGGAGACCCGCGCCGTATCTCCTCCGCCAATTCTGCCCTCGGTGTCGGCCGGCGACTTTCGGGGGATCGCCTCCGACCGATCAATTCCGGCCGGCGCCGTCGTGCTTGGGCCGGCGGCTCCCACGACTGTCGTAGAGTTCGAGTTGATCCTATCGGCTCTGCGCTACGTCCCACCGACGGGTTCGGCCACGGGAGCCGGCGCGACGACCCCGGGCCTTTCGGCAGCTGCCTTTTGGGAATCGTACGGCCCGTCCGCTTCCCAGATCGGGGGACTCAAGACATATCTCGCAAGCTTCGGGGTCCGTCCGGTCGACTCGATCGGTCCGAACGTACTGTACTTCTCCGGCACGGTCTCGGAAATCTCGGCAGCACTTCACACTCAATTCGATTCATACCGAGCCTCCGGGGCGACGGCTGTCGACATCTCGACTCCCGCGCGTCTTCCCGCTGAGTATGCGAACATCGTGGAAGGGGCCGTGGGTTTGGATCAACTCAGCGGAGGGCGGTCCACATCCATCGGCTCCGCGCCGTTGATGACCCTGTCGGCGCTCCGGGCCACGGCCACACCATCGGCGATTCGGGTGCCGGGTCACGCCGCGCCCCGGCCGGGGACGATCGCCCCGATCCTATGCCCGGTCTCGATCTGCATGACTCCCGCGTCCATGCAAGCATTCTACGACGAATCGAATCTCTTGGCCGCGGGGGACACCGGCACGGGGACCATCGGTCTTGCCGAACTTTGTGACCCGAACGAGGCGAGTGGCTCGTACCAGTCCGACGTGAACAACTTCGACTCGGCCTACTCGCTGCCCGCCATCACCATCCACACGTACGCCACCGGCAGCACCGGCACTTGCACCAATACGAAGTATCCGTGGCATCAGGAAACCAACCTGGACATCCAGTGGGCCCATGTCATCGCCCCCGGCGCCGCCATCGACGTCTGCTTTGACAACAGCGCGACACTTTGGCCGGGCAATTGCGATAATTACTTCGTGACGAACGCCGCCACCCTTGGGATCCGGTTCGTGTCGAACTCGTTCACTTGGAGCGGCTCGTTCGATTCGATATGGTCCTCGGCGTACTCGGCCGGCATCACGATGTTGAGCGCCACGGGGGATTCCGGATCCGGCGTGAACTGGCCGGCGGCGGAGCCCAACGGAGTGGCGGTCGGCGGAACGACGATCACCTCAACCGTGAATGGAGGCGGCGTCATGACCTACAATGCGGCCGAAAGCGCCTGGTCAGGTTCAGGAGGCGGGTGTACCTCCTCGTACGCCACGCCGACTTGGCAGGCCGGCATGACGGGGTTCCCGGGGATTTGCAGTTCCGGCCAGCGGGGTGTGCCGGATGTCGCGATGGACGCCGACCCGAATTCGGGCGTGTTCATTTACGACAATGGGGGATGGTTCACCAACGGCGGCCTTCTCGCCGCAACGATTGGCGGCACCTCCCTGGCAACGCCCATGTGGGCCGGAGTCTTGTCGGTCATCGCCCAGTCGACCGGGCGCGCCGGGGCGTGGGCGCCGATTCTTTACGGGGCGGCGAAGACCCTTCGGTATCCGGACTTCTTCCACGACATCACCTCCGGGTCGAACGGTTATTCCGCCACCGGGGGCTGGGATCCCGTGACGGGCGTCGGCACGCCCGATATCGGGGAGCTCGGATCGCCGCTCGTGTTCGGGACCCAGTACATCGGTTCGGCCACGACGGCCGTGGAGCTGACCACGCAAGTCACGGTCCCCTACGACTTCGCTCCCCAGGGCACCGAATACGTCGGTCTCCTCGGGGCGTACGATTCGACGGCGGCCTACGACATGATCGGGGTCGCAGACTATTCGGGAGGGTGGTGGTTGTTCTACGATCAGAACGCCGGACACTGCGCGAGCGGCGGCACCCAGGTCTGGAATGCATACCCGCTCAACATGGGCACGACCTACCCGCTGTCGATGACGATCTCCTCTTCGGCCGGGACAATCACCTATGCCGTCGACCTCCCGGGGAGCACGACGGTGGTCTGGTCGACGTCATTGACCACGACGGCGACCTACTTCAAGGTCGATAACTCGGCGCCGTGCGGGACCGGCTTGCCCGGCGGGGGACTCTTGCCCGGATGGAGCACGGCGGAGTACCTGTTCCCACTCTACGCGCTTCCGACGGAGAACTTCATCTTCGCCGACAACCAGTACTGCTCCTCCTCGACCTGCTACAACATCGCGAGCAGCTCCGTCTCCTGCTACTACAGCCCGTATGTCGATTGGAACAACTACTGCGGAGTCTCGTCGGCGACCCCGACCACGACTACGGTCGAGGACGAGCTGTTCACGATCGCCCCGCCGTCCTCGCAGTACGTGACCCTCGCCCGCGGGACCAGCGCCACCGTGACCGGGACCGCCGCGTGGGTGAACTCGCTCTGCTCCTCCTCCTCACCTCCCGCCTGCACGGTCACGTTCCACACCGCAACCGCGCTTCCGAGCGGGCTGTCGATCTCGTACTCGCCGACGTCCGGGACGGTCAATTTCGCGTACACGATCACGATAACGGCGAGCAGTTCGAATGCCTGTACGTACAGCAACACCGAGATTCAGGGTGTGGGCACGCCGATCTTCCCGGGGGAGGTCTCCGAGATCGGTCTGGTCATCCAGGTAACTGGCTGCGGCGGAGGGGGATGCGTGGCGCAGGGGACGATGATCCAAACTCCCACCGGGCCAATCCCCGTGGAGGAGCTGCGACCGGGCAGCCCGGTGCTCTCGTACGACGTGTCCACCGGCGCGATCCAAGTCCGGATCGTGACCAACATCATCGTGACCGCCGTCGGCTCTGTGCTCGACATCAACGACGGCCAGCTCCTCGTCACCCTGCAAGACCAGCCGCTGTGGGTGAAGGGCCCGGGGTTCACGGGGATCGTGAAGGACCCATCGAACCTCACGTTGGCGGACTTCCTGTTCGACCCACTGACCGGGGAGTGGGTTCCGATCCACTCCCTCGCGGTCCTGAATGGGGCGACACTCGTGTACGACGTCCAGGACGGGCCCCACGGCTCGTTCCTGGGCGGCGAACTCCTCGCGTTCAAGAAGATGCCCTGACCGTATCGGAGCCGGAACCGGGTCCCCGGACGCGGCCCGGCAGTCCCCGGGCCTTCCCCTCGATCGGGGTAGGACGGGCCTCCGGCCGGGCCTCGCGAACCCCCGGAGAACCGCGGCGCTCAGGGTAGTCCGCCTCCTGGGTGCCGCACTGTCGCGAGGCCGCGCGGGACGGTCCGCGAGTCGCTCACCGCGATTCGTTGTGATTGTCGGAAGAAGGCTCGATCTGACTCGCCCACCCAGTCGCCGGGGGCTTGCGAACGGTTCCCTAGTTGTTGTCGACGATGGGGACCGACTCGCCGCCGTGTCGTGTCGCCCTCGGCCGGACTTCGCAGAAGAGAGGCGTATGGTAGCCACCTCCCGTGACGAGGGCAACCCCCACCGGGAGGGACTGGATCATCTCCGTCATCCCCTCGGTGAGCCCCTCGATCGACTGCGCGATCGCCTTCAGGTCGAGGGGGTTCGTCACCTGCAGGATCAACTGCGTGTTGCACTGCGAGAGCACGGACTTGTCGATCCGGGCGGCCCGCTGCGTGACGCAGCAGAGGCCGAGCCCGAACTTCCGGCCCTCGCTCGCGATGTTCTTCAGGATCCGCGAGCACGTCGCCGTCCCCTGCTGGGGGGCGTAGTTGTGGGCCTCTTCGACGACGAGGAAAAGCGGCGGGATCTTCCCCTTCTTGCGGTTCTCGAAGAGCGTCGAGGCGAGGCGCGCCACGACGAGCTCCTGGACGTCGGGGGCGACGCCCCGGAGGTTGATCAGCGTCGCCTTCCCCTTTTGGACGAGCTCCGCGAGCGTCGTTCCCTGGGGTCCGAGCAGCTTCGTTTCCTCGAGGTACTCGAGCCGCTCGTGGAGCGTCTCGGCGACGGCGCCCTCGCCGCCCTCGGCGGCGCGGACCAGGTCCTTCACCGTGTAGTCGGGGTGGGTCGCCGCGACCGCTTCGACGATCGCCTTCAGCGGGGCGAGGAACGATTTCACGTTCGTCAGGCCCATGAAGATCAATAGGTCGCGCGGGTCGATGTGACGGAGGCCGAACGTCAGCGGCTTCGCCGTCGGGTTGAGCGAGACGTCCGGCGAGAACTCCTGGATCTGCTGCGCGAATCCTTGCGCCTCGACGTGGAACCGGGCGTGGACCCCGTTCGCTTCCGCGGGCTTGCGCAGCGAACCGTACTCGCCGTGCGGGTCGATGATGAGGCACGTGACCTTGTGCCGGAGCAGCTCCTCGATCAGGACGCCGAGAAGGTAGCTCTTGCCGCCGCCGGTCTTGGCGAGCACGGAGACGTGGCGCTGGACGAGCTGGTTGATGTCGAGCTCGATCCTGAGCGAGTGGTTGCGGAGGAGCCCGACGTAGGCGCCCACGTTGCCGCGGTGCTTCAGACCGAGGACGTCCGCGATCAGCGGTTCCTCGGCGAGCAGGACCTTCGCGCCGGGGCGGAACGGGATGGTCGGGAGCTTGACGAGGCCTTGGCCGTCGCGGTACCCGATCACCCGGGCGGTCCCGAGCAGGTTCTGGTGGATCGGCGTGTCGGTGCCGTGCCCGAGGAGGTCGGCGTGCTCGATGTCGAGGTCGCTCTTGCGGCGGAGGTCGTCGAGCTGGCAGAGGACCGCGCCGTGGACCTCGTCGTCGACGGCCAAGTAGTCGCCCCGCTCGACGGGGCGGGTCAGGCTCAGGTGGAACAGGCCGAGCCCCACGTCGCCGTAGATGCGGCCGACCTCGTCCACGGGCCGTTGAGCGAGGGCGTCGGTTATTAGCGTGACCCCGGAAAGGAACTCGGGCCCACGCCCGTCGCCGGAATCCCGATTCGTCGTCGCGGAAGCCCTTATATCCCCGACGTTGGTCGAACGGCCATTCCCCGATCTCGCCGAGAGTTCGGCAGGCGGTGCCTTCCTTGACCGACGACGCCACGGATGAGTTGGAGCGGAAGCGCGCGGAGGCCAACGCGCGCGCCGATGACCACCGGGCGCGCCGGGACAAACTGAACGGGGAAGCCCGAACGCTCGCCGACGAGCGCGCGCGGCTGATCGACGAACTTCACGGCCGCAGTGCGGACGCCCAGGACCACCGCCACCACCGCGACGACCTGAACGAGCAGGTCCGGGAGGCGAAGCGGCTCCGCGAGGAGTGGAACGGCAAGCTCCAGGTACTCTCCGACAAGGTCGCCGAGATGAAGCGGACCCGGGTGCCCCGCAACCAGGGCGCGGTGCCGGTCTGGCGCCTCCGGAAGGACCTCAAGGAGCTCGAGTTCCGCCACATGACCAGCGCCCTCACGCCCGACCAGGAGAAGCGGCTCATCGAGGAGATGAAGCGGCTCCAGGCGGCGATCAAGGAGCAGGACGAGCAGTTCCGCGCCGACCCCGAGGTCGACACGGCGATCGCCGACCTCGCGGTCGCGCGCGAGGAGGCGGAGAAGCATCACAAGGCCGTCGGCGAGCTCGCCGAGGAGGCCCAGAAGCAGCACGAGGAGATGGTCAAGCTCTACGAGTCGGTCGACGAGCTCCGTCGCCAGGCCGACGACGTTCAGGCGAAGCTGATCGAAGTGAAGACCGCCGCCGACGACGCCCACCGCGCGCACATCGCCGCCATCGAGGAGGTGCGCGACTACGAGAAGATGCTCTACGCCGCCCGGGGCGGGCGCGCGCCGTCCAGCTGGGCCGATGAGCCTCCGAAGGAGGAGGACTTCCTCGCCCGGCTGAAGAAGGGCGAGAAGGTCTCCACGGCGGACCTCCTCGAGCTCCAGAAGACCGGCCGAGGGTAGGGAAGCGTCCCCGATGCCCGCGCCCTCCGAAGGGGCGGTCCGCGCCGTCCTGTTCGACCTCGACGACACGATCGTCCCGTTCCAGACCCCCGCCCACTGGCAGTGGGCGTGGAGGCCGCAAGGACCCGCGCTCCCGGAACGTCACGTGCGCTCGGCGACCCGCAAGGCGCTCCGCGCGTGGGACCGCCGCCGTTGGCAAGGTCTCGTCGCCGCGGCCCCGCCGGTGGGTCCTGCCGACTTCCGGGTGTTCCTCCACGACACGCTCCTCGCCGTCGCCGACCGCCCGCTCGGGGACGCGGAGGTGGAGAGCGGCGTCGACCGGTTCCTTCGGCCCTCGCCGCACGGCGAGACGTTCGTCGACGTTCCCGTCCTGGCGCGATGGCTCGCCGCCCACGGCGTGCTCGCGGGCGTCGTGACCCCGATGACCGAATCGGTCGCGAAATCGTTCGCCGAGCGTTCCGGGCTCGGCGCCCAACTCCCCCTGTTCGCCGATACGGGGAACGCCGACTCGCCTCGCCTACCGACGCCATCGGCGTTCAAGGCCGCGCGCGAGGCGCTGGTCGGTCGGACCGGACGCGTGGTGTACGTCGGAGACCTCTATTGGAGCGACTTCCGCGCGGCCGCTCGCGCCGGGCTCGAATCGATCCTGCTCGACCGGATGGACCTGTTCCCCGGTCTCGGCGGCACGAGGATCCGGTCGCTCGCCGAGCTCCCGGCCCTCCTCGAGAAGGAAGCGCCCACCGCCCCGCCTCCGGACTCCAACGAGCCCTCCGACACGGCGTCGCCGGGCTGACCTCATCCACCGGACGGTTCCGCCGCCGGGCCACCGACGGCAGGGTCGGCCGTCCATCGCGACGTCACGACCTTCGTCCGGGTGAAGAACCGGACTGCCTCCGGTCCCGTCGCGGCGAGGGCCCCGTACGCCGAACCCTTCCAGCCGACGAACGGCAGAACGGCGGCGGGGGCGGGCACTCCGAGGTTGATGCCGACCATCCCGGCCTGGATCCGCTCGCGGAACAGCCGGGCGCGACCCCCGTCTCGCGTGTAAATCGCTGCGGCGTTCCCGAACTCGGACGCGTTCGCCACGTCAATCGCCTCGACGAGCGAGCCCACGCGCACGACCGATAGGACGGGTCCGAAGATCTCCTCCTTCGCGATCCGCATGCCCGGCCGAACATGGTCAAACACGGTCGGGGCGACGTAGAAGCCTCCGCTCCCCGACGGGATCCTGCCCCGGGCGGCCACCGTCGCTCCCTCCTGCTCGCCCAACTGGAGGTACGACTCGACCCGGTCGCGCTGCTCGGCCCGGACCACCGGTCCGACGTCGGTCGTCGGGTCGGCGCCGGGGCCGACCTTCAGCGAGCGTACCCGGTCGGCGAGGCGGGCGACCAGGCGGTCGCCGATGGGCTCCACCGCGAGCACCACGCTGCCGGCGAGGCAGCGTTCGCCGGCGGACCCGAAGGCGCTCGCCACGATCGAGTCGACGGCGGCGTCGAGGTCCGCGTCCGGGAGAACAACGAGGTGGTTCTTCGCCCCCGCGAGAGCCAGCACGCGCTTGCCGGCCGCGGCCGCGCCGGCGTAGACGTGCCGGGCGACCGGCGCCGAGCCGACGAAAGCAACGGCATCGATTTTCGGTTCGGCGAGGATCGCGTCGACGGCGTCCCGGCCGCCGTGGACGAGGTTGAGAACGCCCGGGGGGACGCCAGCCTCCGCGGCGAGCCGGACCAGGTGTTCCGCGGAAAGCGGGACCCGCTCGGACGGCTTGAGCACGAAGGTGTTCCCGACGGCGATCGCCGTCGGGAACATCCAGAGCGGGACCATCACCGGGAAGTTGAACGGCGTGATCCCGGCCACGACGCCGAGCGGCTCCGCGAACATCTCCGCGTCGACGCCTCGGGAGACGTTCGCAATCGTCGAGCCCGGAAGTAGGGAAGCCGCCCCTTCCGCGAACTCGGCGGACTCGATCCCGCGACGCACCGACCCTCGGGCGTCGTCGAGGGTCTTGCCATGCTCGGCGACGACCAGGCGAACGAGCGTCTCTCGGTCGCGCTCGAGGAGCGCCCGGAACCGGCCGACCACCCGGGCCCGCTCCCCGACGGGCGTGGCGGACCAGGCCGGGAAAGCCGCCCGCGCGGCCGAGGCGGCGGCCGCGACGTCCGACTCGCCGGAGAGCGGAACGAACGCAATCGTTTCGCCGGTCGCCGGGTCGATTACCGGCAACTGGGCGGTGCTCTCCGCCGGCCGCTCCGCTCCCCCGACCCAATTCGAGAGCAGGCGAGGCGGAGCCATCGTGGGACGGAGCCGGCGCGACTTAAGGAGCCTGCGAGCCGAACCGGGGAGGGAAACTGGCGCGCCGGTCGGCAAGACTCCCCTGTCGCTCGCGACAAGGTCGTGCCGCGCCAATACCTATATAATTCCCCCGTCGGTGCTGCGGCCGTCCATGCGTTATGTGAAGCTCAACCAGTCCGAGCTCCACCGGGTCAAGGAGCTGTACGAGGGCGTGATGTCGCACGCCTGCCACGGGCTGTTCTTCAAGGAAGGGTCGGTGCTCGGCGCCGACATGGCCGAGGAGGCCCTGAAGGAGCGGTCGAAGTACTTCCAGCGCGCCGCGGAGATCCTGAAGGAGCGGGGGTGGCTCGAAGAGATTCACTTCAAGGACGGGGACGTGACGGTGAAAGGGTCGATCGAGGTCTCCCCGAGCGACATCCCCACCTGCCACCGGCTGAGGGGCATCCTCCGCGAGTTCTACGAACGTTTTAAGGGGTCGCGCGTCAAATGCACGGAAGAGATGTGTGCCTCGACCGGGTCCCCGGAATGCCGTTTCCGAATCGAAGAGATGTAACGAGGAGCTAACCGGGTATGATGGCGACGGGCAACGTTGGGGCTGTAATCAAGGACCTTAAGACCCGGATCGGCGGCATTGCCGCCGCCCTGGTCTCGCGCGACGGCCTCGTCCTCTACGCGGACGTCCCCGCGGGAGTGTACACCGAGACCTTCGCGATCATGTGCGCGACGATCCTCGGCGCGGCCGCAACGGCCAACACCGAGCTCAACCGGGCCCCCCCGGAGAAGATCGTCATCGAGGGGAACGACTCCAAGACCGTCATCGTCGGGAGCGGCAAGAAGGCGCTCCTCGTCGCGGTCGTCGACCAGTCGGCGGACGCGAACCGCGTGCTCGCCGAGGTCGGCAAGGTCGCCGAGCTCCTGAAGACGAGCTAGGCGACGGAAGCGCCTCAGGCGCGCCCGGCCGAGCCGTCCGGGGTCCCGTTCTCGCTCTCGCGGGGGCTCTCCTTCGCCGATCCCGGCGTGAGCCGCTCCCCGAACCCGGTCAGGACGCGGGTGAAGTAGCCGAACAGGGCCGCGGCGAGCCGCACCCACGAGATCGGGCTCTTCTGGTGGGACATCAGCCGGCGCATCCGGTAGTTCCCCCAGAGGCTCCCGTGCTTCTCGGTCAGCTGCTTGCGGCCGTAGCCGTTCCAGAACGCCTGGACCAGGAACCGGACGAACGTCGAGCGCATCTGGTGGTAGACGATCGCCGACGGCACCGGTCGGAGGACGGCGCCCCGTTCGACCGCCCGGAGGTTGAGGTCGATGTCCTCCGCCGTGATGAACCGGGGGTCGAACCCCCCGAGGGCCAGGAACAGCGAGCGCCGGTAGCCGAGGTTGCAGCTCGGGTAGGTGACGTCGCTTCCCCGCTGGAACAGCTCGACGCGCTCGAGTAGTCCGTAGGCCGCGGACCCGACCGCGTTCGTCGTGCCGGCGACGACGTCGGAGCCCCGGAACCCCGCGCGGAGCTCCGCGAGCCACCGGGAGTCGGCAAAGCAGTCGCCGTCGATGAAGGCCACGAACTCGCCCTTCGCCAGCGCGACGCAGGCGTTCCGACCGATCCCCCGGGAGCCGTACTTCTGGGAGACGCGCAGCAGGTCGGGGTGCGCACTCGCCTGGGCAGTCAGCCACTCCCAAGTGCCGTCGTGCGACAGCGCGTCGACGATGACGACCTCGTACGGCCCCTCCTGGTGGAGGAGCGAATCGAGGAGCTGGGCGATGTGGCGGCGCTCGTTCTTGACGGTAACGACGACGGAGATGAACGTTGGGGCGGGACTACTTCCCAAGTTCCATCACGACGACGTCCTTGACCGCGCGCATGCTCTTGAAGGGGAGCACGAGGCGGCCGGACGCGTCGTTCGGGAACAGCCGGGCCTCGACGTCCTCGCCCGGCGTGACGAGCACGTGGGCGATCGAGCCGGTCTGGGTGTCGACGACGAAGTTCTCGATGAGGCCGAGGATCTGGCCGTCGTTGGTCATCACGGTCTTTCCCCGGAGCTCGGTCAGGAACTTGCGCATGTCGGCCTCGGGCGACAACTCCCGGAATCGCTATTTAACCGTTGTCCGAGATAGGAAGCGCGGACCGCGGTTCGTCATGTCCGCGGCCGCACGCTGCCGGTGCCGGCCGCCGAGACGTCCCGGATCCGGTCGGGGAACGGCGGGAAGATATCGACCCCGCAGTTGAGCGTGCGCTTGTGGGCGAAGCCCGTCGCCGGGTCCATGACCATCTTGAGGATTTCGAGCCGCCCGCATTTCGGACAACGGAACCCGGGCCGGATGTCGGGCACCGACCCGGGCGGGTCGGTGAACGTCACGGTCGCGATCGGGTCGACCTCGGGATCCCGGCCGGTGACGGCCTGCTCCAGTTCGGGGACCAGCTCGAGGAACTCCCGGACGGTCTCCGCGTGCGCGCCCGGGGGCTGACTTAGGTCGAGGCCGGTGGTCAATTTCACGTTCTCGGCGAGGAACTTGACAACCGGGAACGACGAGCCGGTCGGACCCGTGGCGACCCCGGAGCGTCGGTCCCACCCGGCGTAGAGGGAGAGGAACCTCTCGGAGTCGAGGAGGCTGCGGAACGACGGGTCGTTCGACTCGAGGATCATCGGCCAACGGATCGGCGGGCGAAGGAGAGGTATCGGCGGCCGCCCGGCGAGGAGCCCGGCGGTTCCTACGGCGTTCCGCGCGGCCTGCCCGGCCAGGTTGATGGGTCCTAGGCCCCGGAGCCCGGGTCCTTGCGAAGCTTCCGGCTGCTCCGTGGCCATCGCCCAGGGAAGGTACGGGACGGGCGTCGTGTCGTCCCGGACCCACCGCGCGAACGTGGCGACCGTGAGCGTCGGAACCACCCGCGACCCCCCGTCTTCCCCGACGAGGATGTGGACGCTCCACTGACGTCCGCCGCTTTCCCCGACGAGCTTCGGAAGTCGTCGGGGGCTCACCTTGAACGGCGGCGGCGCCGGAACCGGCACGAAGTAGCCCCGTTGCGGTTTCGAGTCCGGGAATAGGTCGGGGTCGAGGATGGGGGCGGAGAACAGCCCCACGTGAGGAGTCGACACGATCCGCAACGCGGGGTTGGCCGAGTGTATCGCGTCGGCGATCGCGTGCGCGGTCTCGAAGTGGGCGACCATCTCCCCGCTCGGCGGAACGACCAAGGGGGCATAGAACTAGCGCCCGCGGGAGCTCGATTTTCACGTCGGCCGGAGCGCGCGCGCTCCGTCGGCGGCAAGCCTTATATCGGGCACCCGGGTCGAGCCGACCTCGCCACATGCTTCGGACCATTCGCAAGGAGAACGCGGAACTTGCCCGCGTTCTGATTGAGCTCCGCAAGGCGGCCAAGGCCCACGAGGCCCCCGTCTGGCACGCAGTGGCCGAGAAGCTCGCGCGGCCCCGCCGGAAGGCCAAACCGGTGAACATCGGCCACCTCGAGCGCCTCGCGGACCCGAAGGAGACGCTCGTCGTCCCGGGGAAGGTGCTCGCGCACGGGTCGCTCACGAAGCCGCTCACGGTCGCGGCGTACAACTATTCCAAAGACGCCCGCACGAAGATCCACGCCGCGGGTGGCCAGGCCCTCTCGATCACCGACCTCCTCAAGGCGAAACCGAACGGCGCGGGGGTCCGGCTCTTTGCCTGAACCGGAGTCGACCGCACCCGCGACCCCGACGGTCCCGGCCGCGGAGAAGAGGCCTCGAACCCCGAAGATCACCAAAGCCTCCGCGAAAGCTTCCCCCTCGACCCCGGCGGCTACGAAGGCGAAGATCGCGGAGCTTTCGGGAACGAAGCCCGCGCCAAAGCTGACGTCGTCCTCCCCCAAGGTCGCCCCCAAGCCCGCGGCCAAGCTCCCGAACGCCACCGTCGTGGACGCGAGCGACCTGATCCTCGGCCGCGCCGCCAGCCAGATCGCGAAGCGCCTACTCCTGGGCGAGTCGATCGTCGTGGTGAACGCTGAGAAGAGCGTCGTCACTGGTGGACGGGCGATGGTCCTTGACTTCTACATCGCGAACCGCGCCCGCGGCTCGAAGCGGATGGGACCGCACTACCCGCGTTACCCCGACCGGATCTTCCGGCGGACCGTCCGTGGGATGCTCCCGCACCTGAAGACCCGCGGCAAGGTCGCCTTCGAGAGGCTCGAGGTGTTCATCGGCGTGCCCGCCGAGTACACGGGGGCGCCGCGCCAGTCCATCGACATCGCGAAGGCGCGACCCGCGCTCCGTCCGCCGACCACCCTCGAAGAGATCTCCCGGCTCCTGGGGGCCCGCCTGTGAAGACCCCGCAAATCATCCAGACGACCGGCAAGCGGAAGACCTCCATCGCGCGGGCAACCGTCCGAAAGGGAGTCGGGCAGGTCCGCATCAACCAGCAACCGCTCGAAATCGTCGAGCCCGAGATCGTCCGGCAGAAGATCCAGGAACCGCTCCTGATGGTCGGAGACCGGTGGAAGAACCTGAACATCGCCGTCGACGTCGCCGGTGGCGGGATCATGGGCCAGGCGTCCGCCGCCCGCACCGCCGTCGCGCGCGGCCTCATCGAGTGGCTCAAGGACCCGGCGCTCGCCGAGATGTTCAAGCGCTACGACCGGTCCCTCCTTGTCAACGACCCGCGCCGCAAGCTGCCGAAGCGCCCCGGCGGCCGCGGAGCCAGGAAGCGCCGGCAGAAGTCGTACCGGTGAGCCGTACGGAGGAACTCGACGCATGACGATGATGATCCCGGTCCGGTGCTTCACCTGCGGCGCCGTCATCGGCCAGCACTGGGATGAGTTCCGGGAGCGGACGACTCGGGGCGAGCCCGCCGGCGCCGTCCTCACGAACCTCGGGCTGAGCCGGTACTGTTGCCGGCGCATGCTCCTGACCCACGTCGACCTGCTCGACGAGGTCGGCCCGTACGGGTAGTCTCCCGTCGATCGCTCGGCCCCCGGGCCGTAAGTCATTGGACGCGTTCCCACCCGGGCCATGCGGCCTCGCACCGCGAAGGTGCTCACCACGGCCCTCGTCGTCGCCGCGGTGACCGTGGCAGTCGGGGCGAGCGTGGCGGAGCTGACGGGATCGCTGGACTGCCGCCTCGGGCTCGGGTCTACTGAGGCGTGCGGTTTGCCCGCCGCGTACGACAGTCGGGCGTGGAGCGTCCCGGAGTGCGGGCCGGGAGCCACCACGTTCGACGAGATCGGGTTCGCGTACTCCTACGAGGGTTGCGGGAGTCCGGGCGGGGATTCGCTCCCCGTCAACGGCAGTGAGCCGAGCGGCGTGACGTACCACCTAAGCTTCGAGGACGCCCCCAACGTCCATCCCGCGGTCATCCGCGAGTACTCGCCGGACGGGGTCTTCGGATTCGAGTGGACGGTCGGAGTGCCGAGCGTCACGCTGCGCGTGTTATCGAACTAGCTGGCGGCCGTCGGCCGCGGAAAGGGTTGCCAAAACGCCGCCGAGCCGCCTACGGCTCGTCGTCGTCGTCCTCGTCCTTCCCCTTCTTCGCGCCACCGCGCTCGAGGCCGGCCTTGCCGCCGCTCGAGGACGCCTTGGTGCTGGGTCCGGCCGTCCGACGGCGGAGGAACAGCACGATCGCCACGATGACGACGATCGCCACCGCCGCGATCGCTCCGTACTCCTCGTACTGGACGATCGGGTTCTGGTTGAGGGTCACGGCGACGTGCGCCTGGTTGCCGCCCGCGGCGTAGTTCGCCGCGAACTCGTTCGTGGCGGTCGCGTTCGCCCAGATGTCCCAGTTGCCGGTGCGCGCGGGGTTGACCGTCACCTGCGCCCGCAGGGTCTCGTTCCAGCGGATCGAGACCGTGCCGGTGCCCGCCGAGGTCGTGTTGACGGTGCCGTTCGTGTACCCGAACCACTGGACCGAGCCCGGCGAGCCGCCGACCGCGATCGGGGAGCCCGAGCCGGAGGGCGGGAGCAGGTAGAACAGGACCTGGACGTTCTCCGCGGTCGAGTTCTTCCCGATCGTGTTGGTGACGTTGACCCAGACCGTGTACGACTTGCCGTCGGTCATCGACGTCGGCGCCGTCAGGTTGCTGACCGACAGGACCGGCCGCGTGGACGTGTTGACCGCCACCGTGAGCGAGACCGTCGCCCAGGCGACGTTGCCCGCCCGGTCCGTCACGGTCAGGTTGACGAGGTACGGCTTCGCCTGGGGAGCGAGCCAGAGCGGCTTGTTCGCCGGCACCGTGCCCGGCGTCTTCTCCTGCATCGGGAACGTCTTGTTCGCGGTGGTGTTGCTGTTCCCGACCGACCAGTTGAACCACGTGATCGACCCGTTGTGCCCGTCGGTCGAGTTCGTCGCCGAGAGCGCCACGTAGGCGGTGTGGTTCGTCGCTTCGACGATGCTTGTGATCGACTTGCCCGCGGAGTTCAGCACATGCGCCACCGGCACCGGCTTCTCCTTGTCCTTGACGAAGACGACGAGCTTCGCCGTCGACGAGTGGCCCGCGGCGTCCCAGATCGTCAGCGTCAGGTTGTACTGCCAACCGATGAACGCGACCGAGCTGAGGGTCCCGTAGCCGGCCGTGATGTAGTGGCCGGCGCCGAGCAGCGTCGTGCTGAAGTTGTTCGACGGGTTGACCCCGGCCGACCACGAGTAGTTCGCCGGCCACGTCGACTTGAACGCCGTGAGGTTCCAGATCGAGTCCCCCAGGACGCCGGCGACCGGCGCCGTGGAGAGGGGCAGGACGCTCTTCGTCGCGTTGAAGTGGAGCGACGTCGACCAGTTGACGATCGTGTAGTTCACGCCGCCCGCGTTCTGCACGGTGGAGTTCACCGAGATGACCGCCTGCGGGGTCGCGGACGAGGCGTAGACCGTGAACGTCGTGGTGTTCGATTGCCCGCCGGAACCCGTGACCTTCACGGTCCCGTGGTACGCGCCCGCCGCGTGGTAGGTGTGGTTCGTGGTCGGGGTCGTCTTGGTCGACAGGCCGCCGTCCCCGAACGCCCAGGCGTACTGGACGCCGGACGTCTGCGCCGGGAACGTCGAGTTCGCCGCGGAGAACGAGACGTTCTCCCCGGTGCCGACGATCACGGTGTAGTTGCCCTTGCTGTCGTTCAGGACGTTCTTCGAAGAGAACGTGAAGTTCGCCACCGTGACGTTGACGTTCGCCGTCACGTTGCCGCTCTTCACGATCGTCAGGGACGCGGTCCCGGAGCTGCTCGACGAGGCGTTCGACACGAGCGTGAAGCTCGTGTACGTCCCGCCGGGGCCGTCCGACTTGATCCACGACTGCGCGGGCGGCGAGCTGACCGAGCTCGCGCTCAGGACATACCCGGCCGGCAGCGCGACGGTGTAGTTGTAGTAGGCCGCGTGGGTCGGGTGGCGGAAGTTGAACGACAGGCTGTACGCCCGGGCGTTCGACGAGACCTTCGCCGTCGTGTTGTACGTCTGGTGGTAGTTCAGGGTGATGCCCGCGTTGCTCGAGAGGCCGCAGACCGACACGCACGTCGTCGCGTTGGTGAACGTGTAGTTCGACGGCTGCCCGAACCCGGTCCCGTTGACCATGAGCTGCGCCTGGCCCGCCGGGAAGAACGGCCCGGAGGAGTTGAGCCAGTTCATCACGGCCGGGAAGTTCGACGCGAGGAACGACGTGTTCGCCTGCCAGTCGAGCGCGAGCTGGCCCCACAACTGGCCGATCGAGGCGTTCGCGAGGTCCGGGAACGTCGAGTCGTTGGCCAGCGTCGCGGCGGTCGTGACGGTGACCTTGTTGAACCCGCGCGTGAAGTTCAGCGTGGTGTTGTAGACCGCGGGCGCGGAGATCGACGGCACCACGACGTTGTGCGGGTTGGGTCCGCCGCGGCTTGCGGAGGAGACCGTCAGCGGGTACCAGGCCGTCGCGTAGCCGACGTGGGAAACGACGACATCGAACGTCTGGGCGCCCGGACCAGTGAACCCGGCGGGGTAGGAGCCGACCTCGTAGAAGCCGCCGGCCGGCGTCGCCGCGCTGTAGATGTAGCCGTTCGTCGGGTCGAACAGCGTCACGTTGCCGGCGGACGGCACGTGGACCCCCGTGTGGGCCGCCTGGTTCGCGAATCCGTACGTCAGGTACGACGACGCGCTGCCGAGCACCGGGTTGACGGTGATCTTCGGCAGGTTGACGTTGACCTGCGTGTAGTTGATGTACGACGGGGAGCCGGGGACCGTCGTCTCCAGCACCCAGGTCCCGGACGGGACCGAGAGCGAGAACTCACCGACGACCGTCGTGTTCGTGGCGGTCGCGACGGTCGTGTTGTTGGCGAAGACGACCGCGTTGAACGTCGGGTCGAGCAGCTGGACGGAGGCGCCGCCGACCGCGCGTCCGTTGTACGTGGCGTTCCCCCAGATGACCGCGTTGTAGGGGGTCTCCGAGACGCCCGAAAGGGTCGACGAGTACTGGAAGCTCGACAGCTCCGTGGCGTTCTCGTAGGCGTAGGTCGGGCTCTGATTGGTCGGGAGAATCGCGTACGACGTCGAGCTGTGGGCGGGGGTCACGTGCGCCTGCGGCGGGACCCAGAGGCCCCACCAGCCGGGCGCGAGGGTGCCCGCGTTCCCGGCCGAGCTGAAGTTGAACTGTCCGCTCGAGCCGGTGATCGTGGTGGTCGTGTAGACCTGGTGGGTGGCGCTGCTGATCAGGTCGACTGCCACGCCGCTAACGACCGGCAGGCCGGTGCCGGGTTGCTCCACATACCCCAGTAGGGTATAGGTCGGCGTCGAGGTCGCAAGCGCCCCGGGAACCGATGCCAGCACGCCCGCCAGCACCAGTACCACGAAGCCCCACACTGCGACCCGCGGTAGTCGCTCACCCATCGTGTTTCACGTCTCCTTTCTTGTGCCTCGCGGGGGGGAGGCGCGGGCGCGAACCTAGCTACGCTACTTATAGCTTGCCCGACGGCGCGAGACGACGGCGCACGCCTATCGGTAGATGCCCTGCGGGCCCTCGTCTTTCCGACGGCCGGTTCGCTCGCGCGACAGCTGGCGCGCGAAGTCTTCGTAGAACTTCAGGCTCTCCGGATCGCAGGAGGCGTGGGAGAGCTTCAGCGCCTCCTCGAAGTGGACCATCGTGACCTTGTTCGCCTTGAGGTTCTCGCGGATCGCGACGAGGGCGGCCTCGCGGCAGAGGGCCGCGAGGTCGCTGCCGACGTACCCTTCCGTCCGGTCGGCGAGGTCCTGGAGCTTGACGCCGTCGAGCGGCATCTTCCGGGTGTGGACCTTGAGGATCTCGAGGCGGCCGGCGGCGTTCGGCGGCGCCACGTAGAGGAGCCGGTCGAACCGGCCCGTCCGGAGCAGCGCCTCGTCGAGGATGTCCGGGCGGTTCGTCGCGGCGAGGACGACGACCCGCTCGAGGGATTCGAGGCCGTCGATGGAGGTGAGGAGCTGGTTGACGATCCGCTCGGTGACGCCGCTCGAGGTCTGGAGTCCCCGCTTCGGCGCGATCGAGTCGATCTCGTCGATGAAGACGATCGCGGGGGACGCCTGGCGGGCCTTTTTGAAGATCACCCGGACCGCCTTTTCCGACTCCCCGACCCACTTGCTCATGATTTCGGGGCCCTTGACGGAGATGAAGTTCGCCTGCGACTCGGTCGCGGCCGCCTTCGCGAGGAGGGTCTTGCCGACGCCCGGCGGCCCGTACAATAGGATGCCCCGGGGGGGCTCCACGCCGAGGTGCCGGTACGCCTCCGGGTTCTTGATCGGGAGCTCGACCGTCTCTTGAAGCGCCTGGCGGACGGAGTCAAGCCCCCCGACCTCGTCCCAGCGGGTCGTGGGGATCTCGATCGTGACGTCGCGCAGGCTCGACGGCTCGACCTGCTTCAACGCCTCCTTGAAATCCCGCTCGGTGACCTTCATCTTCTCGAGCAGGGAGAGCGGGATCGGCTTGTCGAAGTCGATCTCGGGTAGGTAGCGCCGGAGCGCCCGCATCGCCGACTCCCGCCCGAGAGCCGCGAGGTCGGCGCCGACGAATCCGTGGCTGAGCGCGGCGAGGTCCTTCAGGATCCGGTCGCGGTCCTTCTCCGTCCCCTCGATCGGCATCCCGCGCGTGTGGATCTGGAGGATCTCGAGCCGGCCGGCGACGGTCGGAACGCCGATCTCGATCTCGCGGTCGAACCGGCCGGGGCGCCGGAGCGCGGGGTCGATCGCTTCCTCCCGGTTGGTCGCCGCGATGACGATGACGTTCCCACGACCGGAGAGCCCATCCATGAGGGTGAGCAGCTGCGCCACGACTCGCCGCTCGACCTCGCCGACGACCTCGTCGCGGCGCGGGGCGATCGAGTCGAGCTCGTCGATGAAGATCACCGAGGGGGCGTTCTTCTCCGCCTCCTCGAACTTCTCGCGGAGCTCCTTCTCGCTCTCCCCGTAGTACTTGCTGATGATCTCGGGACCCTGGATCCCGATGAAGTGCGCCCCGGCCTCGTTCGCGACCGCCTTCGCGATCAGGGTCTTCCCGGTCCCGGGCGGTCCGTAGAGGAGCACCCCCTTCGGCGGCGAGATCGCGAGCCGGTCGAACAGCTCCGGGTGCTTGAGCGGGAGCTCGATCATCTCGCGGACCCGGCCGAGCTTCTCCTTCAGGCCCCCGATGTCCTCGTACGAGACGCGCGGGGCCGAGACCTCGGTCTCGGTCACGGTCTCGTCCTTGATCGTGATCAAGGTCGTCGGACCGACCTGGACCGTCCCCTTCGGGGCGGTGGTGACGACCATGAATGGGAGCGACCCGCCCATCAGGAACACGCCGGGGATGACGAACACGTCGCCGCGGACGAACGGGCGCCGGGCGAGCGCCTTCGAGACGAATTGCTCCAGCCCCGGCCCGAGGTCCATCTTGGCGGAACCCGAGTAGATCGGGGCGATCGTGATCGATTCGGCGATCGGGCAGTCGATCCGCTGGACCAGGATCCGGTCCCCGATCGACACGCCGGCGTTCCGGCGTACGACGGCCTCCACCCGGATCAGGTTCTTCCCCTCGTCGTCGGCCTGCGCCCGGTTGACGACCGCCGCGGTCGTCTTCCGCCCGCGGATCTCCACGATGTCGCCGACCCCGACCTTCAGGCGCTGCCGGGTCCCGACGTCGAGGCGGGCGGTCCCGAGGCCGATATCCTGCTGGAACGCCTCTGCGACCCGCAGCGTGATCGCTTCGACCATCGAGTGGCTCTGAGGAGCCGCGCCGCGAAATAAGGGCGCGCCCCCGACTGGGCGGGATCGTGTCCGCCGGGGCCGGCCCGCCCCGGGACTTCCGCCGCGGCCCACCCATCCAACGAGGGTCCGCCCCGGTGCCCCGACCCGCCGCGCGTGGTTCGCGGCGTCCGACCTCACCAAAGTAGTTTATCCCCCCCTCCACGTCGTACCGGCGATGGCAGGGCCACCGGCAGCGTCGGGGACGTTGCGGCGTCTCTTCGACGCCGCCGGGTACCGGGTGGACGACCGCCCGGTCGGCCTTCGGGCGTACCGTCCCCGCGACCGGCGGGCGATCATGGTCGTCCGCGGGAAGCCGGCGCCCACCGATGTGGAGCCCGAGTTCCCACCCGACGCCATCCACCGGACGATCATCTACGCCGACGACCCCGGCGAGGCCGCCAAGTCGAGCGGCGCCGAGCACGGGATGGAGGTCCTCGGCCCGACCAATCTCGGACCCGCCCTCGGCGAGCTTCTCCTGCCTCCGCCGGAGGCGCCGGTCCCGGAGGAGATGGAGAACGCCGCGCCGGTGGAGCCGCCCGCCCAGGCGATCCCGGACGGGGAGCGCACCGTCCGCCCCCGTCTCGGACGCCGCGATGCCGAGGCGTTGGCGGGGCTCGACGGCGTCCGATTCAGCTTGCGCCTGATCCCCTTCTACGTCGCCCCATACCGCGTTCGGATCCCGACGCCGCACGGGCGCCCGGGACCCACCAGTGACCATCTCGTCGCCGTCAACGCGCTCAACGGCCTCGTCGAGATCTGGGAGGCCGGGGAGCGGGAGCTCGTCAAGGAGATCGACGAGCCCCACCAACGGCTCGACCCGGTCCTCACGGACGCGGAGGCGCGGCAGGTCGCCGAGTCGACGATCCGGCGCCGCCACACGGTGAGCGTCGACCACACCGAGCAGCACGGGGGCGCGATCGTCATCGAACGTCGGAAGGTCCCGCCGGCCACGGAGGACGTTCGGATCGGGGTCTCCGTGCTCGTGCACGTCCCGTACTGGTACGCGGAAGGGTCGGACGGGCGGCTCGTCCTCGACGCCGTCACCGGGACCCGGACGGCCCCCGATGCACCGGGGATCGACGGCGTCCCGAGCTAGGGTTCGACCGAACCGACGCCCCGGAGGGCTGCGCCGGAGGATTCCCACCGGTCGCTGAGCCGGGGGGCTTGCCCCCACGGCGCACGATCAGCCAGGCGGCGACGGCCGCCGCGGCCAACCCGCCGACCAAGAGCAGGTCGCCCCCGGGCGGGGTCAACAGGAAGAGCCGGGAAATGGAGGGGGTCAATATCGAGAGCACCGGCGTCGTGAGGGAGACGGACCCGCCCGAAACGACCGCCCCGCCGCGGAAGAAGGCGGCCAGGGAGAGGCAGAAGGGGTGGGAGGGGGTCAGGCCCGGCACGTTTGCGGGCGCGCCGGACACGACGATCGCCCGGTCGGGCGAGGAACAGTTCGGGCCGATGTCGATGACATAGTAGCCCACCGGCTTCGCCGGGACCCCGGGGGCCGGGGGCCCGTAGCTCCACTCGAGGGTCGCCGAGGTGGGGGTCGTCGCGACGACCGAGAGGGCCGTGATCGCGCCGGGCGAGGGGGCGGCGGGGACCGACAGGGTCGTCCCGGAGGCGCACTCGGACGCCGAGCCCTCCCCGGACGAGTTCCACAGCGCCACCGCCCAGGCGTAGTTCGATGACGGGGTGAGGTTGGTCGCCTGCCAAGCGTTCGCGACGCGGCCCAGGTCGACCTGCGAAGCCCACACTCCGCAAGACGGGCCCTGGAACACGGTGACGTTCCGGACTCCAATCGCGGCGGGACCCATCGGCAACGTCCACGTGAGGTTCCCGTACGTCGGGCCGACCGATGCCAAGGTCAAGTTCGTCGGGGGGTCCGGGAGGAGCGGGAAGGTGGCGGCCTGGATCGGGGCGGACTTCGGCCCCTCGCCGGAGGAGTTCCACGCCGCGACGGCGAAACAGTACGTCGAGTTCGGACGGAGGGAGCCGACGACGACGTTGACCCCGACGCCGACCGACACCGCTTGGAACCCCCCCACGCATCCCGGCGTGACGTACACGGTGACGTTCGTGAGCGGCCCCGGCGGGTTCGTCCACCCGACCCAGATCGCCGAGCTCGACTCGGCGGCGGCCCGGACCCGCTGGGGAGCGTGGGGGACGCTCGCCGTCTCCGCGAGGATCGTCGTCGAGCGGGGACCCTCCCCGGAGGTGCTCCAAGCGGCCACGGCGACGCAGTACTGGGTCACCGGCTGGAGGCCCGAGACCACGGCGCTCGTCACCACGCCGACGGAGACGACCTGGGTCCAGACCCCGCACGGGCTTCCGACATACACGGTGTCGTTCACGAGCGGCGGTAGGGCCGGGTTCGACCAGGCGACCGTGATGTTCGTCGCGTTCGCCGCGACCTGGCGGAGTCCGGTCGGGAGGCCGGCGACCGGCACCAGCGTCGCGTTGACGGTCGACCCCGCGTCGGGGGCGTGGAGGTTGAGCGCCACCACCCGGAAGTAGTACGTCGCGTCGTCGGCGAGCCCCGTGAGGTTGAACGAGGAGTTCTGGCCGTACACGCTGACCGAATGGGGGAGGTCGGAGGCGCCGAGCCCCCAGGAGACGGTGTAGTTCACGATCGGGCTCGCGGCCTCCGTCCACGAGACGTTCACCCAGTCGGCCCCGTGCCGGGCGGCGAGCGTCGGGTCCGGGGCGGGCGATGTCTGGGCCTGCCCGTTCGTGAGGGGGTTCGGGTTCGCGGAAAGGTCGGAGCGCCAGACGTAGTAGATCGTGCCGGGGGTCGAGTCCGGGGCGTTGCCGGCGACCGGGCATTGGGTCGTCTTCGTCAGGTGGTCGTTGCAATCGTAGCTGTAGTAGCTCACGAGCCTCGTCGTGTTGAAGAACTGGCCGTCGAGCGATTGGGAATCCGCGTACGCCTGCGTCGGGTAGTACGTCCCGTTGAGCATGTGGTCCACGGAGACGTTGGAGCTGTAGTACACCGTATGGCTCGGCGTCGGGTCGACGACGAACGAGTCGTTCCCCCCGTACGGCCACCAGCCGGTCTGGAACGCCGGGCCGCTGCTCACGAGCGTGAAGCGGTGTTCGTCGGAGGAGATCTGGGGGATCAGCACCGGGCCCGGGTACTTCGACGTGTTCGCGGGCACCTGCGCGAAGTACACTTCCTGGTCGAGGGTGCCGTTCGCCGACCAGTTGTACGCGAACGACTGGATCCCTCCCTGGTAGTCGACCCCGGTCCAGAGGAGGTGCGAGGTGACGTTCAGGTAGAGGCCGTTGACGCCGTTCGCGATGAACCCGCCGGAGTACCACTTGCCCGCGAACACCCGGGTCCAGAGTCCGTTCGCGGCGAGGGCCCACTGCTCGATCTGGTCGGCCTTCGACCCTTCCGCGCGGAAGTTGACGAACGAGTTCAGGTACGGGACCCAGTAGGCGTTGTTCGCCTCAAAGTAGCTCAGCCGCCCCCCGACCCACTCGGTGCCGTTCCACAGGTTCCACTCGTGGAGCACGCCCGAGGTCGGAAAGAACACGACCGTGCTCGCGTTGCCGTCGTACCCGACCATGTTCACCTGGGCGTTGTCGTGCCCGGCGGAGGCGTTGAAGGCGGTGAAGTTGTGCTCGAACGCCCGGTCGGTCGTGAGGTTCACGGCGAAGACGGTGACGTTCGCGCTGACCGAGCAGGGGCGTAGGCAACCGGCCCCGTAGGCGTACTGGCCGTCCTGCGTCAGGTAGAACTCGTTCTGCCACCCGGCGTAGCCCATGATGTTCGTGTAGAGGAGCACCCACGGGTGAACGAGGCTGGTGGTGGCGTTCGGGAACGAGTAGAACACGAGGTCGTTCGAGGCGTTGACGTAGTACACCCCGTTCTGGACCCAGGAAAGCACGGGCTGCTGGATGTACGACCCGTTCGAGTGCCCGTTCCCGTTGTCGAGGTACCCGGAGAGGTTGTTCCAGCCGGGGAGGACGACGGTCTCGTTGTTGTAGGAGAGCCTCGGGTAGGCGTACAGATCGACCGAGACCGTCGCGGTGGAGAAGAAGGTGTGCGGCGCGAGCGGGGCGTTCCCGGACGGCCAGCCGCCGCCCCACGAGCCGAACGGGGCGCTCGCCACGTAGTAGCTGCCGACGATCCCGAACGTGATCGAGTACGTGCCGATCGAGTCGGTCGTGGTCGTCGCGAGGACAGTCGTCCGGTCAATCGCGAGGATGTCGACGGTCGCGCCGGCGATCGGGGAACCGGGGCCCCCGACGTACGGGACCCCGATCACCTGCCCGACGAACGTGCAGTTCCCGGCGGCCGCGACCCGGTCCTGTCGGGCCTCCGCCGCGAGCATCGAGCGGTCCGGCCCGTGTTCGTGGAGCGGGGGGGCCGACGGCGCCAGGCGGGGCACCCCGGCCACGGCCGTTCGACTGGTTCCCGCGGGAACGCCGGGCACGACGATCAGGAGCAGGACGACCGCGACGATCGCGAGCAGGCTCGCGAACCCGGGCCCGGGGCGGCGCCGCGCGCGATGCCCCAGGCCCGCCAACGAGCCGCGGGCCGGAGGCCGCATCGGCCTCCCCCCTCGGTTTCGCCGAATATAACCCTCGGGCGCATATACTCCGTCCAAAGGCGTCGAGGGCCAACCGGAACCCATGGTCTCGTCTGAGGGGCCCGGCCGACACCGCCGAGCCGACGGATAAGCCCGGTTCTCGGTCCCAATCCGGGCCGGTGGCCGCCGCGGCGACACGGTAAAGCCCCGGGCGGAATCGGACGCCCGTGCTCCTCGAGCAGTTCAACGTCGGCCCGTACCAGAACTTCACCTACCTCGTGGCCGAGTCCGAGGGGGGCGAAGGGGTCGTCATCGACCCGTCGTTCGGCATCGAGCCGGTCCTCGCCGCCATCGATGCGCGCTCGGTCAAGGTCCGGTACATCCTGAACACCCACAGCCACCGCGACCACGTCGCCGGGAACGAGGAGGTCCGCGCCCGGACCGGCGCGAAGGTCGTGGCCCACAAGGTCGCGCCGCTCCTTCAGGACGTGTCGGTCGTGGACGGCGACGTGTTCGACGCCGGCCGGCTGAAGTTCTCGGTCGTCCACACCCCGGGCCACACGAAGGACAGCGTGCTCTACATCTTCGAGGGGAACGTGGCGACCGGCGACACCCTCTTCGTAGGCGAGTGCGGCCGAACGGACCTTCCCGGGGGGGACCCGTCCGAGATGTACGACAGCCTCCTCCACCGCGTCGTTCGGCTCGACGACGCCCTCGTCGTTCTGCCCGGCCACGACTACGGCCCGACCCCGACCTCCACGATCGGGCGCGAGAAGAACGAGAACTACACCCTCAAGCCCCGGACCCGCGAGCAGTTCTTGAAGTTCCTGCGGGAGTGAACGTCGTGGTACCGGTCCCGGCCAGCGAGGGACGCACCCTGTGGATCGTCGGCGCCGCGCGCGCCGCGCCGGGGCACCCGACCCGGTCGGAGCTGATCGAAACGCTCCGCGCCCTCGGCAAGACCGGCCCGGAGCTCGTCGCGGTCTTCGACGCCCGGTCCGTCGCGAGCGAACGGCATCTGCTGTCGGCGTGGGCGCATCTGGGACGGTCGCGCGCCCGCGGTGAGGAACGGCTTCGGGACCGGAGCGCCGAACTCGCCCTCTTCGTCGCGGGGGACGACCAGCTCCCTCGGGCGCTCCAGAAGGTCGGCTTCCAGTCGGACACGGAGGCGTTCGTCGTGCTCGGCGAACGGCCTCGGGTCGCCGCCGAAGTCCTCGCGTCGCTCGGGCTCCGGGAGGAGCCGAGCGCCTACCCGAGGGCGATCACCGCGGCGACGCTCGACCGGCTTGGCATCACCGCCGACGACCGCCAGGTCGTGCCCGAATCGGCGTGGGAAGGGCTCGTGCTCGAGCGGGTCGCGATGCTCGAGTTGTCGGCGGCCCACGTCGCCGGACGCCCTCCGGCCCAAACCTCATAGTCCGGGTCGTGGCTGGCCCCGAACGGCGCGTGCAGGCGTAATCTAGCGGTAGGATGTCAGCCTTCCAAGCTGACTACCCGGGTTCGAATCGCCCGCGGGATCCCCCCGTCGGCCCGATACTCCCGGCGCCTGCATGCGCCGGCCCCGGACCTCCGCGACCCTGGGGCTCTGAGGCAGACGTTTATCGCAACCGGCGAGCGTCCCCGTTCGAGCGTGCTGAGGTAGCCTAGCCTGGGAAGGCGCCAGCCTTGAAAGCTGGTGGCGGCGACGCCTCGGGAGTTCAAATCTCCCCCTCAGCGTGCCCCGGTCCGACGGTCGGCGAGAGGAATCCGCGGCCGGGCCCCGACGGCGTTTCGCCGACTCCGCGAACGTTTATCAGTCGCGTTCGGCTCGCTCGCCTTCCGATGAGCGACGGGGCCGCCTCGACGTCGCTCATGGACCAGTACGAGGGCGTGAAGGCCCGGTACCCGGGCCACCTCGTCCTGATCCGGGTCGGGGACTTCTACGAGACGTTCGGCGACGAGGCGAAGCTCCTGTCGAAGGAGCTCGAGATCACGCTCACGGCCCGTTCGGCCGACAGCTCCGGGGAGCGGATGCCGATGGCCGGCGTTCCCCACCACGCCGTGGACGGCTACCTCGGTCGGTTGATCCGGAAAGGGTACAAGGTCGCCGTGTGCGACCAGGTGGAAGACGCCCGGGCCGCGAAGGGGCTCGTGCGCCGGGAGGTGACCCGGGTCGTCACGCCCGGCACCGTGCTCGAGGACCGGATCCTCGGCGGACCGGACCACAACTTCCTGGCCGCGGTCGCGCTCCCGCCGGAGGGGCGGGCCGGATTCGCCGTCGTCGATGTCACGACCGGGGAGTGGTTCCGGGGCCGGGCGCCGTTCGACGGCGTGGACGGCGCGACCGCGGCCCTGGCACCATTCGCTCCGCGGGAGATCCTGTTCACCCCCTCGGACGGGAGCCGCCTCGGGCAGGCCCTACGGACCGCGCTCTCGGCCGAATTCCGGTCGAGCCATCTCGAGGCCGCCCCGCCTCCGATGGCCGAAGCGGACGCGCCTCCGGCGCTCGCCGGAACCCCGGCGGAGGCCGACCTGCGCCTCGCGGCGTACCTCCGAGTCGCCCAGCCAAGGCTGCTCCCGATCCTCGCCCCCGTCGAGGGGTTCGAGTCGATCCGCCGGCTCCGGCTCGACGCGAAGACGCTCCGGCATCTCGAGATCACCCGGCCGATGAACCCCGACGACCCGGACGGCCCGACGCTTCTGTCGACCTGGGACGCGACGGGGACCCCGAGCGGTCGCCGGACCCTTTCGTTCTGGCTGAAGCAACCGCTGGCGGACGTCGACGCGATCTCGGCCCGTCAGGATTCGGTGGCGTGGCTCGTCGCGCGCGGGGCCGGCCTCGACCGGCTTCGACGCGAACTCCGCGGGGTCGGCGACCTCGCGCGGGTCGCGTCGCGCCTGGTCGGCCGCCGTCTCCGCCCGCCGGAGCTCGCCGCGTTGAAGAGCGGGCTCGTGGCCGTCGGGGTCGTCCGGGCCCGGCTCTTGGAGGAGGACGGCCGCCCCGGCGGGATCGAGGCGCTGCTCCCGCCGCTCCGCGCCCCGCCCGCGCTCGTTGAGCTGCTCGACCGCGCGGTGCCCGACGTACTTCCGGCGACGGTCGACGGCGGCGGAGCGCTGTTCCGGGCGGGGTTCGCCGTCGCGGTGGACCGGGCCCGGACCTCGGAGTCGGACGCGCTCGCCGAGCTCGCCAAGCTCGAGCTCGCGGAGCAGGAAGCGAGCGGGATCCGGAGCCTGAAGGTCGGGTACAACCAGGTGTTCGGCTACTACTTCGACGTCTCCCGGCCGAACCTCGCGAAGGTTCCGGCCCATTTCCGCCGCAAGCAGACGCTGGCCGGCGGCGAGCGGTTCACCTCCGACAAGTTGCAGGAGCTGGAGTCCCGGGTCCTCGCCGCGCGGTCGGACGCGACCGACGCCGAGCGGGTCGCGTGGGAGGAGTTCCTCCAGGCGGTGGAGGCCCACGTCCCGGCCGTGCACCGGCTCGCTCGCGCGGTGGGCGAGCTCGACGCGCTGCTGTCGTTCGCCTCCGTCGCCCAGAGCCGCGGCCACGTCCGCCCGACGGTCGACTCCGGGACGGAGCTCGTGATCCGCGAGGGCCGCCATCCGGTGCTCGACCGGGCCCTCTCGGGGCGGTTCGTGCCGAACGACACCGACCTCGACGGGGAACGCGCGCGTCTCCTCGTCCTCACCGGACCGAACATGTCCGGGAAGTCCACCTACATGCGGCAGGTCGGGCTCCTGGTCGTCCTCGCCCAGGCCGGCGCGTTCGTGCCGGCGAAGTTTGCCCGGATCGGTCTCGTCACGGGGCTCTCCACGCGGATGGGATTCACCGACGAGATCGGTCGCGGGAAATCGAGCTTCATGGTCGAGATGAGCGAGGTCGCCGAGATTCTCGCGACCGCCGACGACCGTTCGCTCGTCCTCCTTGACGAGGTCGGGCGCGGGACCAGCACGTTCGACGGCCTCTCGATCGCGTGGGCGACCCTCCGATATCTCCACGACCGCATCCGATGCCGCACGCTCCTCGCCACCCACTACCATCAGCTCACCGAGCTCGTGGAACGGCTCCCGTCCGCCGCCAACGCCCACCTCGCGGTCCGCGAGGGGCCCGACGGGATCGTCTTTCTCCATCGCCTCGTGCCGGGGAGCACCGACCGCAGCTACGGCATCCACGTCGCCAAGCTCGCCGGCCTTCCCCCCGAACTCGTGGCCGAGGCGGAACGCCTGCTGAAGAAACTGGAATCCGAGGGCGTCGAGCTCGGTCGGCCGTCCCGCACCGCGGGGCCGACGCGGTACACCCAGGCGATGCTGCTGCCGGCCGAGACCGCTCCGCCGCCGCCTCCGATCCTGGACGAGTTGCGCGCTCTCGACCCCGACCGGATGACGCCCGTGGAGGCGCTCGCTTGGATCCACGAACACCGCAAGCGCCTCGTCCCGACGCCGCGGGGTCCGGAGTGAGCGTCGCGGGCGGCCGGACGCCGATCCGACGGCTCACCCAAGACGTCGTCCACCGGATCGCCGCCGGAGAGGTCGTCGAACGACCGGCGTCGGTCGTGAAGGAGCTGGTGGAAAACTCCCTCGACGCCGGGGCGACCGAGGTTTCGGTCGAGCTCACCGGGGGCGGCCTCGCCTCCATCGAGGTCCGCGACGACGGGTACGGCATCCCCGCTTCGGAGCTCCCGCTGGCCGTCGAGCGGTACGCCACGAGCAAGCTCTCGGACGCGGAAGGTCTCGAGGCGATCCGGACGCTTGGGTTCCGCGGCGAGGCCCTGGCGGCGATCGCGGCGGTGTCCCGTCTCGCCATCGTGTCCCGGAGTTCCGGAGCCCCGGAGGGGGCCGAGATCCGCGTCGACGCCGGGGTCGTGGGTCCGGTCCGCCCGGCCGGCCGGGCGGTCGGAACGACCGTCGTGGTCGCGGACCTGTTCGCCAACGTCCCGGCGAGGCGGAAGTTCCTGCGCGGCGCTGCCGCCGAGCAGCTGGCGGTCGGCGACGTCATCGACCGGCTGTACCTCGCCCGCCCGACGGTGCTCCTCTCCCTCGCGGCCGAGGGCCGGGAACTCCGCCGCTATCCGCCCTCGTCGAACGCCCGCGACGCCGCCGCCCGCGTCCTCGGGGAGGAGCTGCTCGACCACGGCGTCGAGGTGTTCGATCCCCCATCGGACGGCGTGACGATCGAGGGGGTGGTCGGACGACCGTCGCTCCATCGGGGCACGTCGCAGGGGATCGTTCTGGCGGTCAACGGCCGGGGGGTCGAATCGCGGACGCTGTCCCAGGCGGTCCGGCTGGCGTACCAGGATTACCTCCCCCCGAGCCGGTTCCCGGTGGCGGTCCTCGAGCTGACGATCGACCCTTCCCGGGTCGACGTCAATGTGCACCCGACCAAGCGGGAGGTCCGGATCGCCCGCGAGCGGGAGCTTTCGGAACGGATCCGCGTCGCGGTCCGTCGGACCATCCGCGAGGGGTCGCACGCCGTCGAGCGGGACATTCGCGCCGGGCCCCCCGCGGCCGGGAGCGCGACCGGCCTCCTCCCCCCTCGACCGAGGGACCGAGAGGAGGATGTGCCGCTCGCCGCCTTGCCGGCGTCGCGCCAGCGGACGCTCGGCGATCCGTCGCCTCTCGCGAACGTGGCCGGAACCGCCCGACATCCGGGCTTGCGCCTCGTCGGTGCCGTCTTCGACCTCTACTGGGTCGCCGAATCGGGGGACGCGCTCGTCCTCGTCGACCAGCACGCCGCCAGCGAACGGGTCGTCTACGAGGCGATCCGCCGCGAGGGACGCCTCGCCCGGCAGGAGCTCGTCGAGCCGCTCACGGTCCAACTGACGTCCCGGCGGGCGGAGGCGCTCCGGACCTACGGCGGGCCGGTCGAAGCGGCCGGCTTCCTGGTCGAGCCGTTCGGAGGCGACTCCTTCCGGCTCAGGTCCGTCCCGTCCTACCGCGGTCGTCGGGCGCGCCCGGAGGCGATCCTGGGGCTGCTCGACGAGCTATCGGAGGGAGCGCGCCCGACGCTCCCCGATGGGCTCGAGGAGCGGGTGGCGGCCTCGCTCGCCTGCCACAGCTCGGTGCGGGCCGGCGACGTGATCGCGCCCGCCGAGATGAGCCGGATCCTCGGCGCCCTCTACGCCCTCGGCGACGCGTCATTCGCGTGCCCGCACGGGCGGCCGATCCTCGTCGAGGTCCCGCGCGGCCGCCTCGACCGCTGGTTCCTCCGTCCGAGCGCGTAGGGAGGGCGATGCGAGAGACCGAGCTCGTCGCCCCGGTCCGCACCCACCTGGAAGGGCTCGGATTCCGGGTGTTCGTCAATCCCGACGGGGCCGACTACTTCGACATCGTCGCCCAGCGGGGCGGCGAGGTAGGCCTCGTCGAGCTGAAGGTCGCCGACTGGAAGACCGTCGTCACGCAGGCGCTGCGGCGCCGGGGGTGGGGCGACTGGGTCGCGGTCGTGCTGCCGCGCCGGTCGCTGGCGCAGAAGGCCGTCGCGCGGGCCACCGCGCCGCGCGGGGCGAGGGTGGGAGTGTGGTACGTCGGGGACGGCGAGATCCGAATCCTGCGGCCGGCCGAGCCGCTCGTCCGGCCCGGCGAGGTCGACCCGTTCCCGGACCCGAAGCGGTGGCTCCTCGAGCGGCTCGCGATCGCGGCCGCCGGCGGGACGGCCGAGCCGGTCACCTGGTCCGTGCCCGACGCCGGCCGGGTCGGGCCGAACCGGAGGACGAGCCGGGATTGGCGGCTCGAGGAGTTCTAACGGCGCTGCCGGTTCCCCGCGCCTGCTCGACCCGCGCCAGGACGCGGCGGGCGGTGAGGGTGATCACCTTGCTCGGCTCGCCCGGGGTCTCGATCGCCCACGGGCTGGGCCGGTCCTTCGGGTGCTTCGCGTAGTACTCTGCCATCCCCGCGGCGACGTCCGGATGGACCGCGTCGAGGTTCCAGCGGCCGTCCTTCCGACGCCGTTCGGTGAGCCAGGCGAGGGCGAAGTCGAGCCGCGGATCCGCGCCGTAGCCGAGCGCGGTCAGCGCGTCGAGTCCGACGAGCATGTCGTAGTAGTAGTGGGTCGGGTAATGGGTCCGGGACCACGGCTCGTACTCCTCGCCCTGCCGGTGGAGCTCGCGGGACAGGAAGAACTCGGCGCCGCGTTCGACGGTCCCGGTGATCTCCGAGGTCCATCTCCCGCGGGGCCAGGCGGCAAAGGCCGTGAGCGGCTCGAACGTGTCGAGCAGCCGGCCGGAGCCGTAGCAGGACCACCCCCCCTTGCGGTCGGCCGCCGTGACGAGCCAGTCGAGAGCGCGCCGCACCCGAGGGTCGTCCCCGTACCCGAACTGGATCATCGCCCGCGCCGCGTTGCCGGTCGTGCAGTGGTGACCGGACTTCGACGAGTCCGGCCCGAATCCCCCATCGGGCTTCTGACCGCGCTCGAACCACAGCTCGCACGAGGCCCGGACCTCGGGGATCTCGCGGGTGGCGCCCAGGTCGGCGAGGACGAGCAGCTTCCAGATCGTGCTCCGGTATTTCGGCTGGTAGAGCGACTTCCCCTCCGCCCACCATCCGGCGCCGTTCCGGTCGGCCAGGATCTCGGCGGCCCAGCCCCGGCTCGGGATCTCCGACCGGGCGCGTCCGACTTCCGCGTCGTCGGCGGGACGGCCGAGCAGCTCCGTGAGGGCCCGGGCCCGGATCGACGGCTGCTCGGGTTCGAGGAGCCACTCGAGGGCCGGGTCCCGCGCCATCGACCGGCGCGAACCGTCCGGCCCCATATAGCGCGCGGCGCGCCCGGCCGTCAGCCCGCGACCGCGGGGCGCGGCCGGGCCGCGAACAGCCCCTCGAACCGCTCGGCCATCTTCTCGTAGGAAAGGGTGTCCGCGTACGCCTGCCCGCGGCGACCGACTTCGCGCCGGGTCGCCGGGTCCGCCAACAGCTCGGCGAGCTCGCTCGCGTAGGACCCGGGGTCGTCGTCGGCCACGACGCGCACGTCCCCCGGCGCGGTCGCCCCGTCGAGCGGGACGTGGGAGCTGACGATCGTCGCAACCCCGTAGCGCATCGCCTCGCGGGGGGCGAGGCCGAACCCCTCGTACCGGGCCGGGAACAGGAAGACGTCGGCCGACCGGTACACCCGCGCCTTGGTCGGCTCGTCGACGATCCCGAGCCCGTTCACCCCGGGCTCGGCCGGGGGCGAGCTGCCGGCGACGAGCAGGCGTGCGCCCGGGAAGAAGACCCGAACGCGCCGGAAGGCGGCGAGCGCGAGGTCGAGACCCTGACGCTCGGGCGTGCGGCCCACGAAGGCGACCACGGGGGCGTCGGCCGGGACCTTGAGCGCCGCCCGGGCCGCTTCGCGGGTCCCCACGTCGAGGGGGGCGGGAACGCCGAGGGGGAGGAGCGCGACGCGCTCCTTCGGCACGCCGTAGTATTGGCTCAGGAGCGCCCGGTTCGCCTCGCTGCCGACGATCACGACGTCCGCGCGGGCGAGGGCGGCGGACTCGAGGCGGATGAGCGCCCGTCGGTCGAACCAGTTGCCGACCCGCTGGCGCACCCCGCCGTTCGGCTGGAGCGGACGGAGGGTGTCGAACGTGTGGAGGGCGACGTCGTGGAAGAACATCCCGAACGTCGGGCGATGGCCCGCCGAGGTGGGCACGCGCATCGCCCCGGCCTTCTCGTCGTTGCCGACGACCACGTCCGCGTCGGGCCGGATCATTGACGACGCCGCGCGTCCGATCGCGATGTCCCGGCCGAACGGCCGGCGCGAGACCCCGATGAGGGGGACGGGGACCGGCTCCACGCCGGCCGGTCCGGGCGGCGCGGGACGGCCGTCGGACGGGTAGAGGACGCGGATCGAGTGGCCGCGCTCGGCGAGGGCGCGGCCGAGCTCCCAGACCGTGCGGCTGAGACCGCTCGTCGGGTCGTCCGAGGCCGCGGTCGCGAGGAGGTCGACCCGCCAGCCCGCCATCGCCGCGGTCCGGCTACGCCGCCGCCGCGCTGAGCAGCGCGGCGAACGAGTGGCCCGGCCACCCCGGGGGGACCGGCACGTCCATCGTCTCGAGGATCGTCGGGGCGAGGTCCAGGAGGGAGCGGGGCTCCGTCTCGACCGTCGGCCGGACGCCGTCGCCCGCGGCGATCAGGATGCCGTTCATCCGATGGACCCCGCTCCCGTAGAAGAAGCCGGGGCGTTCGCGGAGCATCGGCTCCGGGTAGCTGAAGTCCATCCGCGGCTCCGTGCTGAGGTCGTCGATCTTGAGCAGCAGCGCCGGCGCCTGCTCGAGCTGCTGGCCCTGGTAGATCTCCGAGGGCACGAACGTCTCGACGTGCGCATCGGTATACGCCCCGAGCTTCCGCCGGATCTCCGCGACGACTTGCGCCTTCTCGGCCGCGCTCATCGGCGGGCGGTACCGGTTCAGGTAGATCCCCTCGGGGACCGGATAGGAGTACGCCGTGGTGTGCGCCCAGTCGATCCGGTCGGCCATCGACTCGAAGCTCGCCTCCCCGGCGAGGAACTTCGCGACCTTCTCCCGGCTCGCCCGGCCCCGCAGCCGGTCGGCGAGGGCGCGGACCGCCCACCGGGACGGCGCGAACTTCTCGCTGAGCAGGAGCAGCCGGGAGACGGCGCGGCGGCGTCCGCCCGAGCCGCCGTTCTTGAACTTGAGATACCCTTCCTGCGCGAGCCATCGGTTCGTGAAGAAATCGGCCTTCGCGGCGCCGTGGCCGTGGTCGGAGACCACGAGCGTGACGGCCGGGCCGCCCTGGGCGCGGAACACCCGGTCGATCCGGGCGCAGGCGGCGTCGACGGCCTTCCAGAACCCAATGAGGTCCGCCCCCATGGCGCCGGCTCCGCCGGACAACTCCGTCCAATGCTGGTGCTGGACCCGGTCGGTCTCGCGGAAGAGCACGAACAGGAACTCCGGCTTGTACTGTTCGCAGAGGAGCTCGGCGGACCGGCCCCGCTGCTCGACGCCGCGGGTCGCGAGCGACATCCAGTTCGCGCGGTCGGTGCCACGGTAGGCGGGGAGCTCGGGCAGGAGAGGTTCGCCGAGGCTCCCCTCCAGGGTCGCCCGGAGGGTCGTGGGGTACGTCGGGGGATTCTCGCTCAGCATCCCCGGGACGACGAAGCCGTGGATCGGATAGCCGGACCGGAGCGGGAAGTTGATCAGCCCGACGGGGATCCCGCGGCGGGATAGGTGGTCCCAGACGGCCTCGGCCGGACGGAACGACTGGACGATCTTGCTGCGACCGGGGCCGCCGTCCGGCTCGGTGAATCCGAAGATCCCGAGCGAGCCGGGGTCGAGCCCCGTCGCGAACGAGTACCACGCGGGGATCGTCTTCGGCGGGTAGACGGAGGCGAGCGGGGCCCGAAGGCCGCCTTCCGACAGCGAGCGCAGGAACGGGAGCGTCCCGTTTCGCATGAGGGGGTCGAGGAGGTCGAACGTTCCCCCGTCCAGCCCAAGAACGAGGACCCTCCGACGGGCTGGTGGCATTCGCTAACTCCTAACCGAGGGGATTCGTGCGAAGGACCCGGGGGCCGCTATAATATCGTTGGTACAGCGAACGGTCGTTAGAGCATCCGGATCGCTTCGAGGTTGAACGGGACCCGAGTCTCGATGTTGAACCGCTTGTGGAGACCCGTGGCGAGGTCGAGCGCCTTCGACTCCTCCCCGTGGTTGAGGATGATGCGGTTCGGGCGGTGGTCGAGCGTCGCG
>DAIQBL010000002.1:0-49758 GCA_036781185.1 Thermoplasmatota archaeon | reverse complement strand
TCACCTGCTCCATCATGGAGAAGGCGAGGTTTCGCCGGGCGTCGATGCGGCTCGCGCGGACGTTGAACGCGAGTAGGCAGACCGAGATGACGAGGGCCGTCGAGGCGGCGATGCTCACCCAGGTCTGTACATCGGAGAGGCTCACGCGGGCGCAGACGAATTGTCGTATGAAGCCGTATCGTGCCGCGCCCGCGCCACGGGCCCCTCCAGGGGTTTAGTAGAAGCCCGCCCCGACCATACAGATCGAGGTCAAGATCAACAGCACCGCGGTGAGGATCGCCGTATAGCTCGCGAGTTGCAACGTCCGCGGAAACTCCGCCGGCGGCGTGTGCGACCCGGATGCGAGCATGCCCTGGATTTGTCGGACCGCCTTGAGCTGGAGCGGCGCGGCGACGAACTCCGACACGACGAACGCGGCCAGAGCGAGCACGATTCCGACCGAGAGGTCCACTCCGTAGAACGTCGAGTTCGTCAGGAGCGACGACCCTCCCATGTTGTACAGCAGGAGGAACCCGAACAGGATGGTCAAGCCGGCAAACACCTGGAAGAACCGCACGACGCCGGGTACGACCTTCACCAGGAACTCGCCGGAGCTCGCCGGCGACATTCGGGAGAGGGCCGGAGCGACCACGAAGACGAAGACCATGCCCCCGCCCAACCAGCCGATCGCCGAAATGACGTGCCCCCACGCGAGAATCCAAGTGCTCAGCATGTCCAATGTTCCGACCCGTCGGAGCTGGTCGTCAGTATAACCTAGGCGAGCGGGCCGTTCCGTCCGCCGAGGAGGTGGGTCGGCGTCGACTTGCTGGTCCCGGGAAGGCCTCGACCGAGGACCACCGTTCGCGGAGCCCACTAAAGCCACACGGTTAAATACGGGCAGACAAGGTGGTCGATTCCCGCCGACATCTGTCGGACAAACAGACCTGGTCGGCGGCAGCGCGGGCCTACCGAGGGAGACCAACGATGTTCCTGAAGCGGCTCAAGGTGCGGAACTTCAAGTCGTTCGCCGGGTCGACCGAGATCCCGTTCCAACCGGGGTTCACGGGGGTTGCCGGCCCGAACGGGATGGGGAAGTCGAACATCTCGGACGCGATCCTGTTCGTCCTCGGTCCGACAAGCTCGAAGGCACTGAGGGCGGACCGCCTCACCCACCTGTTCTTCAACGGCGGCTCCTCGAAGAAGCCGGCCACGGAGTGCGAGGTCTCCCTCGTCTTCGACAACTCCGATCGCCTTCTGCCGGTCGAGACGGACGAGGTCGAGCTGACCCGGTACGTCAAGCTCGCCCCGTCGGACCCGAACGGCTACTATTCGTACTTCTACGTCAACGGCCGACGCTCGACCCAGGGCGAGATGGACTCGGTCCTCTCCCACGCCCGTCTCTCCGGCGACGGCTACAACCTCGTCCAGCAGGGGGACGTCAACCGGATCGTCAGCATGGGCCCGATCCCCCGGCGCGGACTCGTCGAGCGCCTTGCGGGCATCTCCCAGTACGACGAGGAGCTCGCGCGGGCCGAGGGGAAGCGGGGCGACCTCGAAACAAACCTCGGGCAGATCAACACCCTCCTCACGGAGATCAAGAGCCACCTGACGACGCTCGAGTCCCAGCGGCTCCAGGCGATCCAGTACAAGGAGCTCCAGGACGAGCGACGGCGCGCCGAGGCGCGCCTCGCCCGCGCCGGCCACCGGATGGCCCGCCAGGAGGTCGACACGTGCGCGAAGCATCTCGACGAGCTCCGCACCCAGCTCGAGGCCGTTCGCTCGCAGACGCAGACGCTCGAGTCCGAGCGGACCGAGCTATCGAACTCCATCGACCGGGTCGAACAGGCGATCGCGAAGCACGGAGGGCCGGAGGCCGCGAAATTCAAGACCGAGCTCGACGAACGCCGGATGGCGTTCGCGCGGCTCGACGAGAACGCCCTCGCCGCGAGGACCGAGCTCGAGGGCCTGACCAACCAGGCGGCCGAGCTCTCGGCGCGGCTCGAGGGGGACCGGAAGGAGCTCGACGGTCTGAAGAAGAAGGAGAAGGCCGGGGCCGAACGACTCCGCGCCGCCGATGCCGGGCTCGCGAAGCAGACCGAGGCGCTCAAGCTCGCGACCTCGGGAGCGGACCAATCCCAGGGGAAGCTCGCCGGGACCCGGAAGGAGATCCTCCGGCTCGAGTCCGACCACGAGCAGCGCCAGAAGGCCTGGCAGACCGCGCTCGCCGCCAAGGAGGAGGCGAACGGGCAGCTTACCGCCGTCGAGCGGGAGGCCGCCCAGCTCGAGGACGACCAGCGCACTCGCGAGATCGAGCTGAAGGACCTCGAGCTTCGCGTGAAGGACGCCCGGCCCGGCGGGTCGGGCGGTCGAGCCACCCCCGAGCTCCAGAAGGAGTTCGTCCAGATCAAGAACCGCGAGACGAACCTGAACGGGGAGCTCCAGAAGCTGGCGCTCGAGGTTCTCGAACTCAATCGTCGGTACATGGCGCTCGACGCCCGACTCAAGGCGCGGGCCGACGGGGGCCGCGGCGGCGGAACGATGGCCGCGGTCGACTACATCCTCTCCCAGCGGAATCTCGGAAAGGTCGCGGGGATCCGTGGGACGGTCCAGGAGCTCGCGACCTTCAAGTCGGAGCACGCCACCGCCCTCACGGTCGCGGCGGGCGCCCGATTCCAGGCGCTTGTCGTCGAGAGCGACCAGGTCGCCGAGGAATGCATCAAGCTCCTGCGGGCCGAGAAGCGGGGTCGGGCCACCTTCCTCCCGCTCAACCGGATGCTCCCCGGACGGCCCAAGGGAAAGTCCCTCGTCGCCTCGCAGTCGGCCGGGGCCGTCGGATTCGCCCTCGACCTCGTCCACTACGATGAGGAGCTTCAAGGAGCCTTCTGGTACGTCTTCGGCGAGACGGTCGTCATGGACGACCTCACCCACGCCCGCGCCCAGATGGGCGGGGTCCGTCTCGTCACCTCCCAGGGCGACCTGATCGAGGCGACCGGAGCGATCTCGGGTGGGTATCTCGAGACCGGCGCCAACGCCCGCGGCGCGGACAACGCGGCGGAGCTGAAGCGGCTCGGCGACGAGCTGCGCGGGAAGAGCCAGACCGAGGCCGATACCAAAGCCGAACTCGCCGCCCTCGGGCCGAAGGTCCGGGCAATGGCCGAGGAGCTCGCCAAGCGGACCGCCGAGACGCAGGCGCACGAATCGACCCGGTCGGTCCTCGACCGGGAGCTCGAGTCGGCGCGCGAGCGGCTCGCCGAGGTCAAGAAGCGGGCCGCGGCCGCTCGGGCGGCGCGCGCGACCGCCGAGGCCGAGCTCGCGAAGGCGCTCGAACTCGTCACCCGGCGCGAGACCGCGGTGGCGGAGGCGAAGGCCGCCCTCGCGGACCACCAGAAAGAGTACCTCGGCAACCTCCCGGAAGCGCTCTCCACGAAGATCCGGACCCTGCAGGAGGCGAACCAGGCCGCCAACGACGAACGGCTCGCCGCGGGCCAGGAGTTCGAGGCCGTCCGCGCGTCGCTGCAGGCGGCGGAAACCGCCGCGACCGCCCGAAAGGGCGAGCTCGCCGACCTGAAGTCCGCGATCGGCCAGAAGGAGAAGCTGCTCACCGAGGTCGGGGCGAACCGGGACGCTGCGAAAGCGGCCCTCGACACCCTCCGGTCCGTCGAGGCGAAGCAGCTCGACCGGGTCAAGGACCAGGCGGAGGAGAAGCGGAAGCTCGATGAACGCCGGCTCAAGCTGGTCGATCAGCTCGCCCGAGCCCAGGAGACCCTCCGCACCCGGTCGACGATGGTCGACCAGGAGCAGCTGAGGCTCCAGCAGGCGGAGTCTCACCTCGCGGAGGTCGAGGCCGCGCTCAAGGAGCTCCCCGCTCCCGAGGCCGACGAGAAGCCGGTCTCGGTGGACGACCTCAAGCGGACGATCCAGACCGTCGGCGCCCAGCTCGAGTCGATGGGCTCGGTCAACCTCCGCGCGCTCGAAGAGTACGACGCGGAGAAGGTCCGCCTCGACGAGTTCCAATCCGAGGTGAACCGGCTCTCGAACGAGAAGCAAGAGTTGCTCGCCCTCGTCGGGGAGATCGAGACGAAGAAGCGGGTGAAGCTCACGGAGGTCGTCGCCTCCGTCGCGACCGGGTTCCACGAGATCTACGGCGAACTTTCCGGGGGCGGCGAGGGGGAGATCTCTCTCGAGAACTCGGACGACCCGCTGGCGGGCGGCCTTCTGATCAAAGCCCGACCTATCGGGAAGAACGTTCAGCGGCTCGAGCAGCTCTCCGGCGGGGAGAAGTCGCTCGCCAGCCTCGCCTTCGTCTTCGCGCTCCAGCGCCACGACCCGAGCCCGCTCTACGTCTTCGATGAGGTCGACATGTCCCTCGACGGCGTCAACGCGGAGAACGTCGGACGGATGCTCCGGCGCAACGCGGAGCGCGCGCAGTTCGTGGTCATCTCCCTCCGCAAGGTGACGCTGAAGTTCGCCCACCGACTCTTTGGCGTGACGATGCACGGCGACGGCTGCTCGCGCGTCGTCGGCCTGAAGCTCGACGAGATCGTCGACGTGGACGACAAGGACCGGCCGCCGGAGGCGCTCCTCGCCCCGGTCGCCCCGGGGGCGGCATGACGATCAGCGAGCAGGCGGCGACCGAACTCGCCGCGTCCGTGGCTCCGGTCCCGGGCGGACAGCTCGATCCGGTGTCCCGGGAAGCCGCCGAGCGGATGCTGAACTACCTGATCTTCCACCGATCGCTCCTCGGCGAATCCGATGCGGCGCCGGCACTGCTCGAGCGGTACCTGACCCTCGTGCGCGACATGAAGGAGGGCGTCCACATCGTGATCGCCGACCCGTACCAGAAGGCGACGGCGATGCTGTTCGAGCTCGTCATGGACGAGGCGTTCGACCCTTGGGAGATCGACCTCGCCCGGTTCACGGAGGCGTACCTCGAGCGAGTCCGCTCGCAGGGGGGCGTCGATTTCGCCGTCGCCGGTCGGCTGCTGTACATGGCCTGGAGCATCCTCTACCTCCAATCGAAAGAGCTCCTCCAGAACCGGGCGGTTCCCGCCTCCCCGCTCGGGGACCCCGCGGACCCGTCGGCCACGCTCGCTACGCTCGACGACGGCTACCTTGGGGCGCTCGGGACGCCGGAGGCCGTCGACGTCACGACCGCCGTGCTCGGCGAAACCCAGGACCCGGCGCTCGTCCAGATGGTGCGCCACCCGGAGACCCGGCCGGTGAGCCTGCTCGAGCTCGTCCACGCGTTCGGGAATGCCGAGGAGGACGCCCGCCGGTCGCTCCGGATTCAAGAGCTCCGCGAGCGACTTCGCGAAGAGCAGCGGGCCGCGCCCGAGGTGCTCGTCCACGGCGACATCCCCGAGCGGGACCTCGTCGACGTCTGGGAGGTTTCGCTTCGTCACCCGGCCCACGTCGCCTTCCCGATCACCGAACTGTGGCGCGAAGCGGAGGGCCGAGACCGGCTCGTCTCCGTCTTCCTCGCGCTCCTGTTCCTCGCCCGCGAGCGCGTCGTCGAGCTCCGGCAGGAGTCCCTCGGCGAGAGCCCGCTCCTGCTCGTCCGCATCGCCGACGCGCGACCCGAGCGAGTTCCGGAGGCGTAGGAGTGCCGGCGAAGGTCGACGACCTCCAGCTCCGCGTCGAGGCGGTCCTGTTCGCCTCGGGAAAGCCGCTGAGCGTCAAGGAGCTCACCGACACTCTGGGGGCCGGGGACTTCCGGCCGGTCCAGGCCGCGCTGAAGAAGCTCATCCGCGCCTACGACGGCCGCCAGACGGCGCTCGAAGTCCGCCACGTCGGCGACCGGTACGCGCTCCAGCTCCGGCCGGAGTTCGTTCCCGCCGCCCAGTCCGTGACGCCGGTCGAGATGGCGCCCCGTACGCTGAAGGCCCTCACGCTCGTCGCCTACCACCAGCCGGTCCTGCAGAGCTTGCTCGCGAAGATGCTCGGGGAGGCCGCGTACGAGGAGGTCGAACGCCTGCGGGCGCTCGGATTGATCCGGGCGGAGCCGAAAGGGTCCACGCTCGAGCTCTGGACGACGAAGGCGTTCGCGGAGTACTTCGGGATCGCCTCGACCAAGCCCGAGGATATCCGTCGGTTCCTCGAGACGAAGCTGAAGGTCACCCCCGCGAGCCTCGGGGTCCCGACGAATCTCGAGGGCGCCGAATCCCCGGCCGAGGCCGCCGCGCCCGCCCCCGACGAGGCCTCGAGCCCCGCCGGCCCCGCGTAGCGCGGCTCAGAACGCGCCGCACCCGGGGCACCGGACCGGTTCCGCCGGGCGCGGGGCCCCACAGTACGGGCAGACGAACCACGCCGGCGGCGGAGGTGGGCCCCAGGGCGGGGGGGCCCCCGGGGCGTGGCCCCCATACGGCGGAGGCGCGGCAATCCCGTACGGGTGAGCCGGCGGCGGGGGTCCCGAACCCCATGCGGGGGGAGGGGGCGGCCCCGGGGCGTACGACCACGACGGCGATTGGTACGGTCCCGTCGGCGGGAGCTTCGTCCGCCGGACCCGCTCATCCCACACGACGAGCGCCACGAGGGCGACCGCGAGGACGACGCCGGCGACGATCAGGAGGAGCGTGAGGCCGGGCGTGGCCGGCGTCAGGGGGAGGCCGATCGTGGGCAATCCGGGCGTCGGGCCCGTGTAGTTGAAGTCCCGGACCGTCCCGTTCGCGTACGCCCCGAGGAACGCGGCCCCGTCGATCCCGCCCCACCCGGTGGCCGCATCCCAGCCAGGGCCGGCGGCGAACACGTAGTTCGCTCCCGACGTCACGTCGAGGAACGGGTCGCCGGCCCCGGGGTGCGCCGCGTAGTACCCGGCGATGCGGTAGAGGGCCGGGTCGACGAAGCCGAACGGGTGGCCCGCGACGGCGGACCACTCGGTGAGCAGCCCGGCGAAGAACGGGGAGGCGATGCTCGTTCCCTCGAGGATCGCGAAGTACGTTCCGCTGGCGTCGTGCGCGACGTAGGCGATCGTCTCGTTGGCGGGAAAGGCGACGTCGGGGGTCGCCCGACCGAGGAACGACGCTCCTTGGGCGCCGCCCGCGCTCGCGATCGCCGGCTGGGCGGCCGAATCGAACTGCCACGCCGGCTCGGGAATCACTAAGCTGAGCCCGCCCTCCGTGCCGGAGAAGTTGGCCCCGGCCGAGTCGTACCAGGCCGACTGCGCCGCGATCCCGGTCACGTTCGGGTCGAACTGGTCGGGGAGCGAGCTGTTCCCCCGGTACGTTCCGCTCGCGTCCCCTACCACGGAGATCGAGGCCCCGCCGACCGAGACGGTGCCGAACGAATCGAACGCGGCCGTCGTCGGCCACCCGGGCCACTGCCCCTGGAACCGGCCCGAGAGCGCGGCCGGCGCGTTCCCCTGGTCGCCGCTCGCCGCAACCACCGTCACGCCCGTCGCGGCGGCGTGGGCAAGCTCCAGGTTCCAGGCCGAGTCGTTCAGGTCCGGCAGCGCGAAGGAGTTCGTCACGGCGTCGAGCCGGGCACCGGAGTAGTTGTACGAGAGCGCGTCCCCGAGGGCGGTCGCAAAGTCGTCGGCGACCGGCCCGAAGGGTGCGCCGGTCGGGACGTTCTCGAACAGGCTCGCGGCGAAGTAGAAGTTGACGACGGCCGCCCCGGGCGCGGCGCTCCCGGCCATCTCGATGTCGAGGGAGTTCTCGGCCTCGTCGAACGAGGTGTCGTTCGCCCCGTTGTACGGGCCGGGGAGCGGCGGCGTGACGCCGGAGACCGTCACGGGGACGCCGGAGTACTTCGGGACCGGCCAGTTCGATGGGAACGTGTCGTTGAAGTAGTCGAAGATCTGCGACGGGTCCCAGGGCGGCAGATCCGTCTGCGTCGTGGAGTTGAAGCCGCTCATCAGGATCGTCGCCACCGCCTGGCCGGTCGCGAACGTGTGGTTCACGCCCGACGCGCTCCCGTTCGGAAACAGGCGATTCTCGCCGTAGGCCTGGACGTAGTCCGCTCCAGCGTACAGATCCGCGCCGGACACGTTGCCGTCGATCGCGTACGTCGGTAAGGCGGTCCGCGGGCCCTGATGGACCTCGCGGAGCGGCGTCGCGGGAACGTACGCGGTTCGGGCGAGGCCGCCCACCCCGGCGACCATCGGAGCGATCGACGTCGGCAGCGTGGGGACGCGCGACCAGCTCCAGGACGACGGGGCCCCGCCGGGCCTCGACCCGAGCTCGGTGGCGAACGCCTGCTCCGCGCCGCCGGCGGGGATCGAAAGTCGCAGCGTCAGCCCGTCGGGGGTCGTGGAGAACCCGGTCCCACCGAACCCCGAAAAGTACCGCTCGAGGGCCGTCCGGTTCGCGGCGGACGGCGAGAACCGTTGCTCGAATAGTCGTTCGGTGACGTACGACGGAGGGTGGGGGCCGGCGAGGGCCGAGTCGAGCTTCGCCAGATCGGTCGCCCCTCGGGGCTCGAGGGAAACGGTCAGGGCGAGCGGCGTCGCGGCCCCGAGCGGGTTCAGGGCGACCGCGAGGGGCGCGCCGTCCGCGGCTACGACCAGCCGCCCCTTCTCGACGTCGGAGGCGGCGGCGGACGTCGCCGGATGGAGCGCAACGACACCCCCGAAGAGTAGCGTCGCGATGAGGACGACCGCGACGCGGCGGAACACGGCCGGCCACCGGTGCGGCCGAGATAAGGCCGGGCACCTCACGGTGCGTCGGCAACCCTTTATTCCGTCGGCCCCGTCAACCGACGATGGGCCCGGCGGTCGCTCCCGAGCCCTGCGTGTTCTGCGAGATCGTGGCCCGGCGGGCCCCTTCGCACGTCGTGTACGAGGACGAGGAGAACCTCGCCTTCCTCGACATCTTCCCGTTCACCCGGGGCCACTTGCTCGTCGTCCCGAAGCGCCACGTCGACCGTCTCATCGACCTCCGTCCTCCCGAGTTCGGCTCGTTCCTCGGCGCGGTGGTCCAGGCGTGCCGCCACGTCGAACGGCTGTCGAGGGACTACAACGTCGGACTCAACCAGGGACCCCTGGCCGGTCAGATCGTCTTCCATCTCCACTTCCACATCATTCCTCGGTACGACGACGGGAACCCGTTCGGCCAGACTCCGAGGACCCGGCTCGACGACCCCACCGCCGCCGCCATCGTCCACGACCTCCGCGGGCCGGCCGGGCGATGACCGAGCCGAGACGGCCCGCCGTCGCCGGCGCGTTCTACCCGTCGGATGGGGCGGCGCTCGCGAAGGCCGTGGAAGCGGCGTTCCTCGACCCGCGGGGCCCCGGCGAGCTACCGACCCGGCACCGCGGGACGAAGCGGACCGTCCGCGCCATCGTCGTCCCTCACGCTGGCTACATCTACTCCGGTCCGATCGCCGCGCGGGCCTACGCACGCGTCGCTGCCGACGCCGCGGCGCGCACCATACTGGTCCTCGGCGTCGACCACCACGGACTCGGACCGGGCGCGGCGCTCTCCGACCGCCCCTGGCTCACCCCGCTCGGCCTCGTGCCCGGCGACCACGAGTTCGTGACCGCGCTCGCCAGAGGGCCGGTCGTCGTCGACGAGGCCGCTCACCGACGCGAACATTCGATCGAGGTCCAGCTCCCGTTCCTCCAGTACACGGAACCCGCTCCGCGCGTGGTCCCGCTCCAGGTCGGATTCGGCTCGTTCGGCGAACTCGCCGAGGTGGCGGCGGTCGTTCGGGAGGCCGTCGAAGGGAAGGACGTGCTGCTCGTTGCCTCGACCGACTTCTCGCACTACATCCCCGCCGAGTCCGCCCGCCGCCTCGACGCGCTCGCGATCGCCGAGATCGAGCGCCGGGATGCCGAGGGGCTCTACCGAACGGTGCGGGGTCATTCGATCTCGATGTGCGGGATCGCGCCGGTCACGGTTCTTCTCGCCGCGCTCGCGGGGGAGCGGCTCACCGCGCGGACCCTGGCGTGGGGGCACTCGGGCGAGGCGGAGCCGATGGGCGACGTCGTCGGGTACGCCGCGATCGTCCTCGAGCGGGCCTAGGCGGCCCGAGCCGCCACTTTCCCGAGCACGTACGGCAGGAGCCCGCCTTCGGCGAGATACTCGAGCTCCACGGGAGAATCCACCCGGCAGCGAACGCGGAAGCTCTTCGGCGTCCCCGTTTCCGGGGTGGCCCGAACTTCGAGCTCGCCCCGCGGGGTGAGCGGGACACCCCCGACCGTCGTGATCCGATACGACTCCCGCCCGGTAAGTCCGAGCTCGTCGACCCCGGACCCGGCGGGGAACTCGAGAGGGAGCCCCCCCATCCCGACCAGGTTCCCCCGGTGGATCCGCTCGAAGTTGCGCGCGATCACCGCCCGGACACCGAGGAGCAGCGGACCCTTTGCCGCCCAATCGCGTGAGCTTCCCTGACCGTAGTCCTTCCCGGCGAGAACGAGGAGCGGAACGTTCCGGGCCCGGTAGGTCCGGGCGGCCTCGTAGATCGTCGACGGGGTACCGTCCGGGAGGACGGTCGTGTAGCCGCCCTCCTTTCCGTCGGCGAGCCGGTTCTGCAGACGCACGTTGGCGAACGTTCCGCGAACGAGCACCTCGTGGTTGCCCCGCCGGGTGCCGTAGGTGTTGAACTCACCGAGCTCCACCCCGTGCTCGACCAGGTAGCGGCCGGCCGGGCTGTCCATCGGGATATTGCCGGCCGGCGAGATGTGGTCGGTCGAGACCTTGTCGCCAAGGACCGCCAGCACCCGGGCGCCCTCGACGACCGCGCCGTGGGCGTCCGGTGGAACGACCGGGAGGTCGAAGTACGGCGGCTCGCGGAGGTACGTCGACTTCGGCTCCCAGGGAAACTTCGGGCCGGTCCGGGCCGGCAGCTCGTCCCAGTTCCGGTCCCCTACGGTGATGGTCCGATACTTCTCCCGGAACAGGGACGGGTCGAGCGAGGACTCAACGAGCGCCCGGACCGCCTCGGCCTTCGGCCAGAGGTCGCGAAGGTACACGGGCGCGCCGTCCCGCGATGTGCCAAGCGGGTCTCGGGTGAGGTCGATGTCCATCCGCCCGGCGAGGGCGTACGCCAGCACGAGCATCGGGGAGGCAAGGTAGTTCGCCCGGACCTGGTTGTGGATCCGGGCCTCGAAGTTCCGGTTGCCGGAGAGCACCGCGGCGTAGTAGGCGTCGGTCGTCTCGACGGCGTGGGCGACCTCCGGCGGCAACGGACCGGCGTTGCCGATGCACGTCGTGCACCCGTAGCCCACGACCTCGAACCCGATCCCCTCGAGCGGTTGGAGCAGCCCCGCGCGTTGGAGGTACGCCGTGACGACTTTCGAGCCGGGTGCGAGCGAGGTCTTGACCCACTTCGGCGGCGCAAGTCCGAGCTCGACCGCCCGCTTCGCCATGAGCCCCGCTCCGACCATCACCGACGGGTTCGAGGTGTTGGTGCAGCTCGTGATGGCCGCGATGACGACGGCCCCGTCTGGCGGGCCTCCGTTCGCGCTTGCCGCCTCTCGAGGGTGCCCTTTCCGGTATTCGGCGAGCGCGGACCGGAACGAACCGGGCGCGTCGGCGAGCCGCATCGACTGCTCCGGATTCTTGGGTCCGGAGACCGCGGACTCGATCGTCCCAAGGTCGATCTCGAGCACGTCGGGGAACGCCGGCTCCGGCGTCGTCCCGTCGCGCCACATCCCGGTCGTGCGGGCGTACGCCTCGACACGGCGGACGACCGAGGGGTCGCGGCCGGTGCCGGCGAGGTACTGGGTCGTCGCGACGTCGACCGGGAACAGCGCCGCGGTCGCGCCATACTCCGGGCACATGTTGGCGATCGTTGCGCGGTCTGGGACGCTCAACGAGTCGAGACCCGGTCCGAAGAATTCGACGAATCGTTCGACCACGCCCTTCTGGCGGAGCGCGCGGGTCACGGTGAGGACGAGGTCGGTCGCGGTCGTGCCTTCGGGCAATCGTCCCGACAGCCGGACGCCGACGACGTCGATCGGGGGGAGGAAGTACGGCTCCCCGAGCATCACCGCCTCGGCCTCGATCCCGCCGACGCCCCAGCCGAGCACGCCGAGGCCGTTCACCATCGTCGTGTGGGAGTCGGTGCCGACGAGGGTATCCGGGAAGGCGACAGCCTCACCGGAGGCATCCGCGCGACGGTCGACGACGGAGGCGAGGAACTCGAGATTGACCTGGTGGCAGATCCCATTCCCCGGAGGCACGATCCGCATGTTCCGGTACGCCTGTTGGCTCCACCGGAGGAAGTCGTACCGTTCGCCGTTCCGCTCGTACTCCCGGTCGAGGTTGATCAGGACCGACTGGGCCGTGCCGTAGCTGTCGACCTGCACCGAGTGGTCGACGATCAGGTCCACCGGGACCTCCGGGTTGATCGCCGCGACCGGGGTGCCCCGCCGCTCCGCGGCCGACCGCATGGCCGTCAGGTCGACGAGCGCCGGCACGCCGGTGAAGTCCTGCAGGAGCACGCGAGAGGGGTGGAACGGGAGCTCGCGGGCGCCGGAGTCGCCGGAGTTCGCGAGCCGGACAATCGTCTCGGGGTCGACGAGGCGTGAGTCGAAATGGCGGACGAGATTCTCGAGGAAGATGCGGACGGTGAGCGGGCGTCGGGCGAGCTGTTTCGGGTCGACCCCGGCGAGCCGGTCCACCCGATAGATGACAGAACGTTCCTCGGGCAGGTCGAGCCAAGTGCGCGCGCCGAGCGGGTCGGAGGGGTTCATAGTCCGCCGAGGGGGCCCGGGTTCATGTCGTTGACTGCGGCGGGCCGGCCGCCGAGGCCGCCGCGCCGTCCTAATGAACCCATGGGGCTCCCCCGCGTCGGTCCGGATGATCCTCAGCGACACGCGCATCCGCGAGGCGGTCGACTCCGGAAGGATCGTAATCCGGCCGTTCCGGGCCGATTGCCTCGGGACGAACTCCTACGATGTCCACCTCGGGCCGTACCTGGCCACGTATGTCGGGGGCGCTCTCGACGCCCGGAGGCCGAACCCGATCGAGGAGATCCGGATGCCGAAGAACGGCTACGTCCTCGTGCCCGGCCAATTGTATCTCGGGGTCACGGAGGAGTACACCGAGACGCACGGGTACGTGCCGTTCCTCGAGGGGAAATCGAGCGTCGGCCGGCTCGGGATCGACATCCACTCGACCGCCGGCAAGGGGGACGAGGGATTCTGCAACTACTGGACGCTCGAGATGTCCGTGAAGGTCCCGGTGCGGATCTACCCCGGGATGCCGATCGGGCAACTGATCTACTTCGAGATCTCCGGGCCGATCCGCCGCGGGTACGACACGAAGGCGGGCGCGAAGTACCGGACGGTCAGCCCGCACCCGATCCCGTCCCGCATGCACCTCAACTTTCCCGGCGCGTCGGCGTCGGCCGAGGGCCGTTCGCCCCGTACAGGAAGAACGCCGGCCGGCCCGGCCGCGCACGGTCGCGGCGCCCGGCGGGGTCGTGCTCGGCGCCCTCGTGCTCGGGCAGCACGGTGAGCGACGAGAGTCCGAACCGTTTGGCGAGGTACGCCGTCGCGCCCTTGAGCGCCGACAGCTCGTCGACCGGCGCGTGGGTCGCCGGTTCGGTCCGCAGGGCGGGAGCGATCCGCGCGACGTACTTCGCGACGTCCCCCCGGTGGGCCGCGAGCTCGGGGTGAGCCGCGGCTCGTCCGAGAACCGCCGCGACCGGCAACGTCTTCGGGTTCGCGTCGAGCGCCTCGCGGGTCCAGCCCTCGACGAGGCGCTTCCAGGAGTCGGCCACGAAGAACACCGCGCCCTCCGGAGGCTGCCCACGATCGGTCGCCATCCGGACGATGGGCCGCAGGTCCGCCTCGACCCGGTCGAGGAACGCCTCCGTCGCGTCGGCGGCGTCGTCCCGTGCGAACTCTTCCGGGTCCGGGAATCTTGCCTCCGCGACGAGTCCGGGAAACACCGGGGAGCCGAGCTCTTCCGCGACGTGGGGCGTGATCGGAGCGAGCATCGCGGTCCAGGACCGGGCGACCTTCTGGAGGGCGGGTCCCGGTCCCCCGCCCCGCGCCAAGTAGCGACGGACGGTGGCGGGAACCCGTCCGTAAATCAGCTCGGAGGCCTCCCGAAGGCGGCGACCCTCGATCGCCGCGCGGGTGTCGCGCACCAAGCCATGCATCGAGCTGGCCAGCCACCGGTCGAGCTCCGGGGGGCCACCGGCCCCGTCGGCCCGCGACTCCCGTACGAGGCGCTCGCAGTCGTCGACGCGGTCCCGCGCGGCGTCGACGAGCCCGGGGGCCCACTCGATGTCCTGCTCGGGGTTCGCCGCCTGCACGTAGAACAGCCGGACGGCGTCCGGTCCCCAGCGCTCGAGCGATTCGGAGATCGGCGGCACGGCCACGCCCTTCGAGCCGACGTCCTTCTTCGACAGCTTGTCGCCGGCCGCGTTCACGAGCCACCAGTGGACGAACAGGCCGAGGGGCCGCCGCTCCGCGGGGAGGAGCAGGGCGTGCGTGGCGAGGAACACCGGGAAGTGGACGCGTTTGTGCTCCTTCCCCCCGATATTGAGGTCGAGCGGGTACCAGTACTCGAAGGCGGCCCGGACCTCCTGCTGGACGCCCGGGTCGACCGAGGGCTCCCCGGGCCCCTCGCCAAGGAACACGTGGTCGAAGAACTCGTCCGTGAGCCCGGCGAGCGGGATCCGGCCGAGGGCGACGAACGGGCGCACGACGAAGTACGCCGGGTAGAACGTGGAGTCCGCGATCGGCTCGATCACCCAGGTCGGATCGAGCGGGAACGGCGTGCCGAGCCACCGGCCCTTCCGGGTGCACGGCCGGTCCTGGAACCAATCGAGGACGCCCGGGAGCTCGCGGCCGTACTCGGCCGGCACGACGACGAGGGCGTCGAGCGCCGCCCGGGTCTTCGATTTCCACTCGCCCCAGCCGTACCGGAGGAACCACTGGTCCGGGACAAGCCGGATCTCGACGTCGTGGCCGTTGCGGCAGACCACGGGTTCGGAGAACTCCCGGAGCTCGAACGAGTCGCCCCCGGCGCGGAGCCGTTCGGCCACCTCGCGACGGGCGTCCGCCACGGGGCGGCCCCCGAGGATGTCCGACCGCATTCGCCCGCGGGCGAACTCGAGGCGGTACAGCCGCTCGGTCGCCGCGTCGAGCGCGCTCCGGTCGGCCAACGCGTGAGCGCCCGTGGCCCGGACCGCGCGTTCCGCCGGGACTCCCTCGCCCGCGAGGAGCTCCTTCTCCGATCCGGAGAGCTCGATCGGTCCCGGCAGGTCGACGATCGCCGTCACGGGCGGCAGGCGGGTCCGCTCCGCCGGGTCGAGCTCGTGGATCGCGAGCCAGTCGGCCGGGGCGTGCGCCGGGACGCTCATCACCACGCCGGTCCCGATGGCGGGGTCGACCAGCGAGCTCTGGAGGAGCGGCACCGAGGCCCCGGTCTCGGGGACCTTCACCGACCGGCCGACCAGCTCGCCGACGTCGAGGACGTGACCGACCTGGCCGCCGTGCTGCGCGGCGAGACGATGAGCGGCGGCCGGAGCCACGAGGTAGGTGCGCTCGCGGAAGTGCCAGACGGCGAGCCCGCCCGACGTCGGCAGCCAGAGGTTCGTCACGCCATAGATCGTCTCGGGACGGAGGGTCGCGGCGAGCAAGACCCGGCCATCGTCGAGAGCGAACGGGACCGCCGTGTACACGACCGTCTCGGCCTGCCCCCCCGTCGAAAGGTCCGTCTCCGAGGCGTCGACGGAGACCGGTCCGCACACCGGGCAAACGGAGGCGTGGTGGGGTCCCTGGCGGAGCGCCCCGAGAGCGTGGAGACGACGGAACTGCCACCGGATGAACGCCTGGTAGTCGTCGTCGACCGTCGTGACGTACGCCCGCTCGTCGACCAGGATGCCGAACGATCGGTACACCCGGAGGTACGATCGGCCGAGGTACCGGGCCGCCGAGACCGGGTCTTCGAGCTCCGCCCACTCGGACTCGGGCACGCCTTCCGATCGGAGGCTGGCGACCGTCCGCGGATTCCGCTCCTTGACCTTCTGCGCGAACGTCACGGCGGGGAGTCCCGAGGCGTGGGTTCCCGTCGGGAAGAACACGGAGCGACCGACCATCCGGTAGTAGCGGTGGAGGACGTCGGCGAGGGTCATCCCCCGGAGGTGTCCGAGGTGGAGGAAGCCGCTCGACCCGGGGTACGCGACGATGGCGTAGAACTTCTCCCGGCTGCCGTCGGTCCGGGCCTCCGCCAGCCGGGCCCGCTCCCACTCGGACTGCCAGTGGGCGGCGCGCTCCGGGTCCATCGTCGGCGCTTCGAGCCGGACCGCGTATTAGACGCCGACGGCGGCGACCCCGTGCTCCCCGCCCGGAAGCGGTAAAGGCGCGGCGCTCCGTCTCCCGGGGCCGTGCGGATCATCGAGATCTTCCACTCCGTGCAGGGCGAGGGCCCGCTCACGGGATTCCGGACGTCCTTCGTTCGGACGGCCCGCTGCAATCTCCGGTGCGCGTGGTGCGACACGCCGTACTCGTTCGGCCCGGGGAAGGAGCGCTCCCTCACCTCGATCGTTCGGGAGGTGGCCCGACACAAGACCCACTACGCCTGCCTCACCGGCGGGGAGCCGCTGATCCAGCGGGAGTCCGTCGAGCTTCTCCGGAAGTTCGGGGAGCGGGGCCTCACGACCGTGGTGGAAACGGGCGGGTCCCTCGACGTCTCGCCGTACCTCGACCTCCCGCACGTCGTGCTGAGCGTCGACGTGAAGACGCCCTCCTCGAAGATGGAGAACCGGAACCGCTGGGCCAACCTTCCCTTGCTGCGCCCGACGGACGTGGTCAAATTCGTAATCCAGGACCGGCGGGATTACCGGTATGCCAAGGCGGTCCTCGCCCGGGAACCGATGCCGGAGAACGTCGTGTTCCAGCCCGTGTACGGCTCCGATGGAGGGGCGCTCGCGGACTGGGTGCTGGCCGACCACCTGGACGTGCGGGTGATGGTGCAGGAGCACAAGGTGCTGTTCGGCGACGTTCCGGGGCGCTGACCGCCTCTCGAATCCTTAATAGCCGAGGCCCGTCCGGGACCCGTCCCCATGCCGCCGGAGGTCCCCTCGCGCCCGTTGGACCTCGGCCCGACCCATGTGTTCGGCAAGGCCCGGTCGATGGTCTTCCCGCGGAGCGTCCTGGCCGGGCACGCGGTCCTCGCCGAGCTCGGCGCGATGTGCCGGCAGTTCGACTTTCCCGACCGCGGCGCGGTGGTGACGGGGCCGACGACCCTTCCGCTGGCCGGACGCCGGGCCGTCGAGATCCTCAACGAGTCGAAGTTCGACGTCGCCACGATCATCGCCCACGACGCGACCTCGGTGGAGGTCGACCGGGTGCTCGGCGAAGTCCGGAGCTCGGGGGCGCGGTTCCTGATCGCCGTCGGCGGCGGAAGCAAGATCGACATCGCCAAGGTCGCGGCCGCGCGGGCCCACCTGCCGTTCGTGAGCGTCCCGACCTCGGCGGCGCACGACGGGATCGCCTCGCCGCGAGCGTCCCTCCGCGACTCCGGGAAGGTGACGAGCGAGCCGGCGGTGGTGCCGATGGGTGTCCTCGCGGACACATCGATCATCGTCCAAGCGCCGTTCCGCCTGCTCGCCTCGGGGTGCGCGGACGTGATCTCGAACGTGACGGCGGTCCTGGACTGGAAGCTCGCGGCGAGGCTCCGCAACGAGGAGTTCTCCTCGAGCGCGGCGACGCTCGCCGAGTACGCCGCCCAGGAGATCGCCGAGCACGCCGCTCTGATCAAGCCGAACTTGGAAGAGTCCGCGTGGATCGCGATCCGCCCGATCATCGTGGCGGGGCTCGCGATGAGCGTCGCCGGGTCTTCCCGGCCGTGCTCGGGGAGCGAGCACCTGTTCAGCCACGCCCTCGACTCCAGCGCGAAGCATCCGAGCCTCCACGGCGAGCAATGCGGCGTCGGGGCGATCATGATGATGTACCTGCACGGCGGCGATTGGCGCCGCATTCGGACCGCGCTCCAGGTGATCGGCGCACCGGTCACCGCCGCCGAGCTCGGAGTCCGGCGGGACGAGGTCGTCGAGGCGCTCGTCCGGGCGCACACCATCCGGCCGGAGCGATACACCATCCTCGGGGACAACGGGCTGAGCCGGGAGGCCGCCGAGCGACTCGCCCTGGTGACGGGTGTCGTGGACTGAGCCATGTCGGGCATCACCCTCCTATCGCAATCGCAGGCCAAGGTCGGTTTCGAGTTCACCTTCCAGGGCGCCGCGCCGGTCTGCCGTACCTGCCCCTACCGCCACGCCTGTCTGACCCTCGACCCGGGCCGGCGCTACACCGTCACGCACGTCCGGCCGGTGAGCCACCCGTGCGCGCTCCAGGAGACGACCGCCGCGGTGGTCGAGGTCGAGGGGATCCCCCGGGCCCTCGTCGTCGAGTCGCAGACTGCCGTCGTCGGGAGCTCGATCGAGACGGGCCGGTACGGCTGCAATCGCCTCGACTGCTCGAGCTGGGAGATCTGCTCCGGGCCATCGCTTCCGGCCAAGCAGCGCTTCCGGATCGCGAAGGTCCACCCAGAACCGGCCGAGTGCCGGATTGGGCGAACCCTCAAGCGCGTGGACGCCCTCTGAGGGAGCCGGTGGCGGGGCTGTGGGGTAGTTTCGGCGCCGGGGACGGCCCCCGCGCCGCTCTACTGGTCCATCCTTCGGGCTTTGGGAGCCCGGGACCCCGATTCAAATTCGGGCAGCCCCATCCCCGTCGGTCCCCGACGTCGAGCGGAGCGGAGTGGACGTGAGCGAGGAGACGTCTCCGGAGGAGCCCGGGCGTCCCACCGCGCCCGGGGTCCACGCCGCGACCATCTACTGCGAGGTGTGCGGGGAGGACACCCCCCACCGGATCGTGCATCTCGACCCGGCCCAGCGACGGGTCGTCTCGGGCCTCGCCCGGTGCCGGACCTGCCGGACGACCCACCCGTTCCGGACCGCGGCCCCGGCGATGCATGAACTGTTCGAGATCGTCTCGGATGGGGCCGCCTCGACGCGGCTACTCGTCCGCCTCCCGGGGCACGAGACGATCACCCTCGGCGAGCGGATGCCGGGCCGGGACGCCCCCGCCGTCGTGCACAAGATCGACCGGCTGGACGGACGCTCCGTCCGCACCGCCACCGCCCGCGACGTCCGCACGGTCTGGGTGACGCCCGATGTCGGCGCGGTCGTGAAGGTCTCGATGGTCGACGGCCGCCGTACGACGGCCGCCCGACTGACACTCCCGCCGGACACGATCCTCGCGGTCGGGGGGCCGGTCACCGTCGACGGCCGAACCTGGCACATCGCCGCGCTGCGCGCCAAGGGGAAGACCTGGCGCCACCTCGAGGACTCGTTCGAAGCGCGGTACGTCGAGCGACTCTACGCGCGGCGGTATGCGATCCCACCCGAGGGGAGCAACGACTGGAGCCGGTCCCGAGAGAGACCGGTCGCTTTCGCGAGCTCGACCTCGCGCTCGGCCCGTTCCCGTTCTGGCCCGGGCGTCAGGCGGTAGGCGATCGTTCCCCGCCCGATGAAGGAGCGCGGCGGCGCGACGACCCACAGCGTGTCGCCCCGGTCCTCGACCGTTCCGAGCCCGAGCTCGGTCGGGAGGTCCTTGAACATCTGCTTCGTCCCGTGGATCACCCACGCCCCACGCGCGACGAACTCCCCGCTCGCGCCCTGCTTCGATACCTGGTCGGCATCGACCGCGAAAGCGGACGCACTCGCGAGGCCGGCCCGCCACGCCTTCGAGAACGCGACCCCCCACTGAGCCGCCTCCTCGAGGCTCGCATCCGTCCACGCCGGGTCCCCGGGCGCCGGATGTTTGACGACGACGCTCGGCGCGCCGTGGATGTCGGCATGGACGTACTTGTCGCCCGGATTGAGGTATCGGCGGACGATCAGGTCGTTCGTCGCGGCGTCCCGGCCTCCAACGACCAGGATCCCCTCGGAGGTGTGGAACCACCGGTACCGCTCGAACCAGTTCGGCGTACGTCGGCGCGCCGCGACTGCGGCGGAAGCCTTCGGAGCCTCCGCTAGCGCCGCCCGGACCTCTCGAGCGAGCCGCTCATCCGATTGCGCGAGCGCGGCCACCGCCCCGGCGAGCTTGGCCTGGGCCCTCTTCGCCTCCTCGTATCGCGCTTGGGCCACCGCCCGGATCGATTGCCCCCGGGTGACGGGGATGGTCACTTCTTCGACGGTCACGACGAGCGCCCCCTCCCCGGGCTCGGCCTTTGCGGCGGCGCGCACCTGGGCCTCGACGTCCGGGTAGTGGGCCAGCAACAGGTCCGCTTGCCGGGTGAGTTCCGAGGATTGGGCTCGGAGGTCCGCCACGGCCGCTTCCTGTTGGCGACGCTGCCGCTCCCACCCGGCCCGCTGGCCGTCCGCCGCGGAGACCACCGGCGCCACCCGCGCCGCCCGACCGTCGAAGTACCGGTGCGCCGCCACGGAGAACGTGGGACTCGCCTCGGCGGTGATCCCGTCCCGACCGAGGAGTCGGCGAGACTCGAACGGGGTCACGTCGACGGGGGTGCCGTCGAGCAGGTAGACGTTTCCGGCGGGTCGCTCGCCGACCTCGGCGAGGAGGTCCGCGAGCGCGCGGTGAACCAGGGGGGCGAACTCCTCCGTACCGGTGCTGGCGGACCCGTCGCCCGCCAGGCCAGTCCGCGTCACGATCTCTTCCGCCAGGGGGCCGCCGAGCCCGAGGCGCGCCGCGAGGGTGCTCGTCCGGTCGGTCCGAGACGCTCGGAGGAGCGTTTCGATGCCGGCGACGTCGAGCTGGAACGGGTCGACCCGGACCGGGGGCCGGGAGTACGGCGCGCCGACGCGGACGGCCCGGTTGGCCCAGGTCTTGGGATGCGCGACGACGACGAGCTTGCCGGCCCTGGCCACGAGGAGGTTGCCGGAGCCGAACAGCTCCACGCCGAGGGTCAATGGCCCATCGGCGTCGCCGCGGCTGAACTCGGCCTCCAAGTACCGCTCGCCGCCGGGGTCGGAGACTCCGACCAGCGCCGCCCCACCGAGCACGCGGCGCAACTCCTTCGCGAGCGGGCTCAGTCCCTCGTCCCGGTCCGCGATCGACTCGAGGACGGCCGCGTACTGGCCGGGGCGGATCAGAAGCGCCCGTTTCCCGGCCCCCGAAGCGCGGAGCGTGATCGCGACCCGGTCGGGTCCGACATCGAACGCCTTGTCGACGTGGGCGCGTCCGAGGGCGCGGAGCTCGCGGGCGAGCGCGAGCGAATCGAGAGATGTGAACCGGTCCTTCTCGGCGACGACCGTCGCGGCCATCGGTCCCTCGCTCGCCCCCCTTGACGAGCGGGCCTAACAGATTAAGACTTGGCCGGCGTGGACGAGCCCGTGGCCGCTCCGACGCCCAGCGAGCCGGGGTCGTGGCGGGCGGCCGCCCGCCGATTCGCCGAGGAGATCGTCCGACCCCAGGCCGAGGCGATCGACCGTTCGGACCTATTGCCGGACGAGCTCGTCGGCCGGATGCGGCCGACCGGTTTCTTCGGCCTCGGAGTTGCCCCCGAATGGGGCGGCTCGGGAGGCGACACGAGGGCGATCTCCGCCGTCCTCGCCGAACTCGCCTCCGCGAGTCCCGCCGTCGCCGTCCTCCTGTCCGTCCATCTCTCCGTCTGTACGCATCCGGTGTTCGCTCACGGGACGGAGGAACAGAAGGAACGGATTGGTCGGCCGCTGGCGCAAGGCCGGAGTCTCGGGGCGTTCGCGCTCACCGAACCGTCGGTCGGGTCCGACGCCGCGCGTCTCGGCACACGCTACCGGACGAGCGAACACGGTTTCGTCCTGAACGGGTCGAAGATGTTCATCACGAACGGGGCACGGGCCGACGTGGTGCTCGCCTTCGCGACCCGCGACCCGACCGCGGGCTCCCATGGGATCTCCGCGTTCCTGGTCGAGAAGGGAACGCCGGGGTTCGCCGCGACGAGCAAGCTCGACAAGCTCGGGTTGCGCGGGAGCGAGACCAACGAGCTGGTATTCCAGGACGCCCGGGTCCCGGCGCACAATCTTCTCGGTTCCGAGGGAGAGGGTCTTCGGATCGCGCTCGGGGCGCTCACGGCCGGGCGGGTCGGGATCGCTTCGTGCGCCCTCGGTGTCGCCCGCGCGGCGTTCGACGCCATGCGGACGGCCGCCGTGACCGATCCCTCAGACGCGAAACGAGGGGAAGTGGCGCGGGCGTTCGTCACCCTCAGCGCGGCGCAGGCGCTCGTCGACCACGCCGCGGCGGAGAAGGACGCCGGCCGGCCGTACGTGGACGCGGCGTCGGCCGCGAAGCTGTTCGCGAGCGAGGCCGCGGTCCGGCTCGCCGACCGCGCGGTCGACGTCGCGGGTCCGGCCGGGGGCCGCGTCGGCGCGGCCGCCGAACGAATCCTTCGGGACGCCCGAGTCTTCCCCATCGTCGAGGGCACGACCGAGATCCAGGAGCTGATCCTCGGCCGGAGCCTCGTGGGTCCCTGACGGACGGCGACGTCCGGCCCAAGCGCTTTCTGGTCCCGGGGGTCGGCCGGCCAATGTCCGGGGAGGACGCTGACGCCCGCCGGCCGCTCGACTCGGTCGCGCTTCCCGCCGACGTCCGGGCGATCCTCGAAGCCGATGGGATCACCTCCTTGTACCCGCCCCAGGCCGAGGCGCTCGGCCCCGTCCTGGCCGGCGAGAGCGTCGTCCTCGCGTGCCCGACGGCGAGCGGCAAGTCGCTCGTGGCGTACGTCGCGCTCCTCCGAGCGGCCCGGGCGGGACGAACCGGCCTCTACCTCGTTCCGCTCCGCGCGCTCGCGCAAGAGAAGTACGACGAACTTCGCGCGTTCGAACCCCTCGGCATCCGAGTCGGCCTGTCGATCGGCGACTACGACCTGTCGAACGCCGTGCTCGACAAGCTCGACATCCTCGTCGCGACGAGCGAGAAGGCCGACGGCCTCCTCCGCAAACGAGCGCCCTGGCTCGAGCGCCTCGGCGCCGTCGTTGCCGACGAGGTCCACCTGATGCGAGACCCCGACCGCGGTCCGACGCTCGAGGTTTCGCTCACCCGGCTCCGTCGGCTCCGCCCGGACCTCCAGGTCGTCGCGCTCTCGGCCACCGTCGGGAACTCGGCCGAAATCGCCGACTGGCTGAAGGCCCGGCACGTGGCGAGCGACTTCCGGCCGGTGCCGCTCAAGAGCGGCGTCTACCACGACGGCCGGATCCTGTTCACCGACCTCACGACCCGGGACGTGCCGCCCCCGGGCGACGCGCTCCCGAGGCTCGTCCGCGACGTGATCCGGGGCGGAGGTCAGGCGCTCGTCTTCGTCAACACCCGTCGCGCGAGCGAGCAGACCGCGCAATCGCTCGCGGCGACCGTCCGCTCCACCCTCTCGCCGGAGGAGAAGGCGGCCGCCCGGGGGGCGGCCGAGGCGCTCGGCACCGTTGCCGAGGAGGAGACGGAAGGGATCCGGCGCCTGTCCGGACTGCTCCCGGACGGCGTCGCGTTCCACAACGCGTCGCTCACCAACCCCGAACGGCGGATCGTCGAACGGGCGTTCAAGGAGCGGACGTTGAAGGCGCTCGTCGCGACCCCGACGCTCGCCGCCGGGATCAACCTCCCCGCCCGCCGGGTGATCGTGCGCGACACGACCCGGTACGACGATCACCTCGGGATCCAGGCTCCGATCCCCGCGATGGAGGTGCAGCAGATGTGCGGCCGGGCGGGCCGGCCGAGGTTCGACACGGCCGGCGAGGCGGTCCTGCTCGCCCGGAGCGAGGAGGAGGCGGAGCGGTTCCTCGACGACTACCTCTCCGCGCCCCCCGAGCGGGTGCAGTCGCGGCTCGCCGCCGAGCCGGCGCTCCGCATGCATCTCCTCGCGCTCGTCGCGAGCGGGCAGGTCGGCTCGGAGGCCGAGCTCGAGGAGTTCTTCGCCGCGACGTTCTTCGGCCACACGGTCGAGCTCCGCGAGCTCGCCGTCGTCGTGGAGAACGTCCGACGGTTCCTCGAGCAACACGAGTTCCTCGAGCCGGTCGCGGAGCTCCGCGCCACCCCTTTCGGGGTCCTGACGAGCGAGCTGTACCTCGACCCGATGAGCTCCGTCGTCCTCCGGCAGGCGCTCGAGCGGGCCCCGATCAATCCGAGCCCGTTCTCCTTGCTCGCCGCGGTCGCGGCGACGCCGGACCTCCCGCCGATGTTCCTGCGGCGCGGCGAGGAGGCGGAACTCCTCGCCCGGTTCACCGACTCGGAGCCCGAGCTGCTGATCAAGCCCGAGGAGGAGCCGCTTCGGCTCGACCTCGACCTGTTCCTCGCCACGCTGAAGACGGCGAGCGTCCTCGAGGCCTGGATCACCGAGACCCCGCTCGTCGAGTTGACGGAACGGTTCGGCATCGGGGCGGGCGACGTCCGGGCGAAGGTCGAGGACGCCGACTGGCTTCTGTTCGGGGCGAGCCGCCTCGCCGTCCGCTTCCAGCGGCGGGCGGCGCGGGCGATCGACGAGCTTTCGCTTCGGGTGCGCTACGGGGTCGCCGAGGAGCTGCTCGACCTCGTGCGGCTGCGGGGAATCGGCCGGGTCCGGGGCCGCGCGCTCTTCCGGGCGGGGTTCGCCGACCGGGATGCGCTGAAGGGCGCCCGGCTCGACCAGCTCGAAACGCTCCTCAAGTCCCGGCCGCTCGCGAAAGCCGTCCTCGCCGAGGTGGGCGGCGGCCGACGCACGGCGACCGAGTCGAGCGACCCTACGCCGCCGCGGCCCACGGAGCCGACGGTGTCCGCGCCCCGGGTCCGACCGAAGGGGCCGAAGCGGCTCGACGAGTTCGAGCCGAATCCGTGAGCGCGTAGAACGGAATCGGCCCGACGATCTCGATGGTCGAGCGCGTCCCGCCGGGGCCTCCCGGCCGCACGTCCCGACGGATCACCCCGGCCGCCTGAAGCCGGACCATCCGTCGCCAGAGCGTCGTCGCGGGCAGCGGGCGGGCGCCTTCCTCTCCGGCGAGCCGTACCTCCCAGGCCCGGATCTCCCCGAGGGTCGCCGCGCGACCCCGGGTCGCCCGCTCGAGGGCCGCGAGCACGCGGGGTTCGACCGGGGACCGGTCCGATCCGGGGCCTGAGGTCGCGGGCGCCGGACGGCCGTTCGATGGGCCGAGGAGCTCGCGGCGGAGCAGGTCGAGCGCCCGCGTCACGCCCCGACCCTCCCGGGCGCACCGTTCGACGAGCCGGTCGACGAGCTCCGCGGGAGGCTCGTGGCCCAGGGCCCGGGTCGCGCGGTCGAGCACGATCGCCCGCACGGTCCCGGGACGGAGCGGGGGGAGGGTGAGTCGCGCCGTACGGGGCAAACCGGCGCGATGCACCCGGGCCCACGCGGCCTCCGCCTCGGAGCGGCCGGCGAGGATGGTCCACGTCGTCGGGGGCGATTCCGCTCCTTCCGGAAGGAATCGCGCCGGCGCCGTAAGCGCCCGGACGACGGGGCCGAGGTCGGGGGCGTCCGGTCCGATGTCGTCGAGAACGACCACGGCCGGTCGGTGTTCCCGGGCGAGGCGCCGCAGGAACCCGGCGAGGATCTCGGCGACGGGAAACCCCCTCGGCTCGAATCCGCCGTCGAGGCCCTTCAACAGCCCGGAGGCGACCCCCTGGGTGCCGCTCGCCTCCGCGACCCGAACGCGGACGAGGGCGGGCGTCGCCCCCGGAGCCTCCCGGTGCAATCCCTCGACGATCCGTCGCGCCGCCAGGCGGGCGGTCGCGCTGGTCCCCGAGCCGCTCGGGCCGACGACCGCCGCGATCCACGGGGGCGGAGTCGCGGGGTACGGGTCGCCGAGCGTCTCGGTGAGCTCGGCCAGCTCGGCGGCTCGGTCGGGAAGGAAGGGCGGCAGCCAGTCCGGCGTCAACACGACGGGATGCGGCGTGGCGTACACGATTCCAAGATTCCTTAGGCATATAAGAAAGCTTAGGAGAGCACCGTTCGGCGGCCCAAACCCCTATGGCCCGAGCCGGTTCCGGCAAACGATGGCGAACGACGAGGTCGAGGGGGGCAACCTCCGGCTGGGTTCCCGCCTCCTCGCGGTCCTCGCGATCGGCATCGCCGTCTACATCGGCCTCCTCGTCGTTTCGCGGGTGTTCGGCGTCATCGACCCGCTCTACTGGAAGGCGCTCGACGTCGGGGCCGCGGTCGTCGTCGGCTACCTCGCGGCCGTCCTGTTCGGCTCGGCGATCCGGATCTACCTGAGGCGGGTCGGCAACCTCGGCCACTCCGCCGGGATCCGGTTCGTCACGAACGTCATCATCGCGATGGTCGTGGTGGCGTCGATCCTCAGCCTGTTCAACGTCTCCCTCTCGAGCCTGCTCCTCTCGAGCGCGTTCGCCGGCATCGTGATCGGCCTCGCCGCGCAGACCGTGCTCGCGAACGTCTTCGCCGGGTTCCTCATCATCCTCGCGACGCCGTTCCACGTGGGCGACCGGATCGCGGTCGTCTCGGCGAATTACGGGGTGATCGCCCCCTCGTACCCCCACGAGATGGGGTACCCGACCTACGTCGGAACCGTCCGGGAGATCGGGTTGAGCTACACGAGGCTCCGCCTCGACAACGGCCGGGTCGCCGAGTTCCCGAACCAGACGCTCGTCACGGCGCTCGTCCTCAACCTGAGCCATCCTTCGCCGAGGATGTACCGGATCCGGATGACGCTCGACCTCAAGGTCCCCGTGGCCCGCGTCGAAGCCGCCCTCGCGGCGTGCACGCGCCAGCAGGCGCCGATCCCGGGGGTACCCGAGCCGCATGTCGAGGTCGCCGACCTCGGGACCGCGACGTGGGATGCGGTGGTCGTCATCTGGTCGAACGAGCCGGACGAGGCCCCGCTCCGCGACGCGATCTTGCGCCAGTTGCTGCCCGGCGGCTCCTCGGGCAGCGCGCCGGCGTCGGCGAAACCGTGACCGGCCCGTTTGCGTTAAAACCCGCCTCGACTCGACGACGCCCGGGAGTCCGTCCGTGGTGAAGGTCACGCTCATTCCGGGCGACGGGATCGGGCCAGAGGTCACCGACGCCGCCCGGCTCGTGACGGCTGCGACCGGCGTCGACATCGAGTGGGAGGTCGTCGTTGCGGGCGAGCGGGCGATCCCGGCGTCCGGCACGCCGCTGCCCGACGCCGTCCTCGAATCGATCCGGCGGAACAAGGTCGCCCTCAAGGGACCGATCACGACCCCGATCGGCTCGGGGTTCCGGTCGGTGAACGTCGCGCTCCGGCAACAGCTCGACCTCTACGCCTCAGTCCGCCCGGCCCGCGCGATCGCCGGGGAGGGGACGAGATTCCCCGAGACCGACCTCGTCGTGGTCCGGGAAGCGACCGAGGGCCTCTACTCCGGCGTCGAACACTGGGTCGACCGCGAGCACTCCGCCGCCGAGACCGTGAACGTCGTCACCCGGAAGGCGTGCGACCGGATCGTCCGGTTCGCCTTCGAGTACGCCCGGGCCCACCGGCGGCGCAAGGTGACGGCCGTCCACAAGGCGAACATCATGAAGACGACCGGGGCGCTGTTCCAGACGTCGTTCCGGGAGCTCGCGGCGAACTATCCCGACGTCCCGAGCGACGAGTGGCTCGTCGACAATATGGCGATGCAGCTCGTGAAGAAGCCGTCGGAGTACGACGTGATCGTCACGACGAACCTGTTCGGGGACATCCTCTCCGACCTGTGCGCGGGCCTCGCCGGCGGCCTCGGGATCGCCCCCGGGGCGCTCTACGGGGAATCGATCGCGCTGTTCGAGCCGGTGCACGGCTCGGCGCCGAAGTACGCCGGCCAGGACAAGGCGAACCCGGTGGCGGAGATCCTCTGCGTCGAGCTGATGCTCCGCCACCTCGGGCACCCGGACGAGGCGGAACGGGTCTACCGGGCCGTCTGGGAGACGATCGCCGAGAAGAAGGTCGTCACCTACGACCTCGCGCTCCCCGGCTACACTGACCGGCCCGGGCCCGCCTCGACCTGCTCCGCGATGGCGCGGGAGATCGCCCGGAAGGTCCCGCTTGTCGACCTGTCGAAACCCCGACCGCAACCGGCCGCCGCGAAGAACCTCGGCGCTGCGGACTCGAGCCTCGAAGGGGCCTGACCTTCCCGCCATGGGTCACCGCGGTCCGTTTCCCGTTCGCCACCGGCTCCTTGGCCCGGTCCGGGTCGCCGCCGTCCTATTCCTCCTGCTCTCCGCGAGCGGGGCCGTCTCGGCCGAACCTCGCGGCGGCCCCGTCGGCGCCGTCAGGGGAACGCCCAACCCGGGGCCGGCGCCGGCCGGCGGACCGTCGCATCCGACCGCAGCGCTGGTGCCCCGGGGCGGAACGGGCGAGGTGAGCTGGCCGACGTTCATGGGCTCCCCGGAACACACGGGCGCCAACCTTCTCGAACGGACGATCGCCCCCTCGAACGTCTCGGCACTCCGCCCCGTGTGGAGCATCCCGACGAACGGCTCCGACCTCAGCGCGCCCATCGTCGCGAACGGCACGGTCTACTGGGGCGCCTGGAACGGGTACGAGTACGCGGCGAGCGCCTCGACCGGGGCGCTCGAGTGGAGCCGGTTCCTTGGCTACGACAGCGACTGCTACGTGCACGGTCTCGAATCGACGCCCGCTCTCTCGAACGGTACGCTGTACCTCGGGGCGCCGAACGGCAGTTGGGACGCGTTGAACGCCTCGACCGGCCACCTCGACTGGTCCCTCGCGCTCGGCGGACCCACCTCGCGAGGCTACTACGACTGGGCCAGCGCGCTCGTGTTCCACCACGAACTCTACGTCGGCGAGGCGAGCTGCGCCGACAACCCCCTCGTCGCCGGCGAACTGCTGCAGGTCAACCTTTCGGGCCCCCCGAGCGTGAACCACACGTGGGTCGCGCCGCCGCCCGGACGGCTCGGCTCCACGATCTGGACGACCCCGACCGCCGATCCGGGGTCGGACACGATCTGGGTCACCACCGGCAACGACGAGGGCTCTCCGCAGCCGTACGCCCAGTCGGTCGTCGGACTCAACGCCTCCACGCTCGCCCTCCGGGGTTCCTGGGAGGTCCCGAACGTCATCGGAACCGACTCCGACTTCGGGTCGACCGCCACCCTCGTGAACCCGGCGAGCGGCTCGCCGCTCGTCCTCGCGTCGAACAAGAACGGCGTCCTGTACGCGTTCAACCGGAGCAACGTCACGTCCCCCGGGTGGGGCCCCGTCTGGCGCGACGTCACCGGCGGAGGATGGTCCGGCGCCGCGTTCGACGGGACCACGGTCTTCGCCGCCGGGGGCAACTCAGTCAACTACTCCGGCACCGTCGAGGCGATCGACCCGTCCGACGGAACGGTACGGTGGAATACCTCGGTCGGCGGCGGCTATCCGTGGGCCTCCTTGACCTACGCGAACGGACTCGTCTTCACCGGCGGCGGGGGTCGCGAGTCGGCTCTGGATGCCGAAACGGGACAGGTGCTCTGGAACTCCACCGCCCCGGGTGCCGACGTGATCGACGGGGAGTCGGTCGTCGTGGACGGCCGCCTGTTCGTGGCGTCCGGCGCACCCAACGGAACCTCCGGCCACCTGACGGCGTTCGGACTCCCGTTCTCGGCCTCGGCGAGCGTCGCTGCGCCGAACGCCTCCGTGCCCTACGGCGCGGCGTTCGAGGCGGCGGCCACGGGCGGGATGCCTCCGTACTCGTACGCGTGGACCTTCGATGACGGCACGAACCAGACCGGGCCGGCGGTCGACCACCTGTTCGCCCATGCGGGGTCGCACTGGGGGAACGTGACGGTCGGGGATGCGGCCGGGGACCGGCAGGCGTTCCACCTTCCGGTCACCACGACCGTTCCCGCCCCGAACCTCGAGGTGAACGCGACCTGGGCCCGCGTCGGGGGCGCCTGCGCTCCGGGGACCACGACCGTCCAGTTCCGCGCCGAGCCGTCGGGGAACGCCGACTCGGATTCGATCGAGTGGCAGTTCGGCGACGGTTCGCCCCCCGCGACCGGCGAGCCGGTCCAGCACGCATACGGCCGCGCGGGTCAGTACGTCGTGAACGTCACTGCGTCCGACCCCGATGGCGCGTCGGGAACCGAACAGCTCGCCGTCGCGCTCTCGGCCGGGCCGTGCGCCCCGGCCTCCTCCGGTCCCCCGCCCGTCGTCCCGGTGCTCGGCGCGCTCGCGATCGCCTCGGCCGTACTCCTCGTATCGAGCCTCGGGGCGATGGGCGCCCTCCCCGGGCCCTGGCGACGGCGGGCGAGCCACCCGGCGACGTCGGCTACTCTCCCAGGACCTTGACGACGACGCGCTTCCGTCGTCGGCCGTCGAACTCAGCGTAGAAGACCTGCTCCCACGGCCCAAGGTCGAGGTCGCCGTTCGTCACGGGTAGGATGACCTGGTGACCGAGCAAGAGGTTCTTCAGGTGGGCGTCGCCGTTCGACTCACCCGTCCTATGGTGGGCGTAGTCGCCGGTCGGCGCGAGGCGGTCGGCCCAGGCGCCGATGTCCGAGATCAGCCCCGGCTCGTCGTCGTTGACGTACACGGCGGCTGTGATGTGCATCGCGGAGACGAGGACGAACCCCTCCCGCACGCCGCTCTTCCGCACGACCTCGCGGACCCGGTCGGTGATCCGGACGAACGCTCGCTCGGTCTTCGTCTCGAACCACAGGTACTCGGTCGCGGTCGTCATCGAGGGCCCAACTGCGTCCCCGTCGTCAAGTTTATCGCCCGCCCCCACCCGTAGAGCCCGTCGGATGGCCGACCCCCGCCCGGTCCGGATCGCACGTCGCCCGGCCGACTCCGGCCGTCGGCGGCCGGAGGACGCCGACCGAAGGTTCTGGGACGGCGAGGGGGGCGGGAGCTCCGGCTACGTCGCGAACGACGCGGGAACCGCGCGCGCCTTCCGGATGTTCGGGCTGTTCGCGCTCACCCTCGTCGTCATCCTCGGGGTGTTCGTCGTCGAGGCCGCGACCTCGCCGTCCCCCGGCGTTTCGGACAGCGCCGAGGTGTACGGCCTCCTCGCCGGGTTCACGATCCTCCTCGCCGTGGTCGGCGCCTCAATCACGGTCCTAAGGGCCCCGCGCGGGGCCGCCTTCGGGTCCGGATCGGTACTCGTGACGGAGCGGTTCGGTCGGCGCCGGCGGTGGCCCGCCCCACCCCAGCTTCGGACGCACGTGCTGCAGCGCTATTCGGGGGGTCTCCTCATGGGTGCCCCGACCGAGCTGATCGAACTTTCCGACGGCGAGGGGCACCGGACGAACTATCTCGTCGGCCGCGGCTTCTTCGACCGGCTCGACGAGACGTCGTAGCCGGGCGGGCCTACTCGAGGAGGTCCTCGAGCTCGCCCGCGACCAGCGTGAGCAGCTGGTCGAGGGCCCGGTTCTTCAGTTCCGTGATCTGGCCCGCGTCCGTCTCGAGGCGGGCAAGGAACTCGTCGCCGTCGCGGAGGAACGAAAGCGACAGCATGTGCCGGCGGCCGTCGCCCCGCAGGGGGATCGGGATCGTCTCGGTCGGGGCCGCAGGCCGCTTCGCGCCGGGCTTGGCCGCGGGCTTTGCGGGGGCCTTCGCGGGGGCCTTCGCGGCGACCTTGGGCGCCGGCTTGGCCGGGCTCTTCGTCGGGGCCTTCTTCACCGGCTTCGCGGCCGGCTTCTTCGCGGCGGTGGGGCGCGGCTTGGCGCGAGAGGGCGCCGTCGAGCGGCGGGCCGGTTTCGATTTGGATGCCATCTCGGCGAGGCCTCGATTCCGCCCCCACCAGCCCCCCCTATTTAGAGGTATGGAAGTTCCACTCGTCGAGAGAGCTCCCGAGGGCCCGGAGCGCGAAGATAATCCGCCGGAGACCGCTCGCGGGGCCTGTAGGATCGGCCCCGGCCAATCCTCCGGACAGCATGGACCGCGCGGAGCTCGCTTGGCTCGGTTCGGCGGTCCTCCTGCTCGTCTTCGTCGCGCTCGAACCGCTCGGAATCTTCCCGGTGTTCGGGAGCGACACGGGCGAGTACTACAATCTCACGAGCACCCTCGCCACGACCGGGCATCTGCCGGGGCTGGGGGCCTACGCCGGTTGGGGATTCTCCTACGGCCAGTTTCCCGGTCTCTTCGAGCTCTCGGCGGCCACGGCGGGAGCCACGGGAGTTGGTGTGCTGCCGGCGCTCCAGGTCGTGGCGCCCGTCCTCGCCGCGCTCGCCGTCGTGCCGCTGTTCCTCCTCGGCCGGCGCTTCGTTCCGAACGACACCGTGGCGATCCTGGGCGCCACGCTCGGTGCGGTGTTCATGCCGAGGATGTTCTCCGTCGCCCACCCCGCCCCCCTCGCGCTGGGCGACTTCCTCGTCCTCGGCGCGCTCTGGATGTTCCTCGAGAGCCGGCGTGACGCCCGTTGGTACGTCCCGCTCGCGCTGACCGGCGCCGCGCTCGTCTTCACGCACCACCTCTCGACGTACTTCTTCGTCGTCAGCGCGCTCGGGCTCGTCGTTCTCACGGAACTCGTCTGGCCCCGGCGATGGAGCCTCCGCTTCCCGCTCCGGGAGCTCGGATTCCTGTTCGCCTTGCTGACGGGGGCGCTCGCGTTCTGGTTCGGTCGGGGCGCCTTCCAGGCGATCGTGAGCGCGCCGATCCACGGCGTGACCCTCTCGTTCCCCCTCGTCGAGGGGGCGGTGGTCACGGGCTTCGTCGTCATCCTCGCCCTTCTGAGCTACCGACGGGGCGCGCGTCCGACGCCGCGCTACCGGGTCAAGTTCCCGTCCGACCCGTCGGTCCTCCGCGACGCCGCGATCCTCCTCGTGGGGATCTACGGCGGGCTCGCGCTCCTCATCGTCGTTCCCCTCCCCGGTACGATGGGCCAGCGCACGACGCTCGCGGCCCTCGCGTTCTTCTCCCCCCTGCTCCTGTCGATCGTCGCGACCTCCGGCTCGCGCCGGCTCCTGAGCTTCTCCCGCGAGGGACCGCTGCTCCTGATGTGGGTCGCCGCGGTCGGAGTCTCCGCGATCCTCGCGCTCGCCCTCGGCAACGCCACGATCTCCCCGGCCCGCCACGCCGAGTATCTCGTCCTGCCGCTCGGGCTCGTGGTGGCGATCTGCCTCGGGCGGCTCGTGGGCCTTGCGCAGGACCGGCGAGGTCGGCCGGCGGCCATCGCCGTCGCCCTCGCCGTGGTGGTGCTCGTCGGGGCGAACGCCGCGATCGCGTACCCGCCTCCGGCGCTGTTCGGCGGGTTCCAGGAAGGACTGACGAACGCCGATGCGGCCGTGTGGATGTGGACCGGCATCGGGGTCCCGACGAACGACGCCGTCGCGAGCGACCATCCGGTGAGCTCCATGGTGTTCGGGTTCGACGGCAATCCCGCGACGTGGGATTCGACCCCGGCGCTGTTCACCGGATCGAATTGGTCGCAGGCGCTGGCCGAGCTCGGAAGCGCCGACGCGCCCCACCCGCCGCACGAGTATGCCGTGGACGTCGTCATCGTCGACGGGACCATGCGAACGGTCGGCGTGCCGCTCGACCCGAACGCTCTCGCCCTGCCGATGAGCGGCGCGGCCACCGCGTGGTTCTCGACGGCCCCGTTCGTGCCCGTCTACGAAAATGGGGGTACGACGGTCTACTGGGTCGACCTCGCCGCCGCGCCCGCGCTGTGAAACGGCCGTCGGCTCCCGTCACGACGCCATTCGACGAGCGGGGTCCGAGTCGAGGTGCGGAGCAGCTCGAGGTCCTCCTCCGCGAAGCGCAGCTTCGCGAGCTTGCGGTCCCGGTCCGACGGAGCCGTCTCCCCCACCCGATGAAAGTCGAACCCCCAGAGCAGGATCTCCGACGCGCCGCAGTCGTCCGCGAGGAACGCGGCCCGCTCCCCATCGGTGAACCCGCCGACGTTCAGCAGGGCCTCATGGGGCGGACCGGCCCACGACCCGGCGAGCTCGCCGGAGAACTCCGGGACCCACTCTCGGAGGGCCGGAACGTTGTCCCCGTGGGCGTGCACCACCACGAGCGCTCCCCGTGCGTTGGCGGTCACCTCCGACGCCACCGGGCCGTCGAGGTCCGTCACCACGAGGTCGGGCACGATTCCGGCGCCGAGGCAACGCTCCGCGGCTCCGTCGGCCGCCAGGACGACGCGCCCGCGCATCGACGCGGGTAGCCGGTCGATCGGGGGGGCGCCGGCCTCGGGGGCGAGCCCGACCACGATCGCGACCCGGCCGGCAATCCGGGCCGCGGCGCGTCGGAGCGGCTCCTGCTTCGCCGCGTCCGGAAGGAGCTCGCGGAGGACGGCGGCCGCCTCGCGCTCCCGGCTAATCCGGAAGCCGAATTTCTGCGCGATCCGCTCATATTGCGGCGCCCAGCGAGCGTACTCCACGGACCGGCCGCCCTTGACCCCCTTACGAACATGAACCCTTTATAATCGGACCGCTGCTCGCCCGTCGAGGACGGCCAAAATGCGACCACTCGCGCAGGAGATCCTTGCGCACCTGCCGAACGAGTCGAAGAAAACCCCCGACGCGCGACCTCCCCCGAGCAACGACGACGCCGAACTCGAAGCGGTCCTCGCCTCGCTGAAGACGAACATCAAGGTCGTCGGCTGCGGCGGCGGCGGCTGCAACACGATCAACCGGCTCGCGGAGGAGGGGCTCGCGGGCGCCGACATGATCGCGTGCAACACCGACGCTCAGCACCTCCTCGCGATCCATGCGCCGAAGAAGATCCTCCTCGGCCGTCGTCTGACCCGGGGGCTCGGCGCGGGCGCCCTGCCGCAAGTCGGCGAGCAGGCGGCGCGTGAGGCCGAGGACGAGCTGAAGAAGGCGCTCGCCGACTCGGACATGGTGTTCATTACGCTCGGTCTCGGCGGCGGCACCGGCACCGGGTCCGCCCCCGTCGTCAGCCAGGCTGCGAAGGACGCGAATGGCGGGAACCCGCTCACGATCGCCGTCTGCACGCTCCCGTTCGCGTCCGAGGGGCTCGTCCGGAGCGAGAATGCGATGTGGGGCCTCGAGCGGCTCCGCGCGTCGATCGATACGGTGATCACGATCCCGAACGACCGCCTCCTCGAGCTCGTTCCGAGGCTCCCGATCCAGACCGCGTTCAAGGTCGCGGACTCGGTGCTGGCGCGCGCGATCCGGGGGATCACCGAGATCATCACGCGCCCCGGCCTCGTCAACCTCGACTTCAACGACCTCCGGACGATCATGAAGGGCGGCGGCGTCGCCCTCATCGGGATCGGCGAATCCGAGAGCGAGAACCGCGCCGAGGACGCGGTGCTCGAGGCGATCAACTCCCCATTGCTCAAGGTCGACATCGGCGGAGCGACGGGGGCTCTCATCAACGTCACCGGAGGCCCCGACATGACCGTCAGCGAGGCCCAGAAAGCGGCCGAGGTCGTCCAGAAGACGATCTCCCCGACGGCCCGCATCATCTGGGGCGCCGCCGTCGACCCGACGATGCAGAGCACGATCCGCGTCATGCTGGTGGTCACTGGAGTTAAATCCCCCCAGATTTTCGCGGGCCCCTCGGCCGGCGGCCCGCCGGCCCGGAAATCCGGGCCCGAGCTCGACGTCGTCCGCTAGGCAGATCATGGCGTTCCTCGACCGCGCCCGACGGGTGCAGGACAACTTCGACGGCCGTCTCCGGGGCGTCGGCCACGGCAAGTTCGGCCGCGTCCTCCGAATGGCCCGGAAGCCGGCCGTCGACGAGTACGTCCGCGTGCTCGAGGTGACGTGGATCGGGGCGGTGCTGATCGGCTCGATTGGGTTCATGATCTACATTTTCTTCACGCAGGTCGGCCCGTGGTTCTGGGCGAACTACCTCTCCACGTTGGGCCTCTAGGCACCGTCCGATGAGCGGGAAACCGGACGACGAGGGCATCGGTCTTCTGACCGGCGAGGAAGCCGAGCGCCCGGCGGCGCCCCACCACCCCGCCGCGGCGACCCCCGCGTCGCCCGCGCCCGTGGTCGCGCCCGCGCCGGTGGTGCCGAAGAAGGAGGTGCCGAGCCTCCTGAGCCTCAAGGTCGCCGACGATCCGACGCGGGAGGTCACCGCGGGGACCGTCACGACGATCTCCGTCGTTCTCACGAACGGCCACCCCGAGGCCGGGTCGGTCCTCGTCTCGGTCGAGATCGCCTACACGTCGACCTACCCCGGCGAGGGCGCCGAGTGGCCGGTCCACTGGATGCCCCCTGGGAAGCGCTCGTTCAGCGAGCTCGTCTCGCGTCGGGAGCGCTCGACCGTCACCCTCAACCCGGGCGCCGCGTCGGCCTACGCGTTCCAGATCACCGCCCCGGTCGGGGTACGCTACCGCGACCGGGTCGAGATCCACCTCTCGGCCCAATGGGAAGGGGACTCGTCGAAGCCGGCCACGCTCACCCTCGCCTGCGTGGCGCGCCAGGCGGTCCTCGCGATCAAGACCGCTCGCGGCTACGAACAGGAGGTCGCCGACACCCTCCTCGCCCGCGCCGAGGAGAAGCCCGACGTCGTCTTCGCGCTCCTCGTCCCGTCCGGTCTCCGCGGCTACGTCTTCGCCGAGGGGATGAGCTTCGAGGGCGTGCGCGAGATGCTCCACGGGATCCGGAAGGCCCGGGGCCTCGTCGCCGGCGAGACGACCCTGAAGGAGGTCGAGCCGCTGCTCCTGCCGCGCATCACCGTCGAGGGCTTCGTCGAGGGCGCGATCGTCGAGCTCATCGCCGGGCCGTTCAAGGGCGAGAAGGCGCGCGTGAAGAAGATCGACCAGGCCAAGGAAGAGATCACGGTCGAACTGATCGAGGCGGTCGTCCCGATCCCGGTCACGATCCGCGGCGACCACGTCCGGATGCTGGAGAAGGGAGGCGGAAAGAGTGGCGGATGAGGTGAGCGTCCTCGTCGAGGGCGGCAAGGCGACCCCGGGGAACCCCCTCGGGCCCGCGCTCGGCCCGCTCGGCGTGAACGTCGTGCAGGTCGTTCAGCAGATCAACGAGCAGACGAAGGGGTTCGCCGGGATGAAGGTCCCCGTCGTCATCAAGGTCGACCCGGCGACGCGGGCGTTCACCCTCGTCGTCGGACGCCCGCCCGTCGCGGCGCTGCTCCTCAAGGAGGCCGGGAAGGAGAAGGGATCCGGCAAGTCGAAGACCGAGACGATCGGCGACGTCCCGCTCGAGGCCGTCCGGCGGATCGCGGAGGCGAAGGGCGCGGACCTGTTCGGCCGCTCGATGGAGGAGAAGGTCAACCAGGTGATCGGCACCTGCGTCTCCATGGGCCTCACCGTCGACGGCCAGGACCCGCGGGCGCTGCTGAAGGAGCGCGTCGCGGCTCGGGGCCCCCGATGATGGGTGGGGCGCCGGGGCAGTCCCCGGACCTGTCGAACGCCGAGATCGTCGACTACTCGCCCGTCGAGGGCGACGGCCGGCTCCGCCTGAAGCTGAAGGACGGCTCGGTCATCGAGGTCAAGCTCGAGATCATGAACATCCTGCGCGCCGGCAACGACCCGAACACCGGACTTCCGGCGTACGTCGTCCAGTCGGCGCCGATGGTCCGGCTCGTGGAGTGCCCGAAGGAGCTCCGCAAGCTCCCGCTGCGCCCCGGTCCGAAGGACGCGAAGTCCTCCGCGGGGTTCGCCTAGGCCCCCGTGACCGACCTCCAGAACACCCCGGCCGTGGAGCCGGAGGAGGAAGGAGGCAACGAGCGGGCGGGGCTCCGGTTCGCCGGCGCGCTCGCGGTCCTCGTGGGCTGGGGGCTCGGCGTCTTCGTGAACGTGCTGCTCCACGTCTCCGCCCGCTCGGACGGACGCGTCGTCGGGTGGGTCCGGATCTACCCGGGGCTCGGCCCGTACGCCTGGGGCGTGCTGTTGCTCGGGCTGTTCACGGGCATCTTCGGCGTCGCGATGATCTGGGTCAGCCAGTTCGCGAAGCCCGGCGAGCTCCACCTGCCGGGGACGTCCTACTAGGACGGACCGGACCTAGCGAGCGCCGATCTTCCGCGACGGCGGCAATCGCGCGCCCGCGGGCCCTTTCCCGGACTTCTGCATCGCCACGCAATCCGGGCACATCCGCTCGTCCGCGTCGAGGCAATCGCGGCAGAAGGTGCGGCCGCAGAACGCACAACGCAGGGTCGCCGGGGCGCCGCATCGCTGACAGGTACCGACGAGCATCCGGAGGGCTCCCTACCGGCCGGACCGGGGGACGAGCCCGCTTGCCATAAGCGCTTCGACGAACCCGTCGGCGTACGGCCGTCGACTGACGAACTTCGCCGCGGCCCGGGCGCGCGGGCTCCCGTTCGGGAAGGAGGCGCCGAACCCCGCGTCCCGCAGCATCGCGACGTCGTTGTCGCCGTCCCCGGCGACGAAGCAGTCGGCGAGAGTGAGCCCGAGGGGACCGAGCGCCGCCTTGAGGCCGGCGCGCTTCCCCATGCCGCGCTCCATCAGGTGGATCGCGTACCCCGTTGCCTCGGCGACGACCCCGGTCCCTCGAAGGGCGGCGCGGATCGCCCGGAGCGGCGCCGGCTGCTCGATCGCCACCTCGGTCTCGCGCCAGCGGTCGGTGAACAGGCGTCGGACCGGCAGTCCGGAGGCCCGCAGCGACCGGAACGCCGCCAACGCCGGGGCCCGACGGGCCAGACGCTCCACACGGTCCCGGCCGTCGACCTTTCGGTAGACGAGACCTCCGTTCTCCGCCACGATCGGCCCGGTGAGGCCGATGGACCGGTGGATGGCGAGCGCGACCGGGAGGACGTTGCCTGTGGCGAGCACGACGTGGACGCCGCGCGAGTCGATGGCGCGGAGGAGGCGGACCGCCTCCGTGCTCAACCGGCGGTTCGGGTCCGTGAGGGTCCCGTCGATATCCGTCACGAGGCCGCGGAGCGGACTCTCGGGTCCCCGTCGGCCGGTCACGTGGCCCCGGTCGACGCCCGCTTCGCCAGCGTCTCGCGGAGCACTTCGGCGACCTCCTGGCCGTCGCGCCGACCCCGCACCTCGCGCATCAGGTCACCCATGAGGGGGGAGAACGCGCCGGCGCCCTTCGCGGCGACGAGCTCGGCGTTCTTCGTCACCAGCGACTCCGCGAGCGCGGCGAGCGCCTCGCGCGACATTGACGCGAGGCCGGCCTTCGCCACGGCATCCCTGACCGTCGGAGCCCCGCCCGCCAGGGCGGCGACGACGGGGCCGAGGCCCTCCTTCGCGAACTCGCCGCGCTCGACGGTCGCGAGGAGCTGGTCGAGGAGGTCCAAGGGAAACTGGAATGGGTCCTCCGTATCGCCGGTGGCGGGGATCTCGCGGGCGAGGAGCTGCGCGGTAAGCCCGGCTCCGTGACCCTTCGCGACGAGCGAGTCGAACCGCTCGACCTCGCCGTCCCGCTGGAGGGTCCGCGCCACCTCCTCCGAAACACCGTGGGCCGCGACGAGCCGGGCCCTCACCTCCTTCGGGTGCGGCGGGAGACGGGCTTGGAGGGCGCGAAGTCGCTCTTCGCGGACCGGGATTGGCGGCACATCCGTCTCGGGGTACATCCGGTCCCGTCCGGGGAGAGGTCGCGAGTAGCGCGTGCGGCCGTCCGGGAGCGGGTCCCGAGTTTCCTCGGGCACTCCCTCGACGGCTTCCCGCGCGCGCCCTCGGACCGCCGTGAGCGCACGCCCGGCCGCCTCGGAGTCCGGGGCGGCCACGAGCACGAACGCATCGGAGTCGCCGTCCGCCCCCAGTCTCGCGCGGAGGGACGTGACGACCTCGCCCTCGACGCCCTGCGCCGGGACCTCGTCGGAGTGGAACAGGCCGCGGACCCCGGAGGACCGGGCGCGGTCGGCGAGCTCCCGCCCAAGCCGCTCCTTCGACCCGTCGGGGGGAGCGAGGAGTCCTCCGAAACCGGGCAATCCGATCCCCAGAACGACTCCGCCCCGCTTCAGCGCCTCGCCGAGCGCGCCCGTCGCGCGACCCCGGAGCAGTTCGGAGACGTCGACGGGAGCGTCGTCAGAGACCCGGGCGCTTCGGGTCCGCAGAGTCGATGCGGCCGCCAGAAGGGCGTTCTGCCGGTCCACCTCACCCTGGACGTACTGGTGGATCCGTCGGAGCTCCTGAACTCCCTTCAGCTCCACGCGGGCGCCTCCGTCGGTCGAGACGTTGACGTCCTCCCGGATCGAGCCGATCCCGCGCCGGACCCGGCCGGTCGCTCGCAGGAGGATGCCGAGCTCCTCCGCGACCGCGCGCGCCTCCGGGCCGGAGGAGATCTCGGGGCCGGTGGCGATCTCGACGAGGGGAATGCCGAGCCGGTCGAGCCGGTACCGGACCCCGTCCTTCGACTCGCCCACTTTCCGGGCCGCGTCCTCCTCGAGGCAGATCGTCGGGATCGAGTAGGTCTTGCCCGCGACCTCGAGGCGACCGTCGACGGCCACGAGCGCGGTCCGCTGGAAGCCGGAGGTGTTCGACCCGTCGACGACGATCTTCCGCATCACTTCGATCTCGTCGAGCGGACGCGCGTCGAGCAGAAGGGCCATCGTCAGCGCCACGTCGAGCGCGTCGGGGTTGAGCGCGTGCGGCGGCTCCTCGTCGAGCTCGACGAGGCAGCTCGTCGGCGTGGCCTCGTATTCGTACGTGAGGTTGCGGGCCGCCTGGAACGCGGCGGCGGCGTCGATCGCGTGGTTCTCCCCCCCGGTCGCGCGGAGGCGTCGAGAGACCGTGCGGACGACCGTCTCCGACAGTTCGGCCGGGCAGGCGCAGAACAACTTCCCCGTCGCGAGCTGCTGGTGCACCTCGAGGCCGGCCTTCATGGATGGTCCTCGGCGTCGTGGCGCGGCTCGACCTCCCCCGCCCGCGGGGCGAGGAGGAGGTCGCGAACGACCGCCGGGTCTTGCGAGCGGCCGAGCGCCCACAGGAGCTTCGTGTAGGCCGTCTCCGGGAGCATGTCGCCCAGGTACACTACTCCGGCCCGGGAGAGTTCCCGGCCGGTCGCGTAGACGAACGGGTCCGCGACTCCCTCGAGGCACTGGGTCGTCATCGCCACCGTCGTGCCCCGGGCGATCGCGGCTCGGATCCACGGCAGGTGGTTCAACGCGACGTGGCCGAGACCGGTCCCCGCGATGATCACCCCCGCGGCGCCCGCGACGTACGCCTCCGCCCGCGACGGCTCGAGGCCCGGCTGGAACCACAGCACCGCCGCCGCGGTCCCCATCGGTCCCGAGTACACCGCCAGGCCCTCCGAGCGCGCGCGGAACGGTCGAGCGAGGTGGACGGTCGATCCCTCGATCCACCCGATCGGCGGGCCGTTCCGGCTCCGGAACGCGTCGCGGCGGCTCGAATGCATCTTCCGGACCCGGGTGCCCCGGTGGATGGCGAACCGGTCGTCGGAGAGTCCGTCGTGCATCACGACGACCACCTCGCCGATCTCGGGGTGCCGGGCCAGCCGGACGGCGGCCGCCATGTTCGTGAATCCGTCGGAGGACGGCCGGTCCGGGGAACGCTGCGCCCCCACGACGACCACCGGTCCCGGCAGATTTTCGAGAAGGAACGAGAGAGCGGCCGACGTGTACGCCAGGGTGTCGGTGCCGTGCGCGATGACGACGCCCCGGGCTCCTTGCGAAAAGGCGTCGACCGTCCGGCGTGCCATCTCCTCCCAGTCGGGTGGACCGATCTCCTCGCTCAACCGGTCGAAGACCGGGACCACGCGGACCGGCCCGTCCCGGTCCAGGTCCGGATAGAATCCGAGGATCTCGCTCTCCTCCCGGACCGGCCGCACCCCGCCCGTTCGGTAATCGACTCGGGAGGCGATCGTCCCGCCCGTGGTGAGCAGCGCCACCCAGCCTTCGCCCCCGCGGGCGGGCGGGCGACTCGTCGGCCGGGGGGAGCCGTTTCCGTTCGTTGGGGCTGCCCCGACCACCTCAATCCGGTCGCTGTCGCCGACGCGAATGCCGACGTTGTAGCCGGACGCGAGTTTCAGCTGCAGAATTCGGTCGCCCGACATCTCGTGGGGAGGGACAACCGCCCCTTTCCATTCGCGACCGTCCGAGGTCCGAACGAGGACCACGGTGCCCATCGGGAGCGACCGCGCCCGCACCCACGGGTCGACCGGTGCACCGTCCGACATGGAAGAGGGCCAGCGGAGGACCGCCGCTTCGTCGAACGGAGTTCGTGCGATTATAAAGGCCTCCGCGAATCGCCGACGGCCCGGCCGTTGCGTTTAATAGGGGGCCCCCCTCGCTCGCGGTCAAGCGGTCGGAATCGGTCCAACGATGCCCGTGTGGGGTAGCTACGGGGACGGCAAACGCCGTCCTCGCTACACTGGATTATCCTAGAGGCCTGCGGAGCCTCAGACCTGGGTTCGAATCCCAGCACGGGCGTGGATCCGGTCGCCGAATCCCGCCCCTCCGCTGGGCGGGGACCCCTCTCGGCGGCGACGGAGTCTCGGGCGAACGGCGACGCCCTCGGGGAGCTTGGACTCCGGGGATTTCGAAAGCTCGTGAATGACGGGTGAACCGAAGGCGGACGGATCGGCCGTGCCGGGGGCGCGTCCGCTTGGTATCCGATGTGGATAGTCTTATGGGGAGATTGGCCACTTACCGCACTCATGCCTACGAAGATCGACCCAAGCGTCGTGGCGCTCTTCGGCAGCCGGACGAGGGCGGCGACCCTGGGGGCGCTGGCAAATGCGGGCCAACCGTTGACGGCCTACCGTGTTGCCAAAATGACCGGGACGCAGGTCATCAAGGCGATCACGGAGCTTCGACGGCTCGAGAAGGCCGGGGTCGTCGCAACGGCTCCGACCGGTCGGGGACGCACGGGGTGGGTTCTGTCGGACCGTTCACTGCAAGATTTCTTTCGACGCCGCGTCCGAATCGTCTGGTCGGCCGACTTTGAACGAGAAGTCGACCGGCGGGTCGGTCGACGAACGTCCTCTCGACAGGTCCGAATCGACCTTTCCCGGTTCGTGCCGAGTCCCGACGCCGTCCCCAATCGATCGGAGTTTACCCGTTCGCTGGTGAAGGACCGAATTCTCGCGCGGGCCGGACTTCGGACCTCCCGGCGAACTCCGCCGAGCTCATGACGGGCGTCGACGAAATCGGTCGAATCCTCCGCTCGACGCCGAAGAGCTACGACCGCATCCTCCACTTCGCCGCCCTCCTCGCTCGGGAGATCGGATCGGAAGTTGTCGTCGTCGGGGGCTCGGCCATCGAGGTCTACACCAAGGGAGGCTACGTCTCCGGCGATATCGACATCCGGGCGGATCGGGAGGCGGTTCGACGGGCTCTCGCCGGGTGGAAATTCAATGAGGAGGGGCGGCTTTGGATTCGAGCGGACTGGAACATCGCCGTCGATGTGGTCGGAAACCAATACACCGGCGATCCGTACCGAGCAACCACCGCAGCGACCCCGTACGGCCCGGTTCAAATCGCCGTCGTCGAGGATCTCTTCGTGAAGCGGTTGGCGGCGGCGAAGCACTGGCGGGTCCGGGAGGCCCTCGACGAGGCGAGCCTTCTCTGGGCAGACTATTCGGACAGGATGGACGTCGCGTATCTCGACCAGCAGGCCGCGACCTACAAGGTGGTCGACCTGCTCGCGGTGTTCCGCAAGCGAGCTCCTCTCCGCGAGCGGCGGCGGGCGTAGTGGGTAGCGACCGGAGACCCGGCCGATGTGGTCTCTTAGTAGACGACCACGTCGTCGCCGAGAATTCGTTTCGCGATGGTGGCGAGGGAGATCTCCTCGTCCTGGTCGTCGTGGCGGAACACCACCGAATCGGGACCGAGGCGGACCAGCTCCCCCTCGATCACCGGCTGCTCCCGTTGATCGTCGTCGAGAAGGACCAGACCCACCCGGGTCCGGCTCGCGATGAGGCCGGGCAGGTCGCGGTGCGCGGCGGCCACTCGCCTCGAATCACCGTAGCTCGTCACGTCGGACCCACGCCCCGCCTGTTAGAACGCTTTCGAGTTCCCCCCTCGTACGGACGTGGCGTCCCCTCGGGCACACCGACGGCGGCCCGGTCAGGCCCCGCCGTCGGTCGCGGGGAGTGTGTATCGCACGGTCGGACTGTCCATGAACTCCAGAACTTTGTCCACTCCATCGGAGCGAGCGTGCCGGTACGCGAGCCACAGGGCGGCCGTCTGGGCCTCCGGCCCCAACGCCGGCGCCTCCTCCATCGTCGCCACGACCGGCTGAACGTGCCGGTCGAACCAGGCGAGGAACGCCTGGAATCCGGGAAAGGCACACTGGAACAACTGGACCTGGAGGAGGACGTACGGCGGGATCGGGCTGGCGTGGAAGCTCTTCATCTCGTAGATCCGGTCCCGTCCGTTCCAGTAGTCCGGTTGGGCGTAGACGCCGGCGTCTCCGTTGATCAGGATCAACCGACTACGGGGTCGGGGCAATCCCATCAGACCGCTCCGGCGAAACGCCTGCAGAACTCCGTCGATGGCCTCCAAATGCCGGGCCCGTTCCGCGGGCGGGAGGTGGACGTCGGCCTCCGCGAGCTCCTCGTCGAGGGTCGCCTCGGCCCGCCGGTTCATGCCGGTCCGAGTCGGGCGCCGACCCTGCGCGTATTCGTGGCTATAGTGCGAGAGCGTCTCGTCGATCGCTTTCCCCACCGCCATCCCAATCTCGTCCCTCTCGGTCACTTCTCGAGGGAACCGCGCCCGGACGACCTCGTGGGCGGCGATCGTCCGGATCGTCGTCATCGCCGGGGCCCGTCCGTTCCGTCGTTCCAATTCGCGCGACCGAGCCCCGCCGTATCCGGTGGGTCTAGCGGGCGAAGGAGCTCGAGCTGAGCGCGCTCTCCAGCAGCTTCTGTTCGATGACGGCGATCCCCTCGGACACGGCGGATTTGCTCCGGTCGAGTCGCCGGGCCAGGTTCGTCAGCGTGATGCCCCGGGGGACCGCGAAGTAGCCCGCCGCCATCGCCTGGGTCAGCAGGCGGTGCTGGGCGTCCGTCAGGACCGGCAGGTGGCTTCGGAGCGACCCCCGCCGGATCGACACGACCTGGAAGTCGGGGTCGACGCTCCCGGCGTGGCGGAGCACCGCTTGGAGCTCCGAGTGCCGGGCCACGACCTCCCAACGGATCACTCCGTTCTGGACACGGAGCGGGAACTGGATCGGGAGGCCGAGCTCCCGGAACAGGTAGACGATGGGCGGATTCCGGTAGGTGATCCGGTAGAGGCACCCCTCGCCGACCACCGCGAGGCTGTCGACGTTCAGGACGTCGGGGTACCGCGCGATCTCGGCGGCCCAGACCCCCGGAGGCTGGCCGGCGATCCAATAGTCGGAGACCGAGACGTCCTTCCCGACCTCGGCCCGGTTCAACGCCTCGAGGCTCCGGGTCGGATGGGCCCGTGAGAAGGCGCCGGTCCACAAGTCGTTCGGAATCCGGATCCGGAGGGTGGCGAGCAGGAGCCGGTCGGTGGGCCCCTCCGGATGGGACTCCCGGAGCCGCCGAAGCCGGGCGGGGGTACTTCTCGCCGGAGTGAGCTGGGCGACTCGCGCGCGTCGCCCGGGCTTCGGCGCTCCCTTCGCGGTCACGTGCCGTACGGACGCCGGACCTCGATCCGGCGATGGTCCTCGTCGGCGAATCGTGGTCGGGGATATAAACGAACAGAATTGGGCCGGGCCGCCGGCCGACCGAACCCGTTCGGGACCCCGAAGGCGTTCGGGGGGAGGAGAAGGACCCCGAGGGGCTGAGTGACCTCGGGACGCCCCCCGTCCCGGTCCCCCATGCCACTGCATTCACGACCGTTCGTCGCGCCGCGGAGCTTCACGCTCCCCCCGCCCTCGGACCGTCCCGGCGGTTCCGGATTCGTGCCAAAGCGGGCTCGAGGACCCGAACCCTCGCCCGACCGACGGCGTCCCCGACCTGTCGCCCCGGTGGCCGACGATGGGGACCGCCACTTTCCCTCGCTCCGGTTCGACCGCCCGACGTCGATTCTCGTCCATGGCCCCTCGCGCGACCTCGTCAACCTCGCGGTCTTCGCCTTGGCCGAGGCGACCTCGCCGCAGTTCCAATGGGTCGATATCCGGGTGCCCGGCGAGACCCGGAGCGCCCTCGATCCCGTCGGGCTGGGGTGGGTGCCCGGGGACCGATGCTGGGCCATCGAATCCCCCACGGCCCTGCGTCCGACCGACATCGGTGCGAACTACGCGATGTTCGCGTACCTCCGGGCGGATGAATCGCCGGCGGCCATCGCCCAGGTGACCGACTTCCTAAGGCTCCCCGATATCTCGCAGCGAATCCTCGCCACCCGTCCCCCCGAATCTCGCCCGGGGGTCGTCGCGGTCCCGAACGCCCACCGCGTGATGGCGACCTTCGGCGCGGACCAGGTCCCGTCGATCCTGAACGCCCACCGGAATTCCGGGTTCTCCGTCTATGTGGGGTACGCCGAGGCGATTGGCGCCGGCGGCGAAGCGTTCGATCTCGTGCTCCACCTCGACGGCGTCGACCCGGCCGACTGGGCGTCGTGCGGATGCCGGTCCGAGAAGGGCGTCGACTCGGGACCGCTCGCCGAAGGTTCGGTCGTCCGCCTCGGCGACATCCCGCTGTTCGCCCGGGCGATGACGAAGGCGACTCGGCGACCGTGAGCCGCGGGAGCGCGGCGGCCGACGACCCCGGCCCTCGGCGCCGCCCACCTCGAAGTCGCTAGCTCGTCTTCGGGACCGTGCTCGTCCCGCAGGCGGAGCAGAACTTCGCGCCGGCGGGAATCACCGCGGCGCACGCGGCGCACTTGGTCGAGGCGCCCGCAGCGGCCGCCGCCCCCGGCTTCGGAAGCCGGCGAAGGAGGGTGATCGCGATGACCCAGACTCCGACGATGAGGAGGATCCACGTGATGAATCCGACCACCCCGAAGATCAGCAGGAGCGGAAGGAGGCCGGAGAATCCGGAGAACAGGTTGGAGAGGCCATTGCTCGAATTGGACCCGTTGCCGTTGCCGTTGCCGTTCCCATTGTTCGAGGAGGTGATGTCCACGGAGACGGTGTTGCTCGGGGACGACTGGTTGCCGTGCGAATCGGACGCCGTCACCTGCGCGCTGTAGGACCCCGACGACGACGGCGTACACGAGAAGCTCGGCCCGTTCTGGCCCTGGCAACCCGAGGGCAGGCCATTGTAGGAGTACGAATAGGGTGGTGTCCCCCCGCTCGCCGTCGCCTGGATGTTGATCGACTGTCCCTTCTGGACCTGGGAGGGGCTGATGCTGAGGCTCACGGTCACCGGAGTGGTCGCCGCCGTGAGACCGACGGTCAGCCGACTCCCCCCCGCACCGTGGCCGAGGGCGAGCGGGGCGGACCCGACGGGAGCGAGAACGCCCGCCAAGAGCACGAGGGCCAGCACCGCAACGACGCCCGCCCCGGCCCGGCTTCCGTCCTTCCACGACCCGTTGAGTGCCACCGTACGTCCCAGCTCCCACCCACTGTCCGCGGGTCACGCCCCTTGAACCTATCGCCGGAGCGGCGGCGGGGGACCGACGGCGAATCCCGGCCGTGCCCCGAGGGGCGCCCCGCGGCCCTCCCTCGGGCGTCGCGCATTAAGTCCGCCGGCCCCTTCCGGAACGACGCCGATCGGCCGGCCGTACGTATGCGGGCGATGGTGTTTGACGGGGTCGGGTTGCCCCTCCGTGCCGAGCCGGACCGTCCGGAACCGGCTCCCGGCCCCGGGGAAATTCGCATCCGGGTCCGGGCGTGCGGTGTGTGTCGGACCGACCTGCACCTGCTCGAGGGCGACCTCGCGCCGCCGGCGCGGGGACGCGTCCTCGGCCACGAACTCGTCGGCGTGGTGGAGGCGACCGGGTCGGGGGCCGACCGATTTCGAATCGGCGAACGGGTGGGCGTCCCGTGGCTCGGCTCGACCTGCGGCGTCTGCGCGTACTGTCGGGGAGGTCGGGAGAACCTCTGCGACCGGGCCGAGTTCACGGGATACCAACGGGACGGAGGGTACGCCGAACTCGCCGTCGCGGACGAGCGGTTCGCGTTCCCGCTGCCGGGGGCGCTGGGGGACGTCGAGACCGCGCCGCTCCTGTGCGCCGGAATGATCGGGTACCGGGCCTTGCGGCTTGCCGGCGAGGTCGAACGGGTCGGATTCTACGGATTCGGGGCCGCCGCCCACATCGTCGTCCAGGTCGCCCGCCATCGGGGGCAGAACGTCTACGCGTTCACGCGTCCCGGGGATCGCGCGGGCCAAGAGTTCGCGCGGGGGCTCGGCGCGGTCTGGGCCGGCGGATCCGACGAGCGACCTCCGGAGCCGCTCGACGCCGCAGTCATCTTCGCCCCGCTCGGACCGCTCGTGCCGGCCGCACTGGGCGCGGTCGCGAAGGGGGGAACCGTGGTCTGCGCCGGCATTCACATGACCGACATCCCGACGTTCCCGTACTCGCGCCTTTGGGGGGAACGGACGGTGCGGTCGGTCGCGAACCTCACGAGAGCGGACGGATCGGAGTTCCTCGCCATCGCCGCGGCGGCCCGGGTTCACACCACGACCACGCCCTTCCCCCTCGACGCGGCCAACGCCGCACTCGACGCGTTGCGCCACGGCCCGTTGGAGGGAGCGGCGGTTCTGGTCCCGTAATCCTCCGGCCGAGACGCCGAGTCGACCGCCGATCACCGGTCGCCCGGGACCCGGAGAGCCCCGCGGGGGGGACTCACGCCATCGTTTCGAGCGGGATTCGGACGAATCCAGATTTCAGCTTCATCTCGCCGGTCGCCCGGTCGATCGTGCCGCGAACGCCGAACCGGCGCCCAGCACCCGAGCTCTCGACCATGTACCAGACGACCTCGAACACGCCGCCGCGCGCCACCGCCTCGCCGAAGTGCGGGCGAAGTTCGAGCCACCGGTTCTTCGCCATCGCGGCGAGGTACGTCCGGTCAATCGCCTCTTGCGCCGAGGAGATCGGCCCGCCGGAGGCGTCCGTGACCTTCCGGACGACCATCCTCCGTTCCGGACCGGGCGCCGGCTCGCCGAGGCGGTAGCGCCGGTATCGGATCGAATACTCCTGCTCGGTGTCGCGCCGGTCCATCAGGGTCCACAGCCAGGGATTGGTGCTGGGAGCAACGGAACCGTAACCCTCCCGCCGGCGGGCGATCCCGGCGCGCCACCGGGCGACCGTCCGCACCACGAGATAGCCGCCGTAGACCGCCGTGAGGATCCACGCGGTCTCGACCCAGATCGGGAATGGCACGTGGCCGCGCTCGAGGCTCAGGGTCACGAGGGTGGTGGCGGTGAGCGCGAGCATGATCACGTTGATCGCGACGTCGGCGTCGAGTCGGAGCTCCTTCCACGTGAACGGCAACATCGGGTGCACGGCGAAGTGCGTGAAGCCGTCGAGGAACACGTGGGAGAGCCCGCCAATCTCCATCGCGGCGAAGTAGAGCAGCGTCGAGGCGTGGGGGAAGTATGGGAGGAACGGCAGTAGGACGCTCCCGGCCCCCGCGATGATCGTCACGCCGACGATCGAGTGGGTGATCCCGTGGTGCTCGAAGATGGGGAACCGGCGGGCGAGCGGGAACAGAAGGGCGTCGGCGTCCGGGAGTCCCCCGGCGAGCGCCCCCGCCGCGATGTACTGCGGCGCGGCCGGGCCCCAGATCACGAAGGAGAGCAGGTAGGCGAAGACGACGTGGGTGAACAGGTCCATCGCGGTGCTGCCCGCTCAGCGCGAGGGTTCGTAAGCTCTCCGGGGGCTTTCCGGGTGCGGGCGCCGCGCGATCGCCGGGTGAGGGACTCCGGGTCGCCCGCTACGTCCGACGGACGACCGCGAGGAGGAACCCGTCGTGACCCTTGGTTCCGACCGTCTGGATCGTCGTCGCGTCCACCCTCGGGTCGCTCGCGACGCGCTCGTTCAAGCGGCGGGTCCCCTCGACGTTCGGGTCGTGCGAGTCCGGCCGGGCCACCTCGCCCTTCCGGACCACGTTGTCCACGACGATGACCGTGCCGGGCCGGCCGAGCCGGACCGCCCAATCGAAGTAGGCGGCGTTGTTCGGCTTGTCAGCGTCGAGGAAGGCGAGGTCGAACGGACCACCCTTCTCCGATTCGAGCTTGGACAGAGAGTCGAGGGCCGGTCCGAGCCGGAGCTCGA
>DAIQBL010000001.1:0-99764 GCA_036781185.1 Thermoplasmatota archaeon | reverse complement strand
AGCCTGGTGCAGGTCCGGTTCGACCCGATCACCCCGCCGCAGCCGACGTACGCGGTCATCTTCCAGATCTCCGGGCTCCCGGATTCCACCCCCATGTCGATCACGGTCCGGAACGCCACCCAGACGCTCGGGGCGTTCTTCCCGGAGTTCCACCTGACGAACGGCAGCTACGGCTACGACGTCGGGTACGTGGCCGGCTACCATGCCGCCGTTCCGCTCAAGACGTTCGCCGTCCACGGCGGCCCGCTCACGGTCGTCGTGCCGTTCGTGCCGACCGTCTACGACATCGCCTGGGTCGCGAACGGTACAAGGGCTGGGTTGAACTGGACGGTCGACCTGGACGGCCAGCTCCTCTCGGCCGACACCGAATGGGTCTCCTCCTCGCTCCCGAACGGCTCGTACGCGTACACGGTCGCTCCCCCGGCGAACTTCTCCGCGAGTCCTCGGACCGGGGTTCTCACGGTCGACGGCTTCGCGATCAAGCTGAACCTGACGTTCGCCCTCGCGGAGTTCCGCGCGCTGTTCGAGGCCACGGGACCCGGTGCGTCCGCGACGTGGACGGTCCGGCTCGGGGACCTCACCGAGAAGTCCCAAGCGAGCCGCTCGTCGTTCCTCGCGCCGAACGGGACGTACACCTACGACGTACGCGCCCCGACCGGGTACTACGCCACCCCGTCCCACGGGACGCTGACCGTCGCCGGCGAGGTCGCCCCGACGGTGATCCAGTTCCAGCCGACCTCGGAACGTCCCTCGGCCGCCCTCGTCGCCGCGCTGAGCTCCGGGGCGCTCGTCGTCTCGATCTGGATCGGGGCGTCGGTGCTTGCCGGCTTCGCCGTGGTCCGCAAGTTGCGCCGATAGGGTGGTGGACGTCCCTGACCGCCGGGAGCAGGCTGGCGCACGCCGCGCCGCGGCTCCGGGAGCGGTGAGGCCGCCATGCTCCTCGACCCGCTGGTCCCGCTCCTCCGGGCGGCCGGGGTCCCGCTCGGCGGCGTGCTGTTCGGCCTCGCGCTCGGCGGCGGACTCGTCGCCGTCGTGGAGTGGCTCCACCGAAGACCCACGACGTCCGTCGCCGGCGCCGTCCGGATCCGCGTCGTCCCGGACCCCGCGGCGCTCCGGCCGTCCGGACCCGACGCGCCGCCATCCGAACCCGGACCGGTCGCTCCGGTCACGGTGACCTCCGCCCAAGGAACCTCGACCGTCTTCCTTCGGGGGGCCGGCGCGTCCCCGAACGCCCCGCTCCCGAGGGCCCGGAGGTTCCTCGCCGTCCTCGGGGGTTCGTTCGTCCTCCTCTCGGCGTTCGAGCTCGCGTTCTTCTCCCGACTGTTCCTGCCGTACGACCACCTCGTCGGCTACGCCGGGACCGTGCTGTTCTGGCCGACGCCCTGGCCCGGCGTCTACGCGGTCAACTCGGCCTCGCAGCTCGTCCCGGACTACATCTTTCCGATGTACCTCGCCGGGATGACCGCGTTCGCCCTCGCGAGCGGCCTCGTCTATCGGCGCCCCGCGCTCCCGGCCACCCGCCGGCTCGCGGCGCTCGGGCTGATCGTGCTCTACATCGCGATGGAGGTGGTGCTCGACGCCGTCTTCTTCACCGTCCCGGGCCAGAGCGTCCGGAACCTCGCGATCGTCGTCCGGACCCTTACGGGCGGGATCTTCCTCGCCTCGCTCGTGCTCTGCACGCTGTTCCTCCCGACGCCGCAACGCGTCCGGGCGCGGTTCCGGCCCGACCCGGGGGCGCGCTGGCAGTTCGTTGGCACGGGCGTCGCCGCCATCGTCCTCTCGACGGCCGCCCTGATCCTGGTCGACCAGTCGCTTGGGGACCGGTCGATCCTGCTGCCGTTCACGCTGCTCCTGCTCCTGCCCCTCGTCACGCTCGAGCTGTTCATCGCCCTCAACCGGCCCCTCTACTTCCGGCAGCTCCGGTCCCGGCCGCTCCCGTCGCTCGCGCAGTACCACCCGTCGGTCTCCATCCTCATGCCGGCGTACAACGAGGAGCGGTGGATCGCGGAGGCGATCCATCACGCGGACGTCGCGGCCGGCAAGTACCCGGGCCCCGTGGAGATCATCGTCGGGAACGACGGCTCGACCGACCGGACCTCCTCGCTCGCCCGGGCGGCGATCGTCGGCCTCCAGCACGCCCGCGGGCTCGTCGTCGACCTGCCCCACGCGGGCAAGTCGAACGGCCTGAACGGGGCGCTCGCCCTCGCCACGGGCGAGATCGTGATCCGGCTCGACGCCGACACCTTCGTCTCCGAACGGCTCGGCTTCGCCGCCATCATCCCCCACTTCGCCGACCCGGAGGTCGGGGGCGTTCAGGGGTCGATCCACCCGCGGCAGCGGACGGGCTGGACCCGGAAGCTCCGCGCGCTCGAGATCGCCTGGGGGCACTACTTCCAGCGCCCGGCGGTCATGGGCGTCCGGTCCGGCGAGGTGATCGACGGCCTCTTCTCGGCGTTCCGCCGCAAGGACCTCGTCGCCCTCGGCGGCTGGGTGCCGTGGAACGGCGAGGACACCGAGCTCTCGATGCGCCTCCAACGGCTCGGTTACCGGGTCCGGATGGAGTTCCGCGCGCGGGCCTACGAGGACGTCCCGGAGAACTACGAGGCGCTCCGGCGGCAGCGCGTCCGGTGGGCCCGGGGGATCTTGATGGCGAACGGGCAGCACTATCCGTCGCTCGTCAGCCGCACGCCCGAGTTCGCCGGACTCGGCGTGCTGCTCTGGTTCCTCACCTTCGCCCGCTCGGGCGTCCGGAGCCTGGTCTACGTCTTCCTCGTGCTCCTGCTCCTCCTGCTCGGCGTCCCGGCGCTCGTCGACGTGGCGTACCTCCTGCTCCTCGCGCTCGCCGTCCGCGCGGTCCCGCTCGCGTACTTCCTCGGGAAGATGGGGCGGTGGGACATGCTCGTCTGGATCCCGTTCTTCCCGGTGGCGAGCGTGATCAAGCAGTCGTTCCGGTTCGAGGCGTTCGGCCTCATGGGTCCGGAGGCGAAGCAGGAGTACGCCTGACCGGGTGCCCGCCCGGCCGCGCCCCGGGCCAGGCTACGCCCTCGGTCCGGGCGTTCCGGTCCGGGCCTTCGCGAGTCGGACGATGGCCGCGAGCGAGAGGTCGACGTCCTCGTCCGTCGTTGCCGAGGAGCTCACGCTGACGCGCATCGCCGCCCGGCCGTGCCAGTTCGTGCCCCCGCACCAGCACGTCCCGTCCGCCTGGAGGTCGGCGACCACCTGGCGGGTCGTCGCGTCGTCGCCGAACGAGACCAGGACCTGGTTGAGCTCGACCTCGTTGAGCACCTCGTACCCCGCCGCTCGGAGGCCCTCGGCGAGTCGCCGGGCGTGGCGGCAGTCCCGTTCGACGATGTCGGCGATCCCCGAGCGTCCGAGCGCGCGGATCGCGGCCCAGGCTTCGACACCCCGCGCGCGGCGGGAGAGCTCCGGGGTGTAGTGCGAGGGCTCCCGAAGATCGCTCCCGACGAGGTAGGCCGCCGGACCGATCGCCATCGCCGACCGCAGGGCGGCCGGGTCCCGGACGAAGACGGCGCCGCTGTCGTACGGGAGGTTGAGCCACTTGTGGCCGTCGAGCGCCCAGGAATCCGCCCGGTCGACCCCCGAGACGAGATGGCGGAGGCCCGGAACCACCGCCGCCCAGAGGCCGAAGGCCCCGTCGACGTGGACCCACGCGCCGTGCCGGTGCGCCTGGTAGGCGATCTCGCCCACCGGGTCGAACGAGCCGGTGTTCACGTTGCCGGCCTGGGTGCACACGATCGTGGGGCCGGAAACGGACGGGAGCGCCTCCGACCGGAACCGCCCCTGGCCGTCGACGGGTACTCGGACGACCCGCCCCCGACCGAGGCCGAGCATGGCGACGGTTTTCAGCAGCGAGGCGTGCGCCTCGGCGCCCACCACGACCGTGACGGGGGGAGCTCCCGAGAGGCCCTGCTCCTCCACGTCCCATCCGACCCGAGAAAGGACGGCGTGGCGGGCGGCGGCGAGGGCGGTGAAGTTCGCCATGGTCGCGCCCGTGACGAGCGCCCCCTCCGACCCCTCGGGCAGGCCGAGGAGCTCGCGCATCCACCCGAGGGCGATCTCCTCGAGGCGGGCCCCGGCCGGCGAGGCGACGAACAGCCCGGCGTTCTGGTTCCAGGCGGTCGCGAGCCAGTTCGCCGCGAGGGCGGCCGGCGTCCCGCTACCGATGACGAATCCGAAGTACCGCCCTCCCCCGCTCGCGACGGTCGCCGGCGAGCCGACCTCGTCGAGGAGACGGAGCACCTCGATCGGCCCGGTGGGCGTTTCGGGGACCGGTCCGCCGAGCGTATCGAGAGCCCGGACCGCGTCCTCGGTCGGGGAGACCCTCCGCGAGCCGATGCTCCGGCGATAGGCGATCCCCCGTTCGGCGGCGCTCCGGAGCACCGATTCGACGTCCTCCCGTCCCTCCACGTCTACCGTCCGGACCGAGCTCGGGGGATTCGGGGCCGCCGATTCCTCGGTCGCTCCGGAGGAACGAGCCGGCCCGGACTATCCGTCTTCCGTCCCGGTCGGGCCGCACGGGGAGGCGGGTCGGCGCCCGGCCATCGCCCCGATCTCTCCAATAGGAGGAACCTCGGGGCGACGACCGGGGAAGGGGTTCCACGCGCGAGGGGCGCCCGCGCCCCGCTACGCGACGGTGATCGACGTCAGGGTCCCCCCGTGCCCCGCCGACCCGAGGTCGACCGCGGCGGTGACGGACGACCCCGCCGGGGATCCCTGGGGGATCACCGCGGCCACGTCGAACCCCATCACCGCGTACACCCGGTAGGTGTGGCCGGCGATGAGGGCGAGCGAGACGCTCGCGACGTAGTGCCCGCCGACCGCTCCGCCCGAATAGCTCCCGGCGGCGCCGAGGTCCTTCTGCGCGACGAACACCGTCGTGCCGAGATGGGTCGACGTTGCGGTCACATCGGTGAGCTTGACGAGCAGCCAGATCTCCACCGTCGACTGCGCGCCGGCGGCCGCCGCCTTCGCGGACATCGAGGCGCTCGCGTTCCAGGTGATCGTCCATTGCGCGGTGGTCGTGTAGACGCCCGAGGTGCCCGGAACGAATGCGAGTCCCCGGACCCCGACCGTCGCATCGTACGTCGCCTGCGAGTCGGTGCCGGCGGAGGGGGTTGCCTTCGCTTGGGCGGCCGCGGTGCCGGTTCCGGTCGTCAGGCTGAACTGGGCGTTGTGCCCGACCGTCAGGCGCGCGGCGCTGCCCTGCGCCACGGGGTCCTGGTGGTGGACGGCCACGCCCCCCGTGTACGGGGCGGTGAAGGTCGCCACGCTCGTGGCCCCCACGAGCGGCGTGAGGAGCAGCAGCGCCGCCATCGCCAGCACCCCGCTCACGGGGATCGGCCACAGTTTGCGCACCCCCCGACCCATCCGGCGTTCGTTCGTCTCGTGGTCTCCCGTCGGCTCCCTCGGTTTCATGTTGCCCTCCGGGAGCGGTCGTCCGAACACCCCTCGATGGGATTCCGCCCTCCGCTCCACGGAGGTCCATCGGGGTTCGAGGGGTAGTTCGGTTACGGCGCAAGGCCCGAACGGCTTGGTTCAAGGGCCGAACTCCGCGATCCCGGACCCCCGGACACCGACCTCAGGTCGTTCCCTCGCGGAGCAGGCCTCCGAACGCCGCCACGAACCGGTCGACGAGGCCGTCGGCGAAGCTGGCGGAGTAGGTGGTGAGCAGCCGGCGGATCCGGTCCGGCTCGAGGACCTCGTACCCTTCGGCTCCCCCGGATCCGGGGGGATGGAGGACCCCGAGCGCGACGAGGTGACCGAGATGAAAGGAGGCGGTCGACCGGGCCAACCCGGTCCTCGAAACGATCGGGGTGAACGTCTCCCCGGGAAACTCGAGGACGGTCAGGACGAGCCGGCGTTCCGCCGGGCTCCGGAGCGCCTGGAAGATCCGGCGGTCCGCCCACGTCAGGTCGCGCGTGAAGTAGTAGTCCCGCCAGCCGCCCCGCTCGCGCCGGACCGTTCCGTCGCGCGCGAGCCGGTCGAGATGGTAGGCGGTCTCCCCCCAGGCCACGCCCAAGCGGCGCTGGATCTCGCGCGCGCTCGACCCGGGGTGGCGGGCCACCTCGTCGACGATCCGCTCCCGGAGCGGGGCGCGGCTAGGGGCCCCCATCCCCCTCGCTCGGGCGGGGCCGCGCCGCCGGGGCCATCATCGCACCGTAGATGAGGAGCAGCGCGAGCGCGAGGATCGCGAGGGGGACCGGCCCGAGGGCGAACGTCTCGTCGAACCACGGCACGGGGGCGAAGTCGAGCTCGGCCGCCACCGCGAGGACGGCCATCGCCGTCACGAGCCCGAACGCGAGCCCGAACAGGAGGAACCTTCGTTCCCCGAACCGGCGCGAGGCGACCCCGGCGAGCACGGTCAGGAAGGCGGCGAGCGCCGCCAGGACCAAGGCGAGGGCCGCCGCCCAGAGTTCCATGGGACTTCGAGCGCGCACGCCGAGCTGGAATGAAAACGTCTCCCGCCAGGGCGGTAGCCTGGGTCGGGGAGGTTCTCGGGCCCTCGAGCGAGGGGTCCGGCGCCCGCTCCCCTCACTCGTAGGAGACGTCGGAGCGAAGGTACGAGCGGACCGCGAGGACCAGGACCACGACGGTCTCCGCGACCAGGACCCCGATCTGGACCAGGTCGTTCGCGGTCAGGTTCCCCGTATACCCGCCGCGGACAGCGTCGGCGACGTACGTCAGGGGATTGACCTCGAACAGGACCTTCAGCGCGACCGGTAGGCCGGCGCTCAGGGGGTAGAACACCGTGCTCGCGAAGTTCACGATGAAGATCAGCAGGATCTGGACGCTGTTGTACGCGGTGTTCGACTTGACGTGCGCCGAGATGAGCAGCATCAGCGCCCCGAAGAAGATCGAGCCGAGCGTGATCGACCCGAAGATCACGGCCAGCGCGACGAGCCCGGTCGGGGCGCTCCCGAGCAGCACGAAAGCGACCGCGAGCATCACGAACGCGCCGCCGAGGCCGAACAGGAGCGACGTGAGCATGATCCCGAGGAGGTACTGGAGGCGGGTGAACGGCCCGACGAGGAGCTGGGAGAGCATCCCCCAGCGCCGGTCCGCCCAGAGCATGCTCCCGCCGACCGTCCCGGCCATGACGACCTGGAACGACATGATCCCGGGCGTCAGGAACGCGAGATAGCTCCCGGCGCCGTCGCCCGAGCCGGAGATCGACTGGAACCCGTAGCCGAAGAAGACGAGGTACATCCCCGGGAGGCCGACGAGGATGATCAGGCTCCCCGGGTCGGTGTTGACGACGATGTTCCGGTAGACCAGCCGGATCAAGTTAGGCACTCGCAACAGGCTCGCCTCCCCGGGCGACCTGCTTCAAGAACACGTCCTCGAGCGTGTTCTGCCGGACGTTCAGCCACTCGAGCGGGACGCCGGTCCGCTGCGAGAGTCCGGCGATCTCCGAGAGCGCCGCCTTTGGGTCATCCGTCAGGATCACGGCCGCGCCCCCGTTCGCGGTGACCGTCACCATCGGCCCGAGCCGCTCGGAGAGGGCCGAGTAGAACTTCGCCGGGTCCCCTCCGCCGACCGTCAGGTCGATCGTCTTCTTGCCCCCGTAGAGCCGCTTCAGGTTCTCGACGGTGTCGAGGACGAGCACCTTCCCCTCGTCGATGACGGCGACGCGGTCGCAGAGGTAGTCCGCCTCCTCGAGGTTGTGGGTGGTGAACACGACGGTGAGGCCCCGCCGCACCTCGGCGCGGACCGAGTCGAGGAGCGTCCTCCGCATGATCACGTCGAGGCCGACGGTCGGCTCGTCGAGGAACAGGACGTCCATGTCGTGCATGAACTCCCGCGCGACCTGCACGCGGCGCTTCTGGCCCCCGGAGAGGTCGAACGCCCGGCGCTTGCGGACGTCGCCTAAGCCGAACTTCTCGACGAGGGCCTCGCGCCGCCGGACCCGTTCGGCCTTCGGGAGTCCCCAGAGGACCCCGTAGATGTCGAAATTTCCCTGGACGGTGGTAAAATCGAACGACTCGGCCTGTTGGACGACGCCGATGCGGCTCCGGATCCGCTGGCCGTCGCGGGCGGGGTCGAGCCCGAGGATGCGGAGCGTCCCCGAAGTCGGCTGGATCAGGGTGGTCATCGCCTTGATCAGCGTCGACTTCCCGGCGCCGTTGCGTCCCAGGAGGCCGAACACTTCGCCGCGCCGAACGGTGAAGCTGACGCCGTCGAGGGCGAAGTGCTTCCGGTCGTACGAGTGGCGCAGGTCCTGGGCGAACACCACCGGCTCGTCGCCCTCCGCCCGAAGGGGAGTGTCGGTCACTGGGGTTCGACTACCGAATCCACTCCATAAGCGAAGCTCACGGACGAGGACCACGCAAGGAGTGGGAGGTCCCCTGGGTCCTCGGCCCGGCGGTTGTCCCGACCGGTCCCTCGGCCCCGGGAACCGTCGCTTCGGAGACCGGCGGAGGCCGGGGCCCGACGTGGTGCTTGAGACCGTAATTTAGGAACGCTAGCAGGATGAGCCCCGCGTCCTCCCCTCGCGGGGTGAGTCGGTATCGGACCGTCGCCCCGGACCCGGATCGGGTCACGATGCCGTCCTGCTCGAGCTCGCGGAGGCGACGAGAGAGGACCCGGGCCGACAGCCCGGGGTTGTTCCGCCGGAACTCGCCGAACCGCTGCAACTTCAGGAAGGCGAGGTCCCGGACGATCAGCAGGGTCCACTTCCGGCCGAGCCGCTGGACGCTCTGGCGGATCGGGTCGTTCTGGTACAGGAGGGCCGGCCCGGTCGACGGGATTCGACGCCTCCGACTCCTGCGACCGGACACCGGTATCCCCCCAGTCCCTATCGGCCCTAAGTAGTAACTATTGGTTACCTAGGATGACCCGATGTCCGACCCCGAGGCCGACCCTTCCAGTGCTCCGGAGACGTCGTTCGCGTTCACGGAGATGGCGAGCGAGGACCCGGCCGAGACCCAGCGGTTCCTCGAGCGGGTGTTCGACTGGAAGTTTCGCTCGGTCACCATGCCGCAGGGCGAGTACCGCTCCTTCGAGATCCCGGGCGGCGGCCGGGGGGGGATTCGCCCGACGCGGCCGACCGAAGCCCCGTCGACGCTCAGCTACGTGCGGGTCACGGACCTCGACCGGGCGCTCGAACGCGTGAAGCGCGGCGGCGCCACGAACGTCCTCCCCCGCGTCGACGTCCCCGGCATGGGGAGCTTCTTCTGGTTCAAGGTCCCCGGTGGTCCGGTCCTCGCCTGCTGGCAGGACCCGCCCACAGGGACGGAACGGAAACGGTGAGCACGATGGCGGGAGCGAAGGATGTCGTCCTGGGATTCCAGGCAGCGATGGGGAAGAACGATTGGGCGGGCGCGCGGAAGCAGTTCGCCGACCGCATCGAATTTGTCGGACCGTTCGACAAGTTCTCGACCCCCGAGGAGCACCTCGGGTCCCTGCAGAAGCTCCATCCGATCGTCGACCGGGTCGACGTGAAGAAGATGTTCGCCGACGGGGACGACGTTTGCCTCCTCTACGACCTCGTGACGAAGACCCCCGCCGGGACCGCCTTCGTCGCCGAATGGTACCACGTCGCGGACGGCAAGATCGACCGGGTCCGCGTCGTCTTCGACCCGCGACCGTTCGCCGCGATGATGGGTCGTTAAGCGTCCGAGCGCACTGGACGGGCGGTCGGGGCCAGATGCCGAAGGGGTCGTCGGACTCGGGGTTCTTCGGCGTGGACGCCTTCCGGTTCCTTCGCGAGCTCGGGAAGAACAACAACCGCGAGTGGTTCCAGACGAACAAGGGTCGGTACGAGGCGGCGATCCAGGAACCGGCGGTCCGGTTCATCGCGTCGATGGGCCCGAGGCTCGCGCGGCTCGCCCCCCACGTCGTCGCCGACCCCCGGCCGTTCGGCGGGTCGCTCTCGCGGATCTACCGGGACACCCGCTTCTCGAAGGACAAGAGCCCGTACAAGACCCACGTCGGGATCCACTTCGCCCACGAGGACGGGGCGTCGAGCGGGCGGAACCTTCCGGGGTTCTTCTTCCACCTCGCCCCCTCGGAGAGCATGGTCGCCTCGGGGATCTGGCACCCGGTCCCTCCCGACCTCGTCCAGATCCGGGACGCGATCGTCGCCGACTCCACCGGCTGGGGGAAGGTCCTCAAGGGCCAGATCGAGATCGGCGGGGAGTCGTACGTTCGGGTTCCCGCCGGGTACGACGCCGGGCACCCGTACGCCGACGACCTCCGCCGCAAGGACTTCTACGCCTCCCGACCGTTCCCCGATGCCGCCGTCGTGAGCGGAGGGTTCGCGTCGAAATTCGAGGCGGCGTGCCGGGAACTGAACCCGCTGAACCAGTTCCTCGCGGACGCCCTCGGGGTCCCGCTCTAGCCGAATTCCCCGCCGGTGGGCGAGTCGTCCGGCGACCCGAGGATACGGGGGCCCGCCCGACTTGGACGGGCCCCAATCGGGTCTCTACTTGGGCATCTGGCCCTGGTAGAGCCCCACCATGACGTTGCCGGGGGCGTGGATGATGGCGTGCCAGCCCACGCCGGGAATCTCCTTCTTCGGCATGACGACCTTGGCGCCTTCCTTCTGGGCGGCGTGGAGCGACTCGTCGATGTTCATCACGGTCAGATAGGCGATCGTCCCCGGCGACTCGCCCTTCTCGATGATCCGGACGCCGGACCCGAAGCCCTGCTTGACCTCGTCGCTCCGCATGCCGTAGCCGCCCATCTCTTCCTTGACGTTGAAATGGAATCCGAGCGTCTTCTCCAGGAATAGGCGGGTCGCCGCCGGGTCGGTGGAGGCGTATTCGACGTGGTCGGTCGTTACGGTCTCGTGGTGGCTCTTGGTTCGTTTCCTCTCCCGTTGGGGGACCCCGATTCGGGCTGGCGCTACATAATCCCTTAGGGGGTGCCCGTAGCCCGGCGGTCGCTCCGGGCCGGTGCTCGGCCGGTCGGTGGCCGGACGGAAACCGCGACGCTGGAGCTAATATTCGGTTCGATTCGTTCCACCGTTCTCGGCGTCGGCCGAGGGGAGTCCGGAACCATGGCGAATCCGTCCGAGTCCGTGGCCCGCGGCTCGGAACCGATCCCGTCCGGCTCGCCCGCCCCGAAGACGATGGAGACGTTCGACCGGGCGTACTCGAACAGGGTCATGCTGGTCCTCGCCGGGATCGTGATGATCGTCCTCTACGTCGAAGGGATGCTGACCCCGTCCCTCCCGACGATCCAGCGCGAGTTCCACGTCGACACCGCCCAGGTGAGCCTGATCATCTCGGCGTACGCGATCTCGGGCGTCGCGCTCAGCCCGGTCGTCGGCAAGCTCGGGGACATCTACGGGAAGCGGAAGGTCCTGATGGGCGTCATGCTCGCCTACGCGGCGGCCGTCTCCGTCACCGGGTTCTCGCCGAACTTCGAGTTCATGGTCGCCTCGCGGACGGTGCAGGGGGTCGGGCTCACCATCCTCCCTCTCGGCATGTCCCTCGTCCGGGAGGAGTTCCCCCGGGAACTCGTCCCGCGAGCCCAGGGGATCCTGAGCGCGATGTTCGGCATCGGGTTCGCGATCAGCCTCCCGGTCGGCTCCGCGGTGTCCCAGACGTACGGATGGCGGGACACCTACCACTCGGCCATCCCCGTCGTTGTGCTGCTGACGATCGCGGTGTTCCTGCTCGTCCGTGAATCCACGTACCGGCGCCCGAACACGAAGGTCGACTACGGCGGCGCGGCCCTCCTCGGCGGCGCCCTCGCCGGGATTGTCGCCGCGCTCTCCCAGGGGCAGCAGTGGGGCTGGCACTCGCCCCTCACCCTCGGGTTCGCATCGGCCGGCCTACTCCTGCTCGTGCCGTTCGTCCTCTGGGAGATCCGATGGACCCGGCAGGGTCGGGAGCCTATCGTCGACCACCGTCTCCTGCGCGAGCGGAACGTCGCGGTCACGAACGCGGTCCTGACCGTCGCGGGTCTCGGGATGTACATGGCCCTCTTCGCGCTCATCTACCGGTTCGAGTCGCTCGGGGTCTCGGGCGGGTTCTCGCAGGACATCCTCCAGGCCGGGCTCGACATCGTCCCGCTCGCGCTCTCGATGATGGCCGTCGCGGTCGTCGCGAGCATCGCGGTCTCCCGCGTCGGCGTCAAGCCCCTCGCCTTGGGCGGATCGGCGCTCACCGCGTTCGGCTTCGTTCTTCTCGCCTCGGCGAAAACCCTCGACCAGAGCCTGCTGTACGAAACGGTCACCGGCGCCGGGATCGCGCTCCTCAACGCGTCGATCATCAACATGCTCATCCTGACGGTCGACCCGAAGGACATGGGCCAGGCGACGGCGATGAACAACGTGTTCCGGAACTTGGGCGGCAGCGTCGGGGCCCCGATCGTCGGGTCGCTGCTCGCGACGTACGTCGTTCTCGTGCCGGCAGGCGGGGGGACGACCCTCGCGCTCCCCGCGCTGCTCGGATTCCAGTACGCGTTCTGGATCGCGGCCGTGATCACGCTGGTCGGGGGCGTCGCGGTCGTGCTCGGCCAGGAGGTCCTCGGACCCCGTCGGCACGAGAAGTTCGCGAATCAACCCCAAATCGTCCGACGGTCGGGCGCTCCGGCCACCGGTCCGGTACCGTCCGGATCGAACTCGGCCTCGTCCCGCTCGAGCTAGCGTCGACCGGCATCGCGGGCCGAGCTCCGCCCGTTGAGCCGGGTTGACCTCGGCCTCAAGGGCTCGGAGCGGCTGACGCCGGCGAGTTCGATGTCCGCCGCAATCCACCCGTCGGCCCCCGTGGTGACCCTCGAGCGGCGAAAGGTCGAGCGGGATCTGCGCCTCAGCGAGGGGCTGCTTGTGGCCGGGATGGCGCTCTATGCCGTGGTGTTCGCCGTGTGGCAAATTGGATGGTTTACCACGAACGGCAGCGGCAATTTCGCGACCCAGGTGCTCGTCCTGAACGCCCTTCAAGGGACGGCCGGGGTCCTCATACTCGTCGGGGCGATCTTCACGGCGATCAACTGGTCCCTGCTTCGCAAGGCGCGGACGACCCTTCCGCGTCCCTCGCCCTGAACCGGGACCGCGGCGATTCGGCCTGCCCTGCCGTACGGCCCCCCGGCGCGGGATTACCAGCACTCGACGTACAACGGCACCGTGCCCGGGCCGTTCTTCCGGGTCCGGCAAGGGCGGATCGCACGGACCCCATTGGCCCACGCGAGGCGACCTCGTCCCTCGCCGCGGAATGGTGGTTCAACTGCTCGCTGCTCGACAACACGACGAGCCACCGGGTCGAGAACGCGAGTCCGGAGCAGATTCCGTCCCCCGTGGTCGTGAGCCGCGGCTTCGCCTCCCCCGGGAACTCGTCGGCGGCCGCAAATCCCGCGCCGAGGCTTGGGCCGATGGCCGAGCGAACACTCCCCCCGGTCGCGACGCGGCCTCCCCCTCGTGAGCGGTTTCGCGCTCGGAACGTCAAGGGCGTTTTACCGCACCCTTAACCCCCTCGGCGGCCCCTGAGCGGTCGAGGAATCCCATGACGGAGACGGAACCGGCGGCGTACGCCGCTGGCGGATGGTGGGCCCGGAACGCGCATTCCCTGAAGAGCGCCTTCCGGATCTTGTTCGGCGTGATTTGGCTGATCGATGGGGCGCTCAAGTTCGCGGCGGGCTTCGTCGACCAGTTCGCGGGCTCGATCTCGGGCGACGGCCAGCCCGGGTGGCTCGGGGGCTGGTTCACGTTCTGGGCGAACACGGTGAGCTCGAACACCGCGTTCTGGGTGTACATGGTCGGAACGATGGAGGTTGCCCTCGGCCTCGCGCTGATCTTCGGGTTCATGCGGAAGGTCGCCTACGCCGGCGGCGCGATCCTGAGCCTGTTCATCTGGGCGGTCCCTGAGGGGTTCGGCGGCCCGTACGGCCCCGGCTCGACCGACATCGGCACGGGCGCGATGTATGCGCTCCTGTTCCTCGCGTTGATTCTGATCAACGCGACCTACGGACCCAGCAAGTGGAGCCTCGACTACTGGATTGAGAAGCGGTTCCCCTGGTGGGCGAAGATTGCGGAGCTCAAGCCCTACCGGCCGGCGGTCGTCCCGACCGCCGCGCCGGCGGCCCCCCCGGTGGCCGCCTAGGTCGTCGGTCCTACGGCCGCCCGGGCCCCTCGGCGTTGTGCCGGGGGAGCCGGACCGGCCGCTCCCCCGAGACCAGGTAGACAACCCATTCCCCGATGTTGACGGCGTGGTCGCTGAGCCGTTCGAGATACCGGTTGATCAGGATGCACTCCGCGCCGGTCCTGGGCGTGACCGACCGGCGGGCCATCCCGTCGATGATCGCCTGGAACAACTCGTCGTGGAAGTCGTCGACCGCGTCGTCGTCATCGTGGATGTGGGCGACCGGCGCCGCGTCGCGGGCCAAGTAGGCGTTCACGGCCGTCCGGATCATACCGACCGTGAGGTTCCCCATCGTCCGGAGCTTCGGGAGGCTCTCGCGCCCGTCCCCCTCCCGGTGGAGCTCGTGCGCGGCCTCGGCGATGTCCTTCGCGTACCGGCCGATCCGGTCGAGGTCGGTCGTCACCTCGAGGGCGACGGTGATCGTCCGAAGGTCCTTCGCGACCGGTGCGTGGAGGGCGATCGTCTCGACGCAGTTGCGGACGATCCGTTCCTTGAGGCCGTACACCTCCCGGTCGAGGGCGCTCACGTCCCCGACGACGCCGGTGTCCGGCGAGTCGAGGCCGGCGACGGCGCGCTCGATCGCCTGCACGCTCAGCGTCGCGATCGTCTGCATGTTCTCCTGGAGCTGGTGCAGCTCCTCGGAGAGCGCCTTCCGCTCGACCGTTCCCGCCATCGTTCCTACCCGAACCGTCCCGTGATGTAGCTCTCGGTGAGCTTTTCCGAGGGCCGCTCGAAGAGATCGCGCGTCGGCGCGACCTCGATGAGCTTCCCGAGATAGAGGAACGCCGTCCGGTCCGCGACCCGGGCGGCCTGCTGCATGTTGTGTGTGACGATGACGACGGGCACCTGGTTCTTCAAGTCGAAGATCAGGTCCTCGATCCGCGCCGTCGAGATCGGGTCGAGCGCGCTCGCGGGCTCGTCCATCAGGAGGACTTCTGGTTGGACGGCGAGCGCCCGGGCGATGCAGAGGCGCTGCTGCTGGCCCCCGGAGAGCTGGAGCGCGCTCTCGTCGAGCTTCTCCTTGACCTCCTCCCAGAGGGCGGACTTCTTCAGGCTCTCGATGACGGCGGAGTCGATCTCGTCCTGCGAATAGCCGCCATGGAGCTTCAGGCCGGCCGCGACGTTCCCGTAGATCGACATCGTGGGGAAGACGTTCGGGCGCTGGAACACCATCCCGATCTTCCGCCGAATCTCCGTCGGGTCCTCCTGGTAGACGTCCTGCCCGTCGAGGAGGACCTTCCCCTCCGCGCGCGCCTTCGGCTGGGTCTCGTGGATCCGGTTGAGGCAGCGGATGAACGTCGACTTCCCGCACCCGGACGGGCCGATGATCGCCGTCGCCTGCTTGTCGGGGAACGAGAGCGAGATGTCCTGCACGGCGTGGGTCTTGCCGTACCAGGCGTGCAGGTTCTGGACGACGAGCTTGTTGTCGGTCATGCGACTCTCCCTCCGAACCGGTTCCGCAGCGCGAGCCGCGCTCCCACGCTAATCAGGAGCATCATAAGGACGAGCACCAGCGCCGCTCCCCACGCGAGCTGGGTCGTGTTCGGGTAGTTCGCCGACGCGAACTCGTAGATCATCACCGGGAGCGACGGCGTCCAGCCGGAAAGGCCGAAGATCGATCCCGTCGTGAATCCGGCGGTGAGGAGGAGCGGCGCCGTTTCGCCCCCGGCCCGCGCGACCGCGAGGAGCGACCCGGTGATGACCCCTCCGCGGGCGGCCGACAGCACGATGCGGAGGATTGTCCGGTGGCGCGGAATCCCGAGGGCCAGCGACGCCTCGCGGATGGAGGTCGGGACGAGGCGGAGCGCTTCCTCGCAGGTCCGCGCCACGACCGGGATCATGATCACGGCGAGGGCGACCGCTCCGGTGTACCCCGAGATGACGCTGAACGGGCTGATCCACCCGGCTTCGGCGAACGAGTAGAAAATCCCGAAGACGAAGACCCCAATCACGATCGACGGGATCCCGGTCATGACGTCGGCCAGGAAGCGGGCGGGTCGCGCGAGCGGACGATCCTCGAACTCGGAAAGGTAGATCCCGGCAAGAATGCCCACCGGAAGCGCGATGAGCGACGCCAGCCCGACGAGCAGTAACGTACCGAGGATCGCATCCTGGACCCCTCCGACCGGACACGGCGCGCCCGCCGCAGGGTTGCAGGGGGGCGGAGGGTTCTTCAGGAAGAAGTCCGGGGTGATCGCGCCCGCGCCGTTCACGAAGCAGGCGTACAGGATGCTGGCCAGCGGCACCAGCATGAGCAGAACGGCGATGCCACAGAGGCCGAGCAAGACGGCGCTCTTCAGCCGCCGGCGTAGGCGCTTCGGGGGCCTCATGCGGTCGACCCCCCGAGCCGGGTAATCGACCGCAGCATCAGCCGTGCGACGACGTTGACCAGGAGCGAGAGCGCCATCAGGATCAGGCCGAGCTCCACGAGCGCCGACAGCTCGAGCGGGAGGGCGTTGCCGAAGTTGATCGCGATTAGGCTCGAGAGCGTCTGACCCGGGTCGAGAAGGGAGGTGGCGACCCGGTTGGAATTGCCAATCGTCATCGTCACGGCCATGGTCTCGCCCATCGCCCGGCCCAAGCCGAGGACGGCCGCACCAAAGATCCCCGACCGAGCGTACGCGAGCGGGCCGAGCCGGGTCGCTTCCCAGCGGGTTGCGCCGAGGCTCAGGGCCGCCTCCCGCTGGCTATCCGGGGTCGCCCGGAGCGCCTCCCGGCTGACCGACGAGATCGTCGGGAGGATCATGACCGCGAGGATGATGCTCGCGGTGAGGATGCTCTGGCCGCTCTGGCTCCCCGCGTGTCCCGCAAAGATCGGCGACCAGCCGAAGTACTTGACGAGGAACGGGTCGACGGAGGTCCGCATGAACGGGACCAGTACGTAGAGGCCCCAGAGGCCGAACACCACCGACGGGACCGCGGCCAGGAGGTCGACCACTGAGGCGACGGGGGCCCGCAGCCAGTCCGGCGCGAGTTCCGCGAGGAACACCGCGGCGCCGAGCGAGAGGGGAACTCCGATGAGGAGCGCGATCACGCTCGTCTCGATCGTTCCCGCAACGAACGGGACCGCCCCGAAGGTGATCGGGGCGAGGTTCGGGTCCCACGTCCGGCCGAATAGGAACCCGGGACCGAACCGGACGAGCGACATCCAGGAGTTCTGGGCGAGGACGATGACGAGCAACACCGGAAGGACGACCAGCGCCCCAGCGGCGGCGAGGGCGACCCAGCCGAAGGCGAGGTCCGCAGCGCGTGCCCGGAGCCGCCGGGCTGCTCCTCGGGCGAGGGGGGAAGTGGTTGCGGGGGGGACCCCGGGCGGCCCGGGCCGCGCGTCGGCGCCCGCGCCCGATCCGACCGGAGCCTCCCCCATGCGGCGACCGTCCCGACCGAGTCTCCGCTAGTGGGACTGCAGCGTCTGTCCGTTGTACAGGACGCTGTTGATCGCCGCCTCGTCCGCGATCACGACGTTCGACGAGAGCGGCACGTACGACAACCCCGTCGAGTACGTCTGACCGGTCGTCACGGCCCACCAGAGGAACGCCACGACCCCCTGCGCGTGGGCGTGCGACTCGCTGGAGCCGTACACCGCCCCGAGGTCCGAGTAGACCATCACGTAGGAGAACGTCGCGATCGGGTAGGTGGAGGTCCCCGCCTCGTTCAGGATCGAGAACGAATCCCATCCCGCCTCGGCATTCGGTGCCGGCAGGCTCGGGGCCTGCGCGGCGGCCTCCGCCACGTTGGTCACGTTTGGCAGAACGTAGGTGTTCGCGGGGTTCTGGACCGCGGCGTACGCGAGCCCGTTCGTGATCGCGTACGCCAGGTCGGCGTACCCGATCGAGTTGGGGTCGGACTTGACGGTCCCAGCGACGCCGAGCGAGCCGCTCTCCTTGATGCCGACCGGCCAGTTGACCGTCGTCGCCGCGCCGACCTTGGTCTTCCAGGTCGAGTTCTCCAGCGAGAGCCAGCTCGTGTAGACGTAGGTGGTCCCGCTCGAATCCGCTCGCTCCACGACCGTGATATTGGCGCTCGGGAGCTTGACGCCCGGGTTCAGCGAGGTGATCGCCGCGTTATTCCAGGTGGTGATCGTGCCGAGGTAGATCCCGGCCAGCACCGACCCGGAGAGGTTGAGGCCCTTCGAGACGCCCGAGATGTCGTAGATGATGGCGACCCCGGCAACGAGTTCGGGGATCGTCAGCACGGTGGAGCCCGCGGGGAGCGCACTCACCTGTGTGGACGAGAGCGGAGCATCGGAGGCACCGAGGTCGACCGTCTTCTGCGTGAGACTCGTGACCCCGGCACCGCTACCGACGCTGTTGTAGTTCAGCTGGCCGCAGGAGTATTGGCTCGCCCAGAGAGTCATCAGCGGGGCGGCGAGGCTCGAGCCGGCGCCGGCAATTGTCTGGCCGGTCCCGGCCGGGCAGGCCGAGGTCGCGGCGGTCTTCTTCGTGAACCATCCGGCGTAGGCACCGTAGCCGACGACCGCGATCACGATGACCACGATTACGACGGCCGCGTAGAGGGCCATGTGGCTCGACGACGACGATTTCGGCAGCATGCTCTTGTCGGAGGCGCTCGGGCCGGCCGACGCGCTGGCGTTCGTTCCGCTTGCGTTGTTCGCACTCATTTCGGTTTGTTCCTCCCGGTTCGTTTCCCTATTTGGGGAGAGGTAGGTCGGAGGCGCGGCTGTCGGAGGCCAGCGTCGGCCGGACGGTGACCCGGTCGGACGGCGGCACGGCGAGCTGCGCGATGTCCTGGGCGTAGGCCGTGATCCGGTCGAGCGACTCGATCAGAAGTCCCAGGTTCGCGATGACGCTCGGGGGGATCGAGCTCGTGAGCCCGCGCGTCCAGAACCGCTCGCGCAGCGCGGCCGCGGTCTCGTGGAGCGCCTCGCCGGCGTCCACGACGAGGTTCGCGTCGGTCGGGTCGCGCGCCTCGGCCACCCGGCACGCGAGCTCGAGGTGGTCGACGACCTGCTTGTGATAGGCGGTGAGGGCCCGGTACGTCGCCTCGGGAAGGTTCGCCTCCCGGAGCCGGGCGCCGCGTTCGGCGATCAGGACCGCGTGGTCGGCCGCGCGCTCGAGCGAGCGGGCCAGGAATAACGGCGCGAACGTCTCGGAGAGCGCCGAAGGGAATCCACCCGGACCGGCCTCCGGCCACGGGCGGAGCACGAGGATCCGCTCGATTAGCCACGCGTGCCGGTCGACCTCGTCGTCACGCGCGCGCCAGTCGTCCTTGCGGGCGGCGTTCGGGTCGACCCAGGAGCGTCCGGCGTTGCGGATCCGCTCAAGGACCACCTGGGACATCCGTCGCAAGACGGGTCCCACCGCCAGGTCGGCGCCCCGGCTCACGTCGGCCACCACGATCTGGCGGCCGTCGTCGTTCACGACCTCGGGCCGGATCGTGCGGCGGACGAAGTCGACCACCGCGGTGCGCGTCGCGGGCGAAAGGCCGCCCGCCTCTACGACCTCGAACCTCTGGGCGCCGGAAAGGTACGCCCGGAGAAGTTGACGGAACAGATGCTCCGGCGTCCCGCCGGGCGCGACGTGGAGCTGCGCCGTCGCCGATGCGGGAAGGTCCCGGCCGTCGCGGACGAGGATCGTGCCATCCGGGCGAGTCGAAACGTACACGGCACCGCCGCTCGCCAAGCCGTGCCGAGCGACCCATCGACGCGGGAGCGCGATTCCGATGCTGACCGACCCGAGGCGATGGAGCCGACGCTCCTCGACGCCCGGGTCGAGCTCCGGCGCCGGGGGGCGCGGGGGGCTCTTCACGGTCTCGGCGCGCGGCATCGATGGGCGACCCGCACGTGGGGATATATAGAATTATGATTTAGACTATAGTTGCTTCTATAGGCCCACAGAGTCGGCCGTAGAGAATGGAGGCCGGCCCCGGCGGATGGCCCGTTTCAGCCGGGGGTTTGCAGCAGCGTCTCGAGGAGCCCGACCGGCGGCGCGCCCGTCGACAGGAGCCGGTCGTGGAACGCCTTGCGGGACCCGTGGAACACGGGGTCGAGCAACTTCCGACGGGCCTCCAGGATCCGGAGCTTGCCGAGCGTGTAACAGAAGTACTCCGGGTTGAACGTGCCGCGGATCGCCTCGCGTTCCGCCGGCAGCTGCTCGAAGTGGGCCTTCTCGACGAACAGCTTCGTCGCCTCCGCGAGCGTCATTCCGCCGGTATGGAGCCCGACCGAGGCGATCAGCCGGCAATCGCGCAGCAGCGCGTCGTGGATCTGGGCGACCTCCGCCTTCCAGTCGGTCCCGCCAATCCCCGCCTCGATGGCGAGCTGCTCGCAGTAGTGGGCCCACCCCTCGGTGAACGACGGGGAGAGGTACACCTTCCGGGTGAGCGAACCCGCCGAGTGGCGGAAGTGGAGGAACTGAAGGTAGTGGCCGGGCCAGACCTCGTGGACGGTGATGTTCTTCAGCATCACCCGGTTGAGCGAGCGCAGCCACTCTTCCTGCCGAGGGGCCGGCCAGGTGGAGTCGACCGGCGTGACGTAGTAGATCCCCTCGTCGCCGCCGACGTCGAACGGTCCCGGCGGGTTCATGCTCGCCGTCGAGAGCGCCCGCCCGTACGATGGGGTCTCCTCGACCCGGCACACCGACGGTTCGGGGATTGTCACGAGGTCCTTCTCGAGAACGAACCGCTTCGTCTCGTCGACGAGCCGTTGGGCGGTGGGGATGAGGTCGGGGGCGGTCGAGTGGTCCTGGAACAACGCCTCGAACAGCTCCGAAGGCCGGCGGGACGGGCCCGCGATCGCCTCGAGCCGCGCCTGGTTCTGGGCGAGGTCGGCTTCGCCGGATCTCCGGATCTCCTCGAAGGGCGTGCGGATCCCCTCGCGCACCCACAGGAGCTTCTGGTACCGCGCGCCGCCGAGCGCGAAGTCGTCGTGCGCGGTCGGCATCCATTCCGTCCGGATCCGACCGAGGAACGCTTCGACGGCCGCCTCGGCGGCCTCGCGGGCGCCCTTCACCCGGTCGCCGAGCGCGGCCGACTCCTTCCGGGCGAACGCCTCCGCCTCGGCGAAATGGGACGGAAGTCCGCCGCCGATGGCGAGCGAGAGCGTCAGGAACGGTTTCGCGAGCGTCTTGTCGAGGCGGCTCGCGCCGTCGTGAAGCAGCTTCGGGGCCGCCTCGAGGGTCTGGACGATCGCCTGGGCCCGAGCCGCGACCGGGGCGTAATCCCGGACCATGTACTGGGTGAGCGAGATCGCGCCCACGTACGACATCGGGTTCCGTTCGAGGTCCCGGCTGTCGACGAGGTCGAACCGAGGCGACTCGAGCAAGAGCTCGAGGAGCGAGCGGTCGATCGCGCGGGCCTTGGTGAGCTCCGAGGGCGCCGTCGCCCGGACCCGGGCGAGGAGCCCGTCGGCCTTCGTCACCCAGGCGTCGGTCCCCGACCGGGAGAGGTCGGGCACTCGCCCGTCGTACTCGTGGAGGCCGAGGAACACGGCGTAGCCGGGCTGGAGGAGGAAGAAGTGGTCGACGACGTCGCGCTCGAGCCGGTCGAACTCGGCCGCCGCGGGCGATGGGCTCGGCATGGTGTTCGGCCGAGTCACAAACGGCTACTTATCAGGGCGAGCCCCCGCGCCGACGGCGGAGTCCTACGGACTCCGTATCAATCGTTCCAGGTCATCCGGCACGTCGGGCAGAACGAGCCCGTCATTTCGGTGCCGCACAGGAAGCAGCGCGTCGGCGGGTTGAGCGGACGGTGGACCGACCGGCCCGCCCCCGCATCGGCTTCGGGAAGTGGCGGCCGTGGGCCGGTCGGAGCCTCGCGGGCCGCCACATCCGGGGCCGACTCCGGGGTCGAAGGCGTCGGAGGGGACGGAACTTCGGGGCGGGTGGCTAGGGAGGGCTCGGGCGCCGCGGGTCCGATCTCCTCCGGGATCACGGGCGGTCCCGCCACGGCGTCGTCCTCGTCGTCGTCCGAGGTATCTGCCTTCGGTTCGCCTTCGATGTCCGGGTCTCCCGGTCGCTCGAACGGCCGGTTCGGGTAGATGTCGGACTCTTCGCCGGCCTCGCCCTCCGGGGCGTCGGACGGCTCGTCGTCCTCCTCCTTCGGTTTCGGGCGGCGGAACCGGCGGAAGATGCCGGACATCGGCTCGGCTACGGCGTTCGGACTATAGCGATATCCCGCGCGGACCGGCCGCCTCTCCGCGCCCCAACACGCTTTTCTCGCCGCCATCGGTCCGACGGCGATGGCTCCCGACGTCGCGGAGCGGCTGCGCGCGCTCGGGGTCACGCTCCCTCCACCGCCGAGGCCGGCGGGTACGTACCGCCCGGTCGTCGTCGACGGGGACCATGCGTACGTCGCCGGCCAAATCCCCCACGTCGACGGCCGCCCGGTCCACCCGGGGATCGTGGGCCGCACGGTGGAGCTGGCCCAGGCGAAGCTGGCCGCCGAGCAGGCCGCCTTGCAGGCGCTGAGCGCGCTCTCGGCCGAGCTCGGGACGCTCGACCGGGTCGCCCGCGTCGTGCGAGTGGCCGTGTACGTCGCGTCCACACCGGAGTTCACCCAGCACGCCGACGTCGCCAACGGCGCGACCGAGTTGCTCATCCGCGTCTTCGGCGAGGACGGTCGGCCGGCGCGGGTCTCGATGGGCGTCGCGTCGCTCCCGCTCGGGGCCTCGGTCGAGGTCGAACTGCTCGTCCGGCTGAGGTAGCGGGGCGATCGTGGAGCCGACCGGCTGGCCCGGGGTGTACCGGATCGGGCGCGACCTGTACACACGGAACGCCGTCCCCGGCGAGGCGGTGTACGGCGAAGACCTCCGCTCGGAGTCCGGTTCCGAGTTCCGCCGATGGGACCCCTGGCGGTCGAAGCTCGCCGCGTACCTCGGCAAGGCCGAACCGTTTCCCCTGTTCCAGGGCGTTCGGACCGTTCTCTATCTCGGCGCCGCCCACGGGACGACGGTGAGCCATCTCTCTGACGCTCTTCCGGATGCCACGATCTTCGCGATCGAGAAGAGCCCGCCCTCGTTCGCGCCCCTGCTCGCACTCGCCCGGCGTCGCTCGAACGTGCTCCCGATCCTCGCGGACGCCCAGCTCCCGGAGCGATACGCCGCCGACGTCGGCCCGGTGGACCTCCTCTACCAGGACGTGGCGCAGCGGGATCAGCCGAGGATCTACCGCGAGAACGCGGTGACGTGCCGGGCGCGGACCGGACTTCTCATGCTGAAGATCCGCTCGGTCACGCAGCGTAGGGCGCCTGGCGAGGTGGCGCGGCTGGCCCGTCGCGAGCTGACGGACGCCGGCCATCGGGTCGGGGCCGGCGTGGACCTCGGGCCGTTCTCCCGGGAGCACGTGGCGCTCCCGATCGACCTCTGAGTCCTCCGTTCATCGTTCGGCCGGCGGGGCCGGCCCATGTACTTGGGCTCCCGCTCCGTCCGACGGTGGTTGCTGTGCGAACGCCCTCGACGCGAACCGTGGACCCGTGGCTGGTTGGACCCGTCGCCGCCCTGCTGATCCTGAGCGCCCTCCCCGGCGGAGTGCCGGGGATCCCACCGACTCGGCCCGACCTCCCGCCCTTGGTCGGTCTCCCGACCCACCGAACGGCGACACCCGTTCTCGTTCCCTCGGCGACGGAGTCGCGACTCCCGACGACTCCGCCGCGCGCCGGGAACCCCACCCTCGGCTCGGCGCTCGACGCCGCCCCCCCGGAATCGCACCCGAGCCGGACCATCGGGAGTCGACCCAGCACCGGAGCGCTCGTGGCGACGATCGTTTCGGCCCCGTCGCGGGTCGACGTCGGCGTCACCGTGAGGCTGGCCGGGACGGCCTCGGGGGGTGCCGAACCGTACGATCCGTTCTGGAGCCTCGAAACGGGGAACGTCACCTCCGGATGGTCCCTCGACTGGACCGCCCCCGATGCCGTACGCTCCGTTGAAGTCCTGTTCGAGGTCCGCGACCACGCCGGGGCGTACGCGTACGCGACCACGACGATCGACGTCGTCGGGGCTCCGTTCCTCGAGGTGGCGAGCGCGAGTGGGCTGGGCGACGTCGGCGTGCCGTTCGTCTTCTCCGCCAATCTCACCGCCGGATCCGGCCCGTTCACCGTCGACTGGTCCGTCGTGGACGGTCGCTCGAACGGCACGACCGTCGTCCCGTCCGACGGGACGTACGAGCTCGCGGTCGTCCCGTCGAGCCCCGGTCCGGTCTGGGTCCTCGCCTCCGTCGTCGACGTCTGGAATCGGAGCTTCGATGGCCTGACGCCGGTCGGGCGGGCGACGCCCGGCCCATCGCTCAGCGGACCGAGCGTGCCGTTCGCCGAGGTCGGATACCCGACCCCGCTGTCGGTCGAGGTCGCCGGGGGGACGCCCCCCTTCGCCTGGGAAGCCCAACCGACCGGCGGAGTCAGCGCCGAATCACCTTCGGACGGCATGCTCCCGAACGACGGCCCCATCGGCCTCTCGGTCACGTTTGCCGAGGTCGGACCGGTCGCGTTCCCCCTGTCGCTCGTCGACGGCTCGGGCGTCCGGGTGACGGCCAACGTGACCGTCGACGTCGCCGCCGGCCTCAACCTGACGGTCGCCCTCGGAACGACCGACCCGAGCGTCGACGCGGGAGTGGCCGTGCGCGCCGCGATCGCCGGGGGGCTGGCCCCCTACGCTTACCGACTGTCCCTATCGGATGGGGAGTCGAGTGCCGGCAACACCTCCGCGTCCGGCGTCGTTCCCTGGACCATCGAGCCGGTGGCGTCGGGCTACGTCACGCTCCGGGGGTCGGTGACGGATGCGACCGGGCGCTCCGCGAACGTGACCTTCACCTTCTACGTCGCCTCGAGTGGGGCCGCTCCGGCCCCGCCGCTCGCCGGAAATCCGTCGGCGTCCGGATGGCTCCTGGCAGGAGCGCTCGGGGGAGCCCTCTTCGCCCTCGTCGGAGGGTACTCGATCCGGCGATGGGGCCGGAGGCTTCGCCGGACCCCGAAGCCGTCCGCGCCGGAAGGACCCGGACGGACGACGGTCCGAGAGCTCCTCGAAGACGCCGAGGACGGCGTCGACCGGGCCACGCTGGAACTGCTCGCCGAGGAGCGTCGCATGACCTCCGAGCAACTGGGCTCGGCGCTCGACTATTGGCGTCGAGCCGGGCGCGTGCGGATCGGGGACGACGGGGACGGGCGAGAACTGGTGCGGTGGGTCGCAGCCCCCCCCACGCCGGAACCGACCTCGGTCCCGACTTCGACCGATGAGAGCGCGGGGGCGCCGTGACCGCCGCGCTCCCCGCGGCCTTCGCTGCCCTGACGCTGGTGCTCCTCGGATTCGTCGGAGGGACGTCGCTCGGCGTCCCGCCGCTCGCTCCGCTCCATCCGGCCACATCGGCCGGCGCGAACGGCTCCGCGGTCGCAAACTTCTCGGAGGTGGTGAACCGGATCGTGGTCCTTCTCGGACTCTCCGGTGGTGGGTTGCTCGCCATCGTGTGGGCCCGGGTCGCCCTCTCCTGGTTCTCGAACGACGTGACGAAGAAGATCCAGGCGAAGGACCGGGCCCGGGACGCGCTCGTCGGTACCCTGATCTTCGCGGCCGCGCTCTCCGGCCTGATCTGGGGACTCGCCCAGTGGGTCCTGACCGGTGCCTAGGGGGCCGGATGGGCGCCTCGCTGTCGGACGCGGTCCAGGCCCTCCTGTTCGCGCTGTTCGCCTCGCTGACCGGGATCCTGTGGGCGGTCACGCTCCCGACGTACGACGACCTCCTCGTTCCGGAGCTCGCCCCCGCTTCGGCGTATCCGCCCCTGCTCGGTCCGGGTTCGGGCGGGTCGTCGTCGTTCCTGACTCTCGCGGCGCAGTTCTCCGACTACCTGGTCGCGAACGTGGTCGACCCGGCGGTCGTCCTCGTCGTGCTCGCGGTCGGCGCGGTGTACCTGGCCCGGGCCGTGACCTCCCCCACGCGGACCCGCCTCGAGTCTCTCCTCCCGCGGCTCGTCGTGTCGGTCGTGCTGGCGAACGTCACCGTTCCGGTGGCGGCCGCGATCCTCGACGTCGCCGGGTCGGTGTACCCGGTCGTCGCCGGATTCGATGGCGGGGCGTGGCAGTCCTGGACCAACCTCACCGGGATCGGCGGGCTGAAGTTCTCGTGGGACAACGGACTTCTCGCCTTCGTCCTCTCGTTCACGCTGTTCTCGCTCGTCCTGCTGCTCGCGATCGCCGTCGCCGCCCGGGATGCGATGCTGGCGGTGCTGCTCGTCCTCCTTCCGGCGTTCAGCCTCGTCTGGCCCATCCCGGCGCTCGCCCCGCTCGCCCGGCGGTCGTGGCTCCTGTTCGGCGAGCTCGCGTTCCTCCCGGTCGCGGTCGTCATCCCGCTCGAGCTGGCCGTCGGCGCGCCCTCGGCCCTCCTCCTCGTCGCCTACCTGGCGATCGCGCTCGGGGCTCCGTCGCTCCTCAACGTCGCCGGGGTGCAGCTCGGGCGGATCGGCTTTCCCTCGGCCGGCGGCGCGCTGACGGGTGGGGTCGAGCGCGGCCTATCGTCGGCCTCCGCCGGGCTCGCGTCGATCGGTCGCCCTCTGGCGTCGGCCGCTCGGGGGACGTCCAAGGTTCGCCCCGCCGCCGGAGGGGTCGTGGCCGCCGTCCGGGCCCCGCTCCCGTTCGCGGCTCCGCTCCTCGCCGCCGAAGGGATCGGGCGGGGCGCCGAGGCGCTGTTCGGCCATCTGAAAGGCGCCCGACTCGCGGCCGCCTCGCGGCGGTTCGGCGGTCTCGACCGCGACCACCCGGAGCGGCTGCGCGACCTACGGTGACCCGATGATCGAGGAGGCACCCCCGGGCCAAGTCGCTCTCCCGAGGCCGGTCGACCGGCGGCTCCACCTCGGACCGTTCCCCTCCGCCCGGGACGCGCTCAAGTTCGCCGGGTTCGCGTGCGCCGGGCTCGTCGCGGTCCCGCTCGCGGGACCGCTCGCGGTGCTGCCGTTCGCCGCCCTGGGATTCCTCGTCGCGGTCCATCGCCGCGACGGGCGGTCCCTCGACGAGCGGGTCACCGGCTACCTCGGCTGGCAATGGCGCCGACGGACCCGGACCCGGGGCGGGTCGGGGTCGGCCTCCCCCGCGTCGGCCCGGCTTAGGACGATGCGGGTTGGGTCCGGCCGGATCGCCGCCGTACTCCGGTCCGGCGGGGTGCCGGTCGCGTACCTGCCGCCCGCCGATGCCCGGGCCCTGTTCGAGGCGACGCGGCAGTGGCTGGCCTCGCTCGACGGGCCGGTCTACCTGGTCGCCCGCTCGGAACCGCTCTCCCCCGCGACGCTCCGGCCACCCGCTCCGGCCGCCGCCGGATCGGCCGAAGGCACGGCCCAGGACGGCTACCGCGACGTCGTCGAGCTTCTCGTCCGTCGCCGGCGCACCCGGAGCGTGGCGTTGGTCCTCTGGGAGCCCGCCGACCGCGCCGGCGCGGCCCGGCTGGAGGTCCGGCTGAACGCCGCGTCGGCCTCGCTCAGGGTCCTCGGCGTCGACGCGGAGCGATTGACCGGCCGCGCCCTGAGGGCGGAGCTCGACCGTCTCGCGCTTCTGCCGGAGCGGCGGCCGTGAAGATTGGCGGGTTGCTCCGCGCGCCGCTCGAGATCGACCCGCTCCGCGCCGCCGGAGCGTTCGGGGCCTTGGCCGGGGTCGGCTCCCTCCTCGAGCCGTACCTCCTCGGACTGACCGAGGCGCTCGCGGCGATCGGCCTACTGGCCTGGGCGGTCCGGGTGCGGACCCGCCGGCTTCGGACGTCCCCTGCACGCGACCGTTGGGTCGTGGTCGGGGTATCGGGGGCCTTGGCGTTCGCGCTCTTCGCCGTCCCCCCCTGGGCGATACTCCGCGGGAGCCTCCTCGGACTCGCCACGGCCGCGCTCGCCGTTACGACGGAGCGCACGCTGGCCGGTCCGGAGGTCGAGCGATGACGGGGCGACCGGAGCACGAGGCCCCGCGGTTCGTGATCCGACGGGGTCGGCTGGACGGAACCCTCCTCGCGCGGACCCTCCCGAAGGCCGTCCCGTTCGGGTTCCTGTCCCGCGTCCTCCCCACGAGCCGAACGTTCGAGTTCCGCCTCCAGCTGCACCGAATCGGCCGCGACCGCGCCCTATCGATGGTCCGGAGCGCGGCCGTGGTTGCTGAGGCAGAGATCGAATCGGGGGGCGCCCGGGACCTGCCGGAACTCGAGCTCGAGGCGGAGAGCGCGCACGACCTGGAGCGCCGGCTCGCCGCGAACGACCAGCAGCTGTTCCGCGTCGGCCTCTCGTTCCACGCCCTCGCGACATCGCCCGCGAGCTTGGAGCGGGAGCGAGCCGAGCTGGCCCGCCGTCTCGCTGCCCTCGGGTTCGGGATGTCGACCGCGCCGTACGAGGCCGCCGCCGCGTCCGCCGCTCCGGCGCTCGACGGAAGCGAGCCGCGGCCGCCCGGCTACTGGCAGACCCTCCCGACCGACGCGGTCGCGGCGTTCTTCCCCTTCGTCGACGAGGCCATCGTCGAGCCGCACGGGGTCCTCGTCGGCCTCCTCCTCGACGACGCGGCCCCGGTGTTCCTCGACCGGTGGCGGCATGCGAGCTACTCCTGGGGGGTGTTCGGGGCGACGGGGTCCGGGAAGTCGTTCGCCGCCGCGCTGCTCGCGCTCCGGACCCGCTGGATGACGCCGGGCCTCGAGGTGTACATCGTCGACCCGCTCGGGGAGTTCGCCGGCCTCGCCGGCCCGCTCGGGGCGACCGTGGTCGGCGTCGGACGAAATGCCCCGGCGCGCTTTCACCCGCTCGACGCCGCCACGACCGGCGGCGACCTACCGGAGAAGGCGGCCCGGGTGGTGACGGCGCTGCGGGCCGCGTTCCCCTCGCTCGCGGACGAGGAGGTCGCGCTTCTCGACGCCTCGGTGGCCCGGCTGTACGCGGGAGTCGAGCGGCCGACGCTCGCCCGACTCCGGGAGATCGTCCTCGCCGCGGACCGACCCGGGCGACTCGCCGGGCTCCTCGACGTCTTCGTCTCCGGATCGCTCGCGCACCTCGACCGCGTGGCCGTCGAGCCCCCGCCGACCGGCTCGCTCGTGGTCGACCTGCACGAGGTCCCGGCGGGTCAGCGGGCGTTCCACCTCGCGGTGGTCCTCGACGCCCTGTACGGACGGATCCGGCGCGACGACCGACCGAAGCTCCTCGTCATCGACGAGGCGCACCTCCTCGCTCGGGACCCCGCCACCGCCGAGTTCCTCGACCGGATCGTCCGGCACGTCCGGCATTACCGGACCGGCGTCGTGTTGCTCAGCCAGAACCCGGACGACTTTCTGGGGACCGACGGAGGGCGGTCGCTCCTGCGGAATCTCCGGGCCACGCTCCTCCTCCACCTGGCCGAGGTCTCCGAGGCGACCCGTCGGTTCTTCGCGCTCACCGACGCGGAGGCCGGCTGGCTTCCCCAATGCCGGCTCCCCCGGGAGGCGGGGTACTCCGAGGGACTCCTGCGGTTCGGCCCGTCGCACCTCCCGGTCGCGGTCGTCGCCTCGACGCCGGAGTTCGAGCTCCTCGCCCGCTCGCTCCGTTCCCCGACCGACGCCGAGGCGCGGGCCGATGGAACCGCACGTTTATGAGCGGGGGTCGGGGCTCGCGGACTTCGTGTCCGCCGAGCCCGCTCCCTCGATGGATGGGCCCGGCCGGCGTCGCGACAGCTGGAGCCTGAAGTCGATCGTCGAGGACGTCGGGGGACGACCGATCGCCGAGTTCCAGGATCCGAACCGGCCCGCGCACCCGTACACGAAGTGGCGGCTCGAGACGGACGCCGCGGCCGAGAGCGCGCGCGCGGCGTCGATCGCCTCGGACGGGCCCGACGACCCGATCTCGCGCGTTTACCCGCCGCTCGTGGGTCCGACGGGGCGGTCGCTGCACGGCAAGAACGCCGAGCACCATGCCGAGACGTTGGCGACCGTCGCCTCGGACTCTGTCCCCTCCCTGGGGCATCCGGAACGCCCGCCCGGACCGTCCCATCGTCCCGAGCGGATCTACCTGCACTACCTCCTCCTTCACCTCGACCGGCTCAACGACGCGGCGCTGACCTATCTCAGCCAGGCGGTCCTCGAGGAGATGCACCACCGCGCCTACGGTGAGGGCGGGGGGCTGCCGCCACGGACCGCCCCACCGCTCCCGTCCGTCCCCTCGCCGGCCGACGGCGACGCCGCCCGGGCCCGGACGAGCGTCCAGACCTGAGCGGTCCCGATTCCCGCCGCCGCTTCGGCGAGGACGGTCCGGATCCGTCGCGCCCGCGCGGGGTCCGCGACGAGGAACAGGGCAAAATGACCCTGGTCCGATGCCTTCGCCAGATTGCGCCGGACCCGGTCGGGGCGCAGCGCCCCGCTCACCTCGGCTTCGACGTCCACGTCTCGTCCGCCAAAGTAGCGCCACGCCCACGTCGAGCGCGCCGCATCCACCGCGCGGGCCAGCTCCGCCGGACCTCGGTGACCGACCCCGGGGGGGAGGAGCCGGACGACCGCGTCCGGGAGCCGACGGTCGAACCGCCCCTGCCGGACCAGCTCCAGCCGGGCGCCCCGGCGGGCGAGGATCCCGAACGCGTGGTACAGGAGCGCTCGATGCTCCGCGCCTTCGCGGATCGCCCCGGTGGGCGCCCCGACCCCCAGATACCGCGCGCCGGCGTCCGTGAGGTCGAACCGGCCGTCGATGTTCGTCACCCAGCCACGTCGCCCGAGACGGACGAGGCTCTCGTTCACGACCGCCGGCTCCACCGGTTCTCCGAGAACCCCGACGACCCGGGCGGCGAGGGTGCCCGCGTCGCCGAGTCCCGCGGCGAGCGAGAACATGACGGCGTCCGAGACCGTGCGGGGAACGTCGCCGGGTTCCCCGTCGGACTCCGCCGCCGCGAGAGCGCTCGCTTCGCACACCTCCTCCCAGGCCGCCGGGTCGTCGGGCGGTCCCCGCGCCACTTGGATCGCGCCGCGGGAGCCGGAGTCCCCGGAACGGACCGCGACCGCCGTGCCGTCCGGTAGGGCCGGCAGCCAGGCCTCGGCGGACCGGTCGAGGCCGGCCCAGGCCGCCGTCGCCGCGGCCACCGGCGGGGGGACGCGGAACACGACGTGCGTGCCCGCGGCGCCCTCCGCGGCGGCCCGGGCCTCCGGGGCGAGGCGCCCGGGATACTGCGTGGCCACGACCGCCCCGACGCCGAATTTCCGGCCCTCCGACAGGATCTCGGCGAGGAGGCGCGGGGAGAGCGCGGAGGCCTCGTCGACGATGAGCGCGACCCGAAGCTCGTCGGGTCGGCCGGGGCCCAGCGCGGCGAGACCGAAGTACGCGTGGGCCACGAGCAGCGTCGCCGCGAAGCTGGCCGCCTCCGGTCCGAGCTGCGCGAACGGGATCCGCCAGAGGATCGACCGTCCGCGCCCGACAAGAGATTCGACCGGCAGACCGGGGCCGGCCGGGTCGAGCAGCCGCGCGATTCGGGGCGCGAGAGCGACCTTCGCGACGCGCGCGGTCGCGGGCGCGAGGTACTCGGGGTTGCGCCGCAACAGGGTCGGGATCTCATCCAGAAAGTTGGCCAGCGCTCGGTCCCGCGTCGTGAGACGGGCGGCGTCCCTCCGACGGGCGTCCGTGAGGAGCTCGTACACGTCGAGCAGTCCCCCGCCCTCCTCGTGGGCGAGCCGCACGAACGCCTCGAGCGTCCGTTCCAGTCGGAACCCCCAGTAGACGTCGCCGGAATCCGAGGTGAGGCGCTTCAGGGCCGCCACGAGGTGCGCGGGCCCCGGATCCTCCGCCGTCTGATTCCGACCTCCCAGGAGGCGCACGCCCTGCACTTGGTCGAGCGGACCGGCGGCGTCGACCGCGACGACCGATGTCCGGATCGCCGGCGCCAGTCGCGCCACGATCGCGGGGGCGAGGTCGCCGTGCAGGTCGATGGCGAGGACCGCGCCGCCGCGCCCGATCCGGGCGGCGGCCAGGTCGGCGAGGAACGACGTCTTCCCGGCGCCCGACGCGCCGACCGCCACGATGTGGCGCCCGACGGCCGAATCGTCGAGCCGCACCGGCGGGGACGAGCCGAGGGCGAGCCGCGCCGCGACGGCCGGCAGAAGGCGTTCGAGCGGGCCTGAGGCGAACGAGCCGACCCGCCCGGTCCGCCACGCCTCCCGTCGCCCGGTCGTGTTCCGGAGCTCGCGGAGCTCGGCCGGGACGCCCGCGTGACGGAACGTCTCGATCCCGTCGAGGGCGAGCCGGGCGAGCGACCCTGGGGCGGCGGTCGGTTGGGCCCGCGCCCAGACTCGGACACGAACCGCGAGCCGGCCGGTGCCCGTCGAGAACCAGTGGCACTGTCGCCCGCCGGGCGGAACCGAGAGTTCGGGAGGGACGCGATCGCGGTCCGGGGCTGCTCGGTCCGGCGCGGGGACGCCGGCCTCGGTCGTTCGCCAGCCCCATCCTGGGCGAGCCAACGCCGCCAGGCCGTCGAGCGGAGAGGGCGACCCGAACGCCGCCGGGCCGACCGGGGTGACCCGAGCCGGCCACGGGCTGGCGGCCGACTCGATCAGGTCCCGGGCCACCGGGTCGCTTCCCAGGACCACGGCCCCGGCGAGGCCGGTCCGGCGGACCACCAGCCAGGCGGTCCCGAACCGAGTGGCGGCGGCGAGCGAGGCAAGACGGTCGAGGAACGGGCCCGACCAGTGGTCGCTGCGCGGCTCGAACCACGCGGCGGAGGTCACGCGACCGTCGGGCACGCTCCTCCCTCCGGCTCCGCCAGCGCTTCGACCTCGGCGAGAAGTCGCGCGAGTCCGGATCGTTCGGCGTACGAGCGGACGACCGCCGTGCTGACCACGGCGCGGACGACGGAGCCGTCCTGCCAGAGGCGGACGCACCAGACGACCCGGCCGTTCGGCATCCGGTAGGCGGTCGCCCACGGTCGGTGGCCGAGGGTGACCGGCAGTCGAACGCGGCCCAGGCGGCGGATGCGGGGAAGGGACGCAGGGAGTTCGGGTGTGGGAGCGCGAACCGGTTCCGGGGGGCGCCGTACGGCGCTTCGCGATGTCAACATTCGGGACCATCCTCCCTCCCGCCGGCGGACCACCGGTGGGCGGGCTACGGTCGGGACGCGGGGGGCGTCCCGCTCGGTCGGTCGTTCGCTCGAGGGCCGCGCCCGTTGTCCGCCCGCTCCTCGGAGTCGGGGAGCAGAATCTGGGAGCGACCCGGTCCGGTGCGGGCACCGGGAAGATCCCGGACCCCGAGGCGCGCCGAGGAGCGGCTAGGCGGCCGACTTCCGGCAGCGTGCCCGCTCAGCGCCCGGCGGTGGTCGGAGCGTCCCCGCGCTCCGGCCCGCCTCGGGGTCCGGTCGTTCGGTCGGCCTTCTCGGGGCGACGGACGGTCGCGCCGGTCGGACGACGGGGGAGGTTCGGAGGATCGGGCGGATCGGTGGCGAGGGATCCCTGGTGTGGGAGCCGCGCGACGGGGGTCCGGCCGATGCTCGTTGGGTGTGTTGAGCGAGGGACCGGGCGAGGGGTCACGTTCCCTCGCGGGCGGACGGACGGTGAACGGTGGAGGGGGTCCGCGCCAACGGTCGAACCCTCCCCGTAGGGCTCCCACGGACACGGGACCGTCGAATCACTGGGCCGGCCCCGATGCCCCGACGAAGTTCGGCCAAGCTTCTCTAATCCGGAGGTCTCACGTGGCCGTGGAAATCCGGAGCTCCGACGCGCCGGCCCCCCCGTGGGGTCCGGCATTCCTGCGCCTGAACTCGACGCTCTACCGGGCCGAGTACGCGGCCGCGACGATCGCGATCCTACTCGCGTTGTTCGGCTGGCGATGGGGGGTGCTGCACGACTTTCCGCTGACGAGCGTTCTCCTGACGATCTTCTGGGCGCTCTGGCCGGACATCGCGGCGTTCGTGCCGATCGGCCTTGGGTCCCGGGGATCCCGGGACTGGCCCAGCTGGGGGCCGACGCTGTACAACACGTTCCACAACCTCCTGGTCTGGGGAGCGGTGTTCTCGGTTTGGGCACTGCTGACCCGGGAGGTCCCGTGGCCGATGCTCGCCTGGGCCGGGCACATCACGGCCGACCGCGCCGCGGGGTACCACCTGCGCGCGCCGGTCTGATCGTGGAAGGAATCGAAGGGAAGAAGGGTTGGAAGGACCCCCCGCACTCCCGAGACGCGGTGCCGTCTCCTTGGGGATGTAAGGGGGTCCTTCCGGGTGGTTGCACGACGAAGTCCGTTCCCGGGGTATTTGAACCGGGGACGGGAGGGGGCGAAACGGTCCCCGTAGGACCGTTGCCCCCCGGCGCCCGGCCGTCGCCCTAGGAGCCCCGGCGGATCGGGCCCTCGGAGACGACGATCCGCGGGAGCTCGCCCTGGATGGCGGGCGTCCTCGGGACCGGCGGGCGCTGCCCGGCGGCGACGCGCGGGAGGAGCCAGCGTTCGCCCCAGGCGCGGAGCTCACGGGCGGCGGGCGCGAGCCCGAGGCCCATCTCCGTGAGCGAGTACACGACCGAGAACGGCCGCGTACTGACGACGGTCCGCTGGACGACGCCGGAGCTCTCGAGGAACTTCAGGGTCGCGCTGAGCGTCTTCGCGTTGAGTCTCGAGTTCGAGCGGAGGAGCTCGCTGAATCGCTGCGGCCCGTTCAAAAGCCGGTGGACGATCGCGAGGCGCCATTCGGTGCCGATGACGCCGACGGCCGCGAGCACGGGGCAGAGCGACGCTTCGCCCGGGGCGCACATACCGTCCGGCGCCCCGGAGGGCGGGACACGGCGGCTGGGATCACGGTAGGACATGGGGGACCTCTCGCCACTAGGAGGCCGGCGCGCCATAAATAGTTACTGTGCTATATCTCGTCATCCCAAAATATCTGATAAAGCAAGGTAACCGATTCGTGGTCGATGCCCCCGATCGGCGCGAACTCCTTTTCCCCCGCCCCGCCTCCGGCCGTCGATGACGCTCGATCCCAGCGAGGTCGTCCTCAGTGTCGAGGGCGAGGCGGCCCGGCCCGGGAATCCGCCCCGGCGGATCCGCCTGGAGGCCCGGTTCCGGGTCTCCGGCCAGCGCCCGACCCCGGCGGAGCTTGGGGAAGCGATCGCGTCGCTCGACCGAGACCTCACCGAGGCGGCCCGGCTCGCCGGATTCACGCCGACCTCACCCCCCCGGCCGGACCGGCCCCTGACGGAGCTCGTGGAGACGTACCGCCCGCGGCAAGCGGAGCTCGTGGAGCTCCTGCTCGCCGAGGGGGAGGTGACGGTCGGAGAGGCGGAGGCTCTCCGGAACTACCTCGCCGGCCCGGCGGGAATCGCGGCGGCGCCCGCCCGACCGCGGGACGAGGTGCCGATCACCGACCGGCCGATCGCGGCCGCCCCCCTGGAGAGCGACCGGACACCGAGCCGCGCGCGGCCCGTGTCCGACCTGATCGCGCAGTACCACATCGAATCGCTCCGTCAGGCCGGGGCCGTCCGGGCCCGCCGGCAGATCTCGTTCGAGGAGTACATGGCGCTGAAGCGCCACTTCGGCCCCGCCGAGGCGCCGACCCCACCGCCCTAGAACGCAAGCCGTCGGACCGTCGGCACGAGGGCGACGGCGAGCCCCGCGACCACGAGGAACGCGAGCCCGCTCGCCAGCCCGACGAGAAGGAACGGGGCCGCGGCGAGCACGAACCCGATCCCCGTCGCCCCCGCCGCCCGTCCGGTCCCCCGGAACAGGTAGTGGTTGGTCAGCGTCCGGCCGACGAGGTCGGGTGGCGAGGTCGCCTGGAGGAAGACGATGACCGATTGATAGAACACGACGTCCACTGCACCGGCGGCGAACCAGACGGGGGCGGCGACGAGCCCGAGCGGTGCGAGGAGCACGGCGAGGACGATCAGGACCCCCTCCGACACCGTGGACCCGATGAGCGCGAGTCCGAGTCGGGAGCGGGGGTTGGCCACGCCGAGAACGAGCGACCCGACGACGCCGCCGACGGCGAACGACGTGAAGAGCACCCCGTACGTCAGCGCCGCGTTCGGGCCGCGCAGGTTCGCCGCGGCGAGGATCAGGAGCGGCGGGCCGGCGCTGAAGAACGCCTCGGCCGCCGAGAACGTGCTGAGCGCGATCAGCGGACGCCCCCCGCCGTCCCGGAAGGCCCGCCAGCCTTCGACGAGGTCCGTCCACCAGGCTCGGGCGGCGCTCGCCTGCGGGACGAGGACCGGGACAGCGAGCGCGGCGGCCACGAAGTTCGCGATCCCGTACAGGATCGGGCCGGCGGCCGGGCTCAGGAGGAGGATGAGCGCCGCGCCGGCGGCGTACCCCGCGACCTGGGTGGCATCCGAGGTCGCCGACATGAGCGCGCTCGCCGGGAACAGCTCGTCGGCGCCGACGATCTTCGGGGGGATCGCGTTCGTGGCCGTCCAGGTGAAGTTCCACGGGAACGAGAGCGCGACGACGAGCACGAGCAGGACCGGAACGGTCAGCGCCCCGGTCGCCGCGAGGTAGCCAAGGAGGAGGGCGACGGCCCCCTGGATCGGGTAGCCGACGAGGAGGATCGTGCGGAGGTCCGCGACCTTGTCGATGACGGGGCCGGCGAGGAACGAGAGGGCGTACACGCCGAATTCGACGCCGAGGACGAGCCCCGCGACGGCGAAGCTGCCCGAGATCCGGAACGCGAGGTACGGGATCGCGATCGTGTAGATCGCGTACCCCGCGTCGCCGGTCGCCTGCGAGAGGAAGAACCACGTGAACCGCCGCTGCCGGAAGAGGCGGCGGTACCCGGCGAGCCCGGCCGCCGGGACCGGCGAGGCGATCGCCGGACCGGCGACGCTCACGACGGAGGCTCCGAGGGGGCGAAGGCGACGAGCAGGCAGCCGACGTCGGTGATCCCGGGCCGCATCGCGAGGGGACGCGGGGTCGACGGGCCCGTGCTTCCCGCCGCGTCAACGACGATCCCGGCGGCGCCTTTTGGGTCGGGGAGCGCGCTCGTCTGGTAGACTCCGACCGTCATCCCGCGGCGGCGGATCCGGAGCGAGGCGGCTCGCGCGAACTCGGCGAACGACCTCCGCTCGTCGTCGCCCTCCGGGACTTCGAGGGTCGAGGGCGCGAACGCGACCACGCCCTTCGACCTCGGCGCCCCGCCGGCGAAGGCGGCCGAGACGACCACGTCGGCGAGGTCGACGAACGAGGTGGCGGCCGTGGCGGCGTCCCCCGGGATTGTCATCGCGGCAAGGCGCGAAGTGTACCCCCGGTTCGTGATCGCGTCGCCCGCCGCGCGGAGCGCGTCCGCGGGTCCGGCGACGGCGACCGGGCGGTGGAGCTTCCGGGACGACCCGAGGGGGAGCGAGACGTCGGCCGACAACGCCGCCCGGGCCGGGGCGGGGAGGGACGCGAATCGCCCGAGGCGCTCGAGCGTGGCCCGGGCGCCGGCCCGTTCGGTGGGGAGGACCGGGACGGTCGGTCCGCCGCCGACCGTCACCCCCCCCTCGCCCCGGTCGACGATCAACGGGAGCACCTCGGCCGATCCGGCGGCGTGCGCCAGCCGTCCGCCGACGCCGCCCTGGCCGAGGACCCGGACCAGTCCGGCGACCTCCATCGCGGTGGCGCCCACGCTCCGCACGTCCGCCAGCCACGCGCCCCAGGAGGCGCCGTCGAACCCGGGCGGCGGGGCGGCGAGCGTCACCGAAGCGCCCGGGGTGATGAGGAGCACGAGCAGGTCCTTCTCCGTGAGACCGCTCGCCAGCTCGAGGACGTCCGCGAGCGCCGCGGCGGCCCCCGGCGATCCGGGCCGGCCCGGCGCCACCACGGTTCCGCGGAACGGGATCTCCGGCGGGACCGCGTTCGGGCCGGCGATGTACCCTTGCGTGAGGGCGCTCCCGAGCGCGTCGTGCGCCCCGAACGCGGCGGAGACGGCGGCGTGGCCGAGCGCGACGAACGCGACCTCGCGGAACCGCGCGATCGGGGCGAACCGGTTCCCGAGCCGGACCGTCGGGCCGTCCCGTCGGAGGGCGGAGCGGACCCCATGGTAGGCGTCGGCCCCCTCGACGGCCGCCCGGAACGCGACGGCGTGCATCGCGTCCCTCCCCTTCCCGTCCGACGGGGGACCGGGGAACGGATTCGCCGGGGAGCGGTCGAACACGTCGTCCCGACCGGGACCGGGAGGAAAGGTTTGCCGCGCCGCCCGTCGCCCCGCCGGCCTAGCCCGGCTGGAGCCCTTCGGCCCGCGTCGGCCGGTTCGGGTCGAGGAACCGCCCGGGCGAGAACAGCGCGGGGTCGAGGTCGGTCCGTTCGCCGAGCACCGCCTGCGCGACGCGCTTCGAGGAGACGGGCGAGAGCATGAACCCGTGGCCGCCGAAGCCGTTCGCGTGGACGAACCCCGGCAGTCGCGGGTCTTCGCCGATCACGGGGAACCCGTCGGGCGTGTCGTCGTAGTAGCCGGACCAGGCCCTCAGCACCCCGACCGGCGCGAGCGCCGGGACGATCGCGACGAGCGAGCGCGCCATCGCCCGCAGGAAGGCGGGCGACGTCGGCACGCCGGCCCGGGTTCCGGGGGGATGCGGAATCGAGAGTCCGCCGACGACCTCCCCGCGCATCGTCTGGCTGAAGTACAGGCCATCCGAGAGGCGGATCACCATCGGGTCGAGGAACGGCTTTAGCGGCTCGGTCGCGAGGATCTCGTGCCGGCTCGCGACGTTCGGGACCTCGAGGCCCGCGAGGCGCGAGACGTCGGCCGACCACCCGCCGGCGGCGTTCACGACGACGGGGGCATCGACCGGGCCGGCCGTCGTGGACACGCCGACCACCCGGCCGCCCTCGGTCCGGATCCCGGTGACCGCGACGCCGAGGGCGACCTCGCCCCCGAGGGCGCGGACCGCCTCGTACACGCCCCAGACCCCGGGGAACGGGTAGAGCGTGCCATCGGTCTCGAGGAACGTCGCGGCGAGGACTCCGTCGAGCGAGAGGGCGGGGGCGTGCCGCCCGGCCGAGGCCGGGTCGAGGAGCCGCCCATTGAGCCCCTCGGCGCGCACGCTCTCGGTGACCTGCCGGAGGCGTTCGACCTCCGCGGCGGTGTTCGCCAAGAACAGGTAGCCCCCCTGGCGGAACCAGACGTTCGTGCCGAACTCGGCGCCGAACCGCTTCCAGGCGCCCACCGCCTCGCGCATCAACCGGACCGTCGGTCGGGTCTCCCACTGCTGGCGCACGCCGCCGCCGTTGCGCCCGGACGCGCCGGAGGAGAGGAACCCCCGCTCGAGCACGAGGACCGGACCGGCGCCGGCCCGCAGCAGGTGGTAGGCGGTGAACAGTCCGACGATGCCGCCGCCGATGATCGCGGTCCGGTAGCTCCGTCGCTCCGGCGCGGTCATGGGCTCGGGGCTCCCGGGTCGGGGAGGCCGGCCAATGCGCCGAGCGACGTCGGCACGACCGGGGGTCGCTGGGTGATGTACCCGACCTCTTGGACCGGTCGATGCTCCCGGACCGCCAGCACGAGCAGCGCTTCCGGAAGACAGTAGCGGCCCTGGCAGAGGCCGGTGCCGAGGCCGGTGTAGCGCTTGGCGACCTCGATTCCCCGGTACCCCCGCTCGGTCGCCTCGAGGAGCTCGCCGAGGAGCACGTCCTCGCACGGGCAGGCGACGACCTTCCCGGGGCCCGGACCGGCCGTCAGCAGTTCCTGATAGTACCCCTCGAGCTCGTGGTGCGCCGCGTCGACCGGTGGCGTTGACGGGGTCGGCCAGGATCCGTTGGCGAGCACGGCGGTTCCGGTGGTCGCCCCACTTCGGTGGGCGCCGTCGCGGTCCCGCGCCCCCGCGGGTTCGCCGACCGCGTACAGGCCCGGGACGGTCGTCTCCCCGCCGGCCCCCAGCACCGGCCCGTACGCCCCGACCTCGGGATGCCACGTCATCGCGGCCCCCGCCTGGAAGAACAGCTGGGCATGGGGGAGGCGCCGGTGGGCGAGGATCACCGCGTCCGCCGCGACGTCGAACGTGGGGGAGTTCCCGCCCCGACGGGCGAGCCGCACCTTCCGGACCCCGCCGCGTCCGATGGCCGAGAGAAGGAGCGTCCGAGGGTAGAGCGGAATGTCGAGCTCCGAGCCGCGACGGCTGACGTCGGGGTCGATCGCGCCGGGGGCAACGACCGCCTCGGCCTGCTCGGGAAACCGGTCGAGGATCTCGAGGGCCCTCGGCCCTCCCCCGAAGACGACGGCGTGCCGGAACCCCGGCGCGTTCACCGGATGCATCCGCTCGGCCCCCTCCGCCGTCAGAACGCCGGGCCGGTCGCTTCCCGCGAACCAGAGACCCGCGTCGTAGCCGCCGGTGGCGACGACGACCCGCCGGGCCCGTACGTCGACGGCCGTCCCGCCGAGCGCGCTGGCGATCAGCTGGAACGGATGGGGCCGAGCGAGGTCCGGGGGCGGCAGGAAGACGGCCGTGGTACCGACGAGGGTTTCGCATCCCTCGACCGCGGGGACGCCCGGCTCCCGCTCGAGGACCACCGCGGTGACCCCGGCCGCGATGAGGGCGGACGCGCACGTCCGGCCGGCGGCCCCCGCTCCGACGATGACGACGTCGGTCGCCACGCTCCGGGCCGGGGCCATTGGGACCGGTCGGGACGGCGTCGGGAGCGAGCCGGTGCCGGCGAGGCGACGCACGACCGTCTGGTAGAGACCGCGCGCGAACGCCGGCCTCCGGAACCCCCGGAGGGTATCGATCCCCTTGGGGAACAGAAGGTCAAAGGCGGCGAGGAGGTCGAACCGGGCGGACGGCCACGCGTTCTCGACCGAGACCGCGTCACCGGGGGCGAACTCGGTCCGGCAGGCGCGGACGTTCGGGACGCCGTTCACCCGGACGAGGCAGTTCGTGCAGTAGCCGACGCCGCAGAACGGGGCGCGCGGGCGGTGGTAGCGGGTCGAGCGGGTCCGGAGCGCGCGCAGGTCGGGGACGGGGGATCCGCCCCCGGGCCGCGGAGCTGGCACGGGGTCCATGGGTCCGGAGTCGCCAGCGTCCGCGTAGCTATTTAGGCGGTACTCCGGGCGCTCCGCCGGACGCCTCCGGCGTCCCGTTTCCCTCGCCCGGGAGCGTCCGCCCGCGCAAATCTATAAAGTATAGAGATGGGTGGTCGACTCCTCCTATGCGGAGCACCGGCGGGTTCCACGGTCGCCGGATCCAGAAGACCGGTGGCTCGACCTACATCGTCTCGCTCCCGAAGAACTGGGTGACGAGCCGCGGCCTTCACGAGGGGGACGTGTTGCTGTTCTCCCCGCGCTCCGACGGGTCGCTGACGCTCTACGCCGACGAGGGACCGCGCTCGGAGGGCGTGAAGCGGTCGGTCGAGGTCTCGAACGACATGGACGAGGACCACCTGTTCCGCCGGCTCATCGCGGAGTACATCGCCGGCGCCCCGCTCCTCGAGGTCCGGACGCCGGGCCGGATGAGCCCGAGGACGCGGAACATCGTCCGGGGATTCGCCCAGCGGATGATCGGCCCGGAGATCCTCGAGGAGACGGCCGACGCGGTCGTCCTCCAGGACGTCGTGGGGGCGAACCCGCTCCCGATCCCGTCGGTGATCCGCCGGATGCACCAGATGGTCCGGTCGATGCAGGTCGACGCCATGGCCGCCTTCCACGCGCGCGACCCGCTGATCGCGAAGGACGTCGTCGAGCGGGACTGGGAGGTCGACCGGCTCCACTGGTTCGTGGAGAAGCAGGTGACGACGGCGCTCCGGGACGCCCGCACCCTGACGAGCCTCGGGCTCACGCTCCCGGACTGCGCGACGTTCCTTCTCGCCTCCCGCGTCCTCGAGCGGATCGCCGACCACGCGGTGAAGATCGCGGAAACGCTCGACATGCTCGGCAAGGAGGAGCCTCCGTCGTCGGTGGTCGATTCGCTCGACAAGCTCCACGCCATCGCCGCGAACGGGCTCGCCGAGGCGCTCGACGCGCTCGACACCTCGGACATCGCCCGCGCGAACGCGGTCGTCGATTCCGCCCACCGGGTCTCCCGGGAACGCCAGAAGATCCTCCACGAGCTCGCGACGAAGCGCGGGCGCGTCGCCGTCTCGCTCGCCTACGTCCTCGAGAGCGTCGAGCGCTCCGCCTCGTACGCGGCCGACCTCGCCGAGATCGCCATCAACCACGCCGTCGCCCAGCGCGACGCCGAGAACCCGGCCGGCAAGGCCGCGGCGCCGGCGTAGACGTCGTCCGAACCCGGGGGGAGACCCCCCGGAGCCCGGCCGGCCCTCGGCGCCCGGACTCAGGGGGCACTGGTGAGGTGGCCGGGCAGGATGTCGCCCATGTAGAACCACGCCGCGATGGCCGCCAGCGTCACGAAGATCGGGAACCAGACGACCAGCAGGTAGACGTAGGCCGGCAGCCGGAACCGGGCCTCCTTCGTCTCGTCCGCCGTTGGCGCGGGCGTGGGCCGCCCGCTCAGGGAGATCGGCGTCCAGGTCGGCCCCGGGTGGTCGAGGAACCAGTCCACGGCCAACGCCGCCGGCAGGGAGAACACGCCCGCGGCCGCGAACGCCCCGTAGAGCAGGAACGTCTCCAGCGGGTCCTTCGTCAGCCCAAGAACCCCGGGCTTGACGAGCGTCGTGTAGCCCCAGTAGCCGTACCAGGCGGTCATCACGCCGGCGACGAATCCGAAGACCCCGGCGTACTCGAGCTTGAGGCCGTAGAACGCGACGACCGCGTAGACGACCGTGACCATCGCGAACAGCATCAGAACGTCGCCGAAGAAAATGTTGTACGACCCGAGGTTGAACGAGGCCGGGAACGGCCAGGTGAACTCGATGTCCAACCCCATGGCCCCGGCGATGACGCCAATGACCCCCACGGGCACCGCGGAGCCCCGGAGGCTCGCCCGAAGCTTCGTCGGGTTGTTCTGATACATCGCGAGGAACACCTTGACGGACGTCCACGAAAGGACCGCCGCGCCGGCGAGGATCAACGCAACTACGAACCCCAAATCATCAACGAACGCCATACCCGAGCATCTCCCTGAGCGCGCGATAGCGGAATTTCGGGGATAAATGCTCGGTCGAGCCGGCTCCACGCGACTGGGCGGTCGGGGAGCCGGGACTCCCGGCCGTCCGACGTCGTGGCGCTCCCCATCCGCGCCCGGTTCGCGACCCGCCCGGTCGAATCTGTGGCCTCTCGCCGACCGAGGGCGAGCTTCGTCGGTCAGAACGTCACGGGGGCGCCGGACCACGCGGCGTCGAGGAGCCGGCCGAGCTCCTCCTCGGACGGTACCCGCGGGTTCGCGATCGCCGCCGGGGTCCGGGCCGCGTGCGCGATGGCGGCGGCCCGGCCCCCGTCCGCTCGGAGCCGGTCGACGCCGGCCTCCGCGAGCGTCCGGGGAATGCCGAGGGGCCCGAGGACCGCGCGGAGCCGCTCGGCGAGGGCGCTCCGGTTCGCGGCGATCGGCGGGCCGAGCGGGCCGGTCAGTCGGGCGTACCGGTCCCGCGCGCTCGGATAATTGAACTCGGTCGCGTACGGGAGCAGGATCCCGACGAGCCGGCCGTGCGAGAGAGAGGTGGACGGTCGGAGCGCCCGGGCGAGCGCGTGGGCCACGCCGACCTGGGCGTTCGAGGCGGCGATCCCGGCGAGCGTGGCGGCGTGGTGCAGGGTCGCGCGCGCCTCCTCATCGTCTGGGTGCTTGGCGATCTTCGGGAGCGTGGTGAGCGCCGTGGCGAGGGCGTCGTGGCCGGCGGCATCGGAGAACGGGTTCGCCCACTCGGAGCCGAGCGCCTCCAGCGCGTGGCCCAGCAGGTCCGCGGCGGCGTCCGCCCGGACCGAGGACGGGGCGGAACGGGCGAGGGAAGCGTCGAGGAGCGCCCAGTCGGGGACCAACTCGCGGGTCGCGACGTCGACCGGGCGGCCGTCGTCCGCCCGCAGCTCCGCCGTCCAGGTCGCCTCGGCGCCGCTGCCGCTGGTCGTGGGAATCGCCACGAACGTGGCGCCCGGACGGAGTCCCAGCTCGACGAGCGGGGTGATCGTCTCGAGGGCGACGTCCGGCCGGACGAACCGGATCCAGAGCGCCTTCGCGGTGTCGATCGTGCTGCCCCCTCCGAGCGCCACGATCAGGTCGGGACCCGCCGACCGGACGGCGGCGACGCCCCGTTCCACGTCGTCGATCGTCGGCTCGATCGTCACGTCGGAGAACGTCGTGACGACGACGCCGTCCGGCTTTTCGAGCTCCTCGACGACCCGCCGCGCCCCGGTCGAGGTCGCGATGGCCGGGTCGACGACGACGAGCGGCCGCCGGGCGCCGAACCCGCTGAGCGCCTCGATCGCGCCCGGGCCGGTGACGATCCGCGGGGCCGAGAAGACGCCCTGCATCGGCCGGCCCGATGGCTCCCTACGGCCGGGCGGCCAAGCCCTCGCGGCAACGGGGGCAGACGCCCGTGACGGTCAAGCTGACGCCGTCGGCGGACCACCCGTCGGGGCGGCGGTCGGCGAAGGCGACGAGATTCGCCGAATCCCCCTCGGACAGTTCGAGCCGGACGATCCGGCCGCAGCTCCGGCACACCTCGTGGCCCGTCGGGGGGGATTCGATGTGGAGCGGCGCCGGTGAGGCCGGCGTGGAGGCGAGCGGAGATTGCGACCGTCGGACGGCGGGTCCGGAGCTTCGGTGACGCGGGGCGCGCCGCTTCGTTGGCATCTTCGGGGTCCACTCCGGCCCCCTATTTGGTGGTCCGGGCACGACACCCCGCGACATCGATATGCGGGGCCCGGCGGTCGACGCGGCCGGAGGGCGAGGGCTCGTGGCGAAACCGACCCGACTTTCCCTAGTCTACGCGGTCTGGTGCCCGCACTGCGACCCGGTGTCGACCGAGCGCGCCCCGCTCCTCGCGAAGCGTCTCGGGGTCGCTCTCCGGATGCTCGATATCGACAGTCCCGCGACGGCGAAGGAGGCCGACCGGATCGTCGAAGCTCAGGGCCTCTGGGACGACGACTACGTCATTCCGCAGCTGTTCCTCGAGTGGGACGACGGCCGGGTCGACGCGATCCTGGTCGCCGAACGCGGGTCGCCGACGGCCGTGACCCGCGCGATGTGGGAGCGGCTGCTCGCGGACCCGGGCCGCCTTCTCGCCGCCGGCCGCCCCTGAGGGACGCGCCGGGAAGTTCCTTCCGGACGACGGCCCGCGCCGGGGACGGCCGGCCGACCACGCGGAAGCCGGACCGGAGGAACGGCCCGACGAAGCCGTGGTACCCGCTCCCCGGGTCGGTGCGGCCGCCCGGCTCGACGACGACCGGGTACGCCTCGACGGCCGACGCACCCGCTTCGCTCGCCCGTTCCACGGCCGCCTCGATGAGCCGATCCATCAGGCGCGACCCCCGGAACCGGTTTGGCACGAAGAAGCAGACGATCGCCCACGTTCCGGGCCGGCCCACCCCGCGGAACAGTCGGGAACGGTCCACGCGGGGATACCACTCCCGGGGCCCGAAGGCGCACCACGCGGCCGGTGCCCCGCCGACATACGCCAGCACGCCCGGGGGCCCGCCGGCCAAGACCCGGTCGTATAGCGCGTTCCGGTTGCCCGGCCCGTAGCCGTCCCGGAACTCCGGTCCGGTCCGGAAGAACCAGGTGCACTGGCACCCGTCGGTGGTCGCACTCTCGGAGAAGAGGCTCTGGAGGTCGGTCCATCGCTTGGTCGTGAGCGGGGCGATTCGGACGGGAGGGCCCTCGGGTCGCCGGCCGTTCCTCGGTTTCACGGAATCCTCCTCGGCCGCCCCGGCACGCTCCGCCGACCTCGGCTACGACCGGGCGCGCGGGCGGGGTCGCGGGCGTTTCGCTCCGGACCTCTTCGTCGCCGGCACCCCTGCGTCGACCCGCTGCATCGCGCGATGTTCGGCGGGGGTCGGTCGCCGGGTGAGCACGATCCAAACCCCGTTCGGGTCGATCGCGCTCGCCATCCACCCGGCCGTTCTGGACGGCGTGTATCGGGTACCGCGCGCACCGCCGCGGACCACCCGCCGGTACGCCCGCTCGAGCTCCGCCACCGGTACCGCTCCGAGGTCGAAATCGAGATGGTCGAGGGCATCGCCGGCCCGGAACGGTCCGTGGAAGATCGAACCTCGAGGGTACCAGTTCAACTCCACCCGCTGGCGCGACTTCCGGTCTTCGAGAAGTACCCAGAGGCCCCCGCCCCACGACCGGGTATCCCCGCGGCGGACCTCCCGAAGCCCGAGCGCACTCGTGTAGAACTGGAGGGAGCGAGCGAGGTTTCGGACGCGGAGGCCGGGGCCTAGGAGTTCCATCGGGGCCGCCAGCGGCCGGCGCCTCTAATCGTCTTTCGCCCGGACGCCGGTCGGTCGAGCGATCCCCCGACCCGCGGAAGCGGGTTCCGTCGCCGCGCTCAGCGCGAGGCGGTCCAGACGACCGCCCCCAGACCGGTCGCTTCGCAGAGGCCGATCCCGAACAGGAACGGAGCGAACGAGTCGGGGATGATCGGCATCGCGGCGAGGTAGGAGTACACGGTCAGGGCGCTCTGGACGACGAAGGCGCCGGCGAAGACGAGGAGCGCGAGGCCGAACCCGGTTCTCGTCTGGGTGTAAATTCGGCGGTAGAGCAGGAACAGGCCCCCGGCGAGGACGATGCTGACGAGGCCGAGCGCGACGCTCGCCTCCATGAGGAGGTTTGTCATCGGACGACGCCTCCGGCCCCGCCCGGCCGCGTCGGGGTCCGACGGCGGGCGGGGACGGGCGGCCGGTCGGGGCGCGCGGCCGGTTCGGTCACGGTCTCCAGGTACGCGGCGGTGGAAGCGGCGATCTCGTACGGCGTGGCGTAGGCGTCGCCGACCGGCCGGGTGACCGCGCCGCTCCGCTCGAGGAGGCGGAGGTGGTGCCGGACCGTACGGTAGTCGAGGCCGAGCGTCCCCGCCAACTGGTGGGCGTTGGCGGGGGAGCGAAGGAGTTCGTCGAGGATCCGGCGTCGGTTCGGGCCGCCGCGGGTGCCGAACAGGACGTACCACATCAGGGAGCGGAAGCCCGGGCTCATGGCGTGCCCGGGCCGAGCGGCCCGCTCCTTATCAGGGGTTCCTCTTCGCCCACGTCGGCCCGTCGGCGGCCCGTCGGTCGTCCCCGCTCAGAACGCCGCCAGCCCCTCCGAGGCGCTCGGCAGGGCGGAGACGGTGTAGAGGAGCGTCAGCCCCCCGCTCGCGCCGATCCGGAACTCCTGGACCTCCGCGGCGCCCGCGTCGAGGACGACCAGGTACTGCCCGTGGGTCCCCGCCACCGCGAGGTCCGTGTCCGCCGTCCCCGTCGTGGCCGCGACCGAGGTGAGGAGCGTAAGCGCGCCGCCTCGCCCGACGGTGTACGACGAGATGCTGTTGCTGTGGGCGTTCGTGGTGTAGGCGATCTTCCCTCCGTGGGCGACCGCGACCCAGCACGGGGCGAGCTGGTTGTCGACGACCGTCCCGCTGACCAGGGTGAGGGCACCGGAGACCGCGACCGTGTACGACGACAGCGCTCCCGAGGCGGCGTCGCTGACGATCAGGGCGCCGTTCGGGTCGAACGCGAAGCCGTACGGCGTCGTGCCGTTCGAGGTCGTGAACGTCGGACTCCCCGCGATCCCCTGGCTCGAGACCGGGTAGGTGTCGATCTGGTTCGTGGCCTTCTCGGTGACGACGAGCACCGTTCCGGAGGGGTTGAACCCGATCTGGGCCGGGCCCGCCGGAGCGCTCGTGCTCAGCGGCTGGCGGGAGTGGGGCAGGGGAAGCAGGAGCCCGTGGTCGGCGAGCAGGAAGCCGGCGATGTTGCCCGCGACCGTCGAGTTCCCCGCGTTGAGCACTTCCACGAACGGGCCGTGGACGGCGAGGCTCACCGGCCCGACGCCCCGAGAGTTCGCGCGGTCGAGGACGGAGAGGACCGCCGACCCGGGGGCCGGCGCGTGCACGCCGAACACCGTGACGGTGTTGCTGCCGGCGTTCACCACCAAGAGGTATCGGTGATCGGTCGAGAGTACGACCGAGTTGGCGTCGGCCAGGCTCGCGCCGGTCCCCTTTCCGCCGGTCGCGAAGTGCCCGACGGGCACGAGCGAGCCGCCGGCCGCGATGTGGTACGCCCAGACGACGTTCCCGGAGACGGCGTTCGACATCGTGAACACGAGCCCTCCCGAACCGGCGGGCAGTCCGTGAGTCGGAGGCGAGATCGTCGTGGGCGAAGACGCGGCGGCGGCGGGTACCAGCAGCAGCAGCACGGCCGCTACGGGCATCAGCCAAAGGGCACTCGGTCTCGGCATGGTGCCCGCGGAGCGGCCAGGTAGGGGATATCGAAAGCCCGCAATCGTCCCCCAGTCCGGCCCGAATCCTGCCCGAGTTTCGCCCCCGGCTCGGGCGACCGCCCCACCCGGATGGGACCCGTAGGTGGTCGGCTGACCTGGATGGGTCCGGAACGGACTAGGTGAAGAGCGACTTCATCGCCGGGAACTTGGTGTTGTCCTGGTGTCCGAGGGACGGAAGCCGGAGGAGCCACTCGATGGTCGAGACCACGTTGAACTCGGTCACGTGCACCGTGACCACGTCCGTCCCGTTTGACACGGGCGACCGGACCACGAGGTAGATCGGTCCGCCCGAGACGGTGATGGTGCCGGCGGTGTACCCCCCGCCTTCCGAGCATCGGCAGCTCTGCTTGTACGCCTCGTCGAACAGCACGATCACTGCCGTCGTCGGAGCGTACGTTGAGGAGGCGTGCACCGGATGCAGGACGTACTTCGCGAGCCAGCTGTAGGCGGCGGCAAGCGAACCGTCGTGGGCGTCGTGCAGCATGTTCGGGGAGATGTACGTCAGGGCGGGCAGCGTGGAGCCGTTCAGCTCGAGTTGCAGCCGTGACGCCCCGGTCGGCGTGAAGAACGACAGGTCGTGGGCCGCGCATGTCGACTTCAGGTCGGAATAGTAGACCCACGGATTGTGGTGGGCGATGTACGGGTAGGCGTCGGTACGGTCGCACGCGGACGGCATCGACTCGAACAGCCCCTGCCAGGAGACCGAGTGGCTCGCCGCGTCGCTCGCGAGGTTGGTCGCCTTGAGGTACGTGACCCGGTCCGAGCCGCACCGTTGGTCGACCGCGCTGCTGATCGCGATGTAGTTCGGCGCCGACGGGTGGCAGATCGCGTATGCCCGGGTGGCGTGGGCACTATGCGAGTAGAGCGAGAGGAAGGCCGGGTTCGTCAGGGTCCACACGAGGTCGTGATTCTCCTCCATCACGACGATCACGTGCCGAATCGCCGTCGGGTAGGTCACGGCGGCGAGCGAGAAGTTGCCCGCGGATTGAGCGGGGAGGGCGGGCGAGGATTGCGCTGGCAGTGGGGTCGGATACCCGGTGGTCACCCCGGCGAGGCCCAGCAACCCGACGAGCAGGGCCGGAGACAGGGCGGAGACGAGGTGTCCCCCAGGACCGGACCGCTTCCACCGCGGCCGACGGGCGCTCGCTAGCTTGTTCCCCATGAGAGCGGGGCGAACCGGGCCGGCTCAGGAGCCGGGTGTCCGTCCGCGTCACCTCGCTTGTTGCGGATATTCTCCCGGCTGCTGTATAACCCCCGCACGTTCGGTCTCGTCGGGGGAGGAGTCGCTGCGACCGACCGGCCGCGGGCGACGGTCCGGGACCCGCCGGCCGGCACCGACGGTCATTGCTCGGCGGCGGACCCTGTCCGATCCTGCGCGGGCGGCCTGATCCCCCGTCAGCCGAAGCTCCGGAGCGTGGCCCGACGGACCAGGATTAATGGGCCGACTCGACGCGGAGTTCCGGTCCGCGGCTCCGGGTGGTCTCACCGGCCGGGCGCCGGTTCCCAACCCGGCGCGAGGACTCGGATTCCGTCGGCCCGGAGAATGGGCCCGGGTCGAACGCGGATTTAAACGGGGCTTCTCCGTTGGCCCCGCGGGAGTGTCCATGGGCCGAACCCGCCACCGACTGATGGTCGTGACCGCCACGTTCGCGCTTCTCGGCGTGGGGCTTTCGGGCCTTGCGGTCGCCTCCTCGTCCGCCGCGACCACCTCGGTAGCACCGATGGTTCCCGCCGCCGTGTTCGGAACGACCCACCACCCGTCGTTCTACTGGTCGGGTTACGTCATCACGACGACCGGCGGAGGCGTGACCGACGTCCAGGGCAGCTGGCACGCGCCGGGGGTCGCCGCCGCCTGCCCGAGTTCCGCCCGGAACGCGGGGTTCTTTGTCGGCATTGACGGAGCGACCTCTTCGACGACCCTCGAGGAGATCGGCACGGCGACGAACTGCCAATCGGGCTCGCCGCAGTACTACGCCTGGTACGAGGTCGCTCCGGTCCGGGCCGGTACGTTCTCTCTCTCCATCAAGGCGGGCGACGCCATCCACGCGGAAATCCAGTTCAGCAAGGCCAGCAAGTTGTTCACGCTCTCCCTCAAGGACACCACGAGCGGAAAACACGTCACCCAGTACGTGGCCGACCCCGGGGCGCTGCGGGTCTCCGCCGAGTGGATCACGGAGATCTCGAGCACGAGCACGCGCCTCACGGATTTCGGGTCGGTGACGTTCACCAACGCCTCCGCGACGATCCACGGTCACAGCCACTCCATCAGCGGCTTCTCGAACCAGGCCCTCACGATGCTGAAAGCATCGACCACGACGAAGATGGCGGTGCCGAGCGCGTTGTCGAACGGCGGCAAGACGTTCAAGGTGACCTGGAAGTCCGCGGGGCCCTGATCGCGGACCGCCGAGGACGTTCCGCGAGGCCCCGACCCCTCATTCGAGACGGATCGGCGGCTCCGAGGGCCGGCCCGGTTCAGGGCGTACCAATTGGAAGAGCCGGAATACCAGGACGATGCGGGGAGAGGGATTTGAACCGCCCGGCGGTTCGAATCCCGAACTTGACTCCATGGCACGGAGCCTTCGTGTCCCGACCCAGGGTTCCGCCACTGGTCACCGGTACACCCGGGATCGGTGGTCTACTCGCTCAATCAGGATCGTGCGGGTCGAACGGTCGAGCAGAGCCAAGAGTCGATAATCCCCGATCCGAAGCTTCGAGTCCTCGGTGGCGACCAGTCGTTCGAAGTACCGCTCGGGGTCAGTGGCGGCTTCTTCGAGTTTCCGGACCACCCGTCTCGCGACCGGGAGGTCGAGACCCGAGAGATCGCGCGCCGCCGTCTCCGACCAGACGATGGACCAAGCCTTCAGAGGCCTAGCCGTCGCTTGAGCTGAGCGTGGGGGAGTGTCCGGCCGTCGCGAATTTCCAATCGGGAGCGAAGTAGGGCGACGCGGAACGGCTGAGTGTACGCCCCCTCCTCATCCCCCTCCGGGATAAGGGCAAGAAGCTTGGTGAGGACTTCGTCGTAGGACTCACGAGGACTCTGCTTCAGTTCGGCGAGGCGGGAGCGGGTCTGCGGGGTTAGCTGGATGGTCGTGATCATGGCCGATCCATGGTCTATGGCATCCATATAGCTTGCTATATGCATGAATGGAGCGCGTTGCGAGCTGGGTAGCCTCCGTAGCAAGCTCGGTTCAGCATTCACCGATTGACACAGCTAGAAATAATAGGAAACTGCGGGGAGAGGGATTTGAACCCACGAACTCCTACGAGACCAGACCCTGAATCTGGCGCCTTTGACCAAGCTGGGCGATCCCCGCGCGGGCCGGTTCTACCGGCCGCGAGATATGAAACCTTGCGCCCGCGCCGCGCTCACGCCGGGGCGGTCGGCACGACGGGGGCCCGTAGGGTGGACGCGTCGGTGAACGTCTGCATCGCCTCGCGCACCGTCGCCCCGTCGTGCACGATCGCCCGGAGCGCCTTCAGCATCGCCACCGGGTGCTCGGACTGCCAGATGTTCCGGCCCATGTCGATCCCCCGGGCCCCATCGGCGATCGCGCCGTGGGCGAGAGCGAACGCCGCCTCGACCGTGTCGAGCTTCGGCCCCCCGGCCACGACGACCGGGACCGGGCAGGCGTCGACGACCTTCGAGAACCCGTCGCAGTAGTACGTCTTGACGAGGTGAGCCCCGAGCTCGGCCGAGACCCGGCAGGCGAGCGCCAGGTACCGCGCGTCCCGCTTCTCGAGCTCCTTCCCCACCGCGGTGATCGCGAGTACCGGCATCCCGCACGATTCCCCGTCGTCGACGAGCTCGGCGAGGTTGGCGAGCGACTGGTGCTCGTGCGGGGCCCCCACAAAGACGGAGAGCGCGACCGCGGAGACGTTGAGGCGCAGGGCCTCCTCCATCGAGGTGGTGATCCTCTCGTCGGAGAGGTCCTCCTTCAGGATGGTCGCGCCGCCGGAGACACGGAGGATGATCGGGGTCATCGAGTCCGGGGGCACCGACGTCCGCAGGATGCCGCGGGTGAGCGCGATGGCGTCCGCGTGAGCGAGGAGCGGGCGGATCGTGGCGCCCGCGTTCTCGAGGTTCCGGGTCGGGCCCATGAAGTAGCCGTGGTCGACGGCGAGCATCACGGAGTTCCCGGACGCGGCCGGGAACATCCGGGCGATCCGGTTCCGCAGTCCCCAGTCCATCGGCGTCCTCGGCCGGCCACCCGGGCGGCGCCTCTTATGCGTTTCCCGCCGGGCGGTCCGATGAGCGGCCGAGAATGGGCACTCGGCGGTCCTCCTTCACCCGGTTGAGCACGACCTGAGTATTGGTCCGCTCCACCTGGGGGTCCTGGAGGGCGTGCTTGACGAACCGGTCGAGGTCCCGGCGGTCGCGGAACCGGCCGATGAGGAGCGCGTCGAAGTCGCCGGTGACGTCGTAGATCGCGTACGCCCGCGGGTCCTTGCCGAGACGCTCCTCGACCTCCCGGAGCTTCCCCTTCGAGATCCGGATGCCGATGGTGGCCGAGAGCTCCCAGCCGAGCGCCTCATCGTCGAGCAGCGGCACGTAGCCGCGGATGATGCCGTCGCGCTCCATCCGCTCGATCCGCAGCCCGACGGTCGTCGGGGAGACCTTCAGGTGCTCCGCGATCTCGCGGTGGCTGCGGCGCGCGTCGACGTTGAGCTCCTCGAGGATGCCGCGGTCGAGCCCGTCGAGGCTGGACGTCCGTCCCATGAATATCGGTAATTGCGCACGAACTAATTAGCCTATCGATTATTTCTGGACGCACGTCCAATTTTGGCGGCCAAGAGTTCATGTACCGGGGCTTCGTCCCGAGCGCCGAGGGGCGTCGGATGGCGGTCGCGGAACGGTCGGCGGTAGCGGGCGTGCCGGGAGTATCGAGGGCCGAACACGGCGTGCGCGTGCTGGAGGAGATCCGGGCGCGGAAGCTCCGCTGGGTCGAGCTGTTCTACACCGACCTCCTCGGCGGGTTCAACCACATCCACCTCCCCACGGACACGCTCGACGAGGACTCGTTCGTCGGCGGGATCCCGAAGCTCGACGGTTCGTCGGTCCGCGGGTTCCGGGAGATCTTTGAATCCGACATGATCCTTCTGCCCGACCCCTCGACCTTCGGCGTCGTCCCCTGGGGCGCGGAGCACGGCGGGACGGCCCGGTTCATCTGCGACATCCTCACCGGTGCGTCGAAGGAGGCGTACAGCCACGACCCCCGCGGCATCGCGCGGCGGACCAACACCGTCCTCGCCGACGCGGGATACGACCTGTCCTATTGGGGGCCCGAGATCGAGTTCTTCGTCTTCGACTCGGTCAAGCTCCTCCCCTCGGCGGACTCGGTCCGCGACGCCTGGGGCGGCTCGGGATACCTGATCGAGAGCGCGGAAGCTCCGTGGGCCGCGGCGGACGGCCACGGGTCGATCCGGTTCAAGGAAGGATATCACCGCGCCGCGCCGCACGACATCCTCGAGGGGATGCGGAGCGAGGTGTGCAACATCCTCGCCGACGACTTCCACATCCGGATGGACGCGCACCACCACGAGGTGGCGACGGCCGGTCAGGGCGAGATCAACATCCGGTTCGACGAGCTCGTCCCGGCGGCCGACCACGTCCAGGACGTCCGGTTCGTGATCAAGAACGTCGCCGCCCAGCACGGCAAGGTCGCCTCGTTCATGCCGAAGCCGGTGTTCGGCGACAACGGCATCGGGATGCACATGAACCAGTCGCTGTGGAGTGGCGGGTCGAACACGTTCTACGACCCGAACGACTCCTACGCCGAGGTCAGCCAGACGTGCCGGTACTACGTCGGCGGGCTCCTGACCCACGCCCGCGCGCTCTGCGCGATCACGAACCCGACCACGAACTCCTACCGGCGCCTGGTTCCGGGGTACGAGGCCCCGGTGTTCATCGCGTGGAGCCGGTCGAACCGGTCGGCGAACGTCCGGATCCCGTTCTACCACAAGGGACGGATGGCGGCGAAGCGCGTCGAATACCGGACGCCGGACTCCGCCGCGAACATCTACCTCACCGAGGCGGCGCTTTCGATGGCCGGCCTCGACGGGATCCGGCGGAAGATCGAGCCCCCGCCGCCCGTCGACGCCGACATCTACAAGCTGTCCCCGGGTCGCCGGAAGGAGCTCGGGATCCGGGAGCTGCCGGGTTCGCTCGGCGAGGCGCTCGAGTGCTTGAGCTCGGACGACGCCTTCCTGAAGCCGGTGATCGACTCGGAAGTGCTCGATTCGTTCCGGGAGATCAAGCGCGACGAGCAGCTGCAGCTCAACCTGCGGCCCCACCCGTACGAGTTCTACCGGTACCTCGACGTCTAGGGAAGAATCCGGTCGCGAAACCCCTTAAGGGCGGCCACCCGCTCGACCGGCGGATGGCCGCGGCCCGCCGCTCCGCTCTCGCCGGGCTTGTCGCCGCCGGGATCGTCTTCCTCCTCCTCGTGGCGCCGGGCCTGCTGAGCACCTTCGCCCCATCGTCCCCCACCTCCGCGGCGAATGGGCGCGTGACCCCGACGAGCTGCCGGGGCTGCCTGGGTCAAGACCGCACCGTGGTTCGGGGCGCCGGCGCGGCGGTCGGTTGGCAGAACGTGACGACCGAGCAGTTCGGAGACCTGCCCCCGGCGAGCACGGGGGCGTCGATGGCCTACGACTTCGCCGACCAGGAGGCGGTCTGGTTCGGCGGTTGCCTCGCGTCGGGCTGCGCGTCCAATCAGACGTGGCTGTACCGCAACTCGAGCTGGGTCGACGATACGAGCAATCTGACCGGCCTCGGATTTCGGTCTCCGGCCTCCCGTTCCGAGGCGATGATCGACTACGACCCGCTCGCCGGCGCGATCGTGCTGTTCGGCGGACACGTGGACGGGAACGGGGGCGGCGTCGGGAACCGGTTCTCGAACGACACCTGGGAGTTCGCCCACGGACGGTGGAGCCCGATCGGGTCCCCCTGTGCGACGAACGCCGCCGCCTGCCTCAATCCCCAAAGCGAGTCGAGCTTCGCCTTCGACGCCAATCGGTCCGTCAACGCCTCGGTGTTGTTCGGCGGCTGCTTCGCGTTCCTCGGGTGCACGGCGTTCGACAACGAGACGTGGTGGTTCAACGGCACGTCGGGCCATTGGCTCCTCGAGTCCGGCTTTCCTCCGTTCGGCGCACCCTCCGCCCGGGCGGGGGCGGCGATGGCGTACGACCCGACCCTGCAGGCGCTCGTGCTGTTCGGAGGAAATGCCCGGTGCGGCTCAACGAACTGCACGGAGTCGGACAGCTGGACGTACGGCGCCGGAACCTGGACCAACGTCACGAGCTCGTTCGGAGGGGTCGTGCCGGCCGGCCGGGTCGGAGGCTCCCTCACGTGGGACCCGGCGCTCGGCGAGCTCCTTCTCACCGGCGGCACCACCTCCCCCGCCGGCGCGCTGTCGAACTCGACCTACGCGCTCGTCTGCCGTGGGCCGAGCGCCCCGTGCAACTGGACCGGACCCGTTCCGGGAGCCGGGACCGGTGTCTCGGGAGCCGCCCTCGCCTCGAACTCTTCCGGTCTCAACCCGATCTCCGTCGGCGGAGCGACCGCGTCGGGATTGGTCACGAACGCGACGTGGACGTACTCCGCCGTGCCCGACCTGAACGTCGGGGTCGTCCCCTCGACGCCGGAGGTCGGTCGTCCCGTCGACCTCAACGTCTCCGCCGTCGGCTCGGTGAACGCCACCATCCGGGTCCTCTGGGGGGACGGCACGTCCGTCCGGTCGACCCCGGGCCTGATCCCGCACACCTACCTGCAGCCGGGGGTGGAGAACGTCACCGTCGCCGTCATCGACCCGAACGGTTCGGCGAACGTCCACGACCTCCAGCTGATCGTCCACGCCGGGCCGGCCGTGACGATCGTCGTCCTCTATCCCGGCGTCGACGTGGGCGCTTCGGACACGTTCACCGCCGCGCCGGTCCTCGGCAACGGGACGACCCCGTTCAACATCACCTGGAACTTCGGCGCCGGGCCGGTCGAGTACGGCGCGTCGGTCGTCCATACGTTCCCGGCCGCGGGGAACCAGACCGTCGTCGCGAGCGTCGTCGATGCGCTCGGGCTCCGGACAGAAGGGTCCGTGAACGTCTCCGTCGCCCCAGACCCCGCGGTGGCGATCGTCCCGGAGTATGTCGTGAACGGACGGGCGGTCGCCGACTCCGGGGTGTCCACCTCGCTCCTCGCCCGGGTCACCGGAGGCACGGGACCGTTCAACTTCACGTGGGAGTTCGGCGACGGGAGCGACGGGTTCGGACCCGGACCCAGCCATTCGTTCGGGGGGGCGCCGGCCGTGCGGGCCGTCTCGGTCTCGCTCGCCGACTCGGGCGGCGGTTCGGCAAACGGAGCCGCGACGGTCTCTGTCGCGTCGTTCCCGACCGTATCGGCGATCTCCACCTCCCCCGCAATCCCGACGGCCGGAGGTACGGTCGGGTTCGCCGCCACCGTCGCGGGCGGCGTACCCCCCGGGACGATGAACTGGACGTTCGGCGACGGGCACGTCGGCACCGGGCTCGACCCGAATCACTCGTACGGATCCTCGGGCACGTTCACCGCCACCGCGTGGTGGAACGACAGCGCCGGGGGATCCGCGGTCCGGTCCGTGAACGTCACGGTCGCGCCGTTCGTCTCCTCGCTCACGGGGTTCCTGCTGAACCCGCTCGTGCTGAGCGGGATCCTGATCCTCGCGGCGGCCGCCATCGCCCTGTACGCCCGGTCGCGTCGCCGGCGACCGCCCGAGAGCGGACCATCGGAGCCGCCGGCCGACGGCCCGACGGACCCGCCGGCGCTCGCCCCTCCGGCGGGTCCGTAGCCCCGGCGTCCGGAGGCGACGGGTGCCGGCGATCACCTGGGTCCGCGGGCGGATCTTCACGGGCCGGCGCCTCGTCGAAGCGGTCTCCGCCGAGGACGGTCGGGTCGTCGCCTCGGGGCGATTTCGGACGGTCCGGCGATCGACTGCTACGGGCGCCGAGCGGGTCGACCTGGGTGGTCGCCTCGCGGTCCCCGGGCTGACCGACTCCCACCTCCACCTGTCCGCGCTCGCGCGGGCCTCCGTAACGCTCGATCTGACCGGATGCCGGTCGATCGTCGAGATGGGCCGGAAGCTCCGGGCTTGGTCCGTCCGCCACCCGAACGGACCGGTCGTCGGGGCCGGCTGGGACCAGGAGCGGCTCCGAGAGCGCCGATACCCGACGGCCATCGACCTGCAACGCTGGGCGCCCGACCGGCCGGTCGTTCTCGAGAGGGTGTGCCGGCACGCCTCATTGGTCAGCGAGGGCGTGCTCGCCGAGGTCGGAATCGACGGCGACACCCCCGACCCGCCGGGAGGACGGATCGGACGCGACGCGACCGGCCGACCCAACGGGCTCCTGTTCGACAACGCCCTCGAGTCGCTCAGACCGTGGAGCGAACGGGCGTTCCCCCCGACCGCCCGCGAACTCGAACGGCTCCTCGACCGCGCCGCGTCGTTCGGCCTGACGACGCTGGCTCCGATGAGCGCCTCCGCCTCGGAAGCCGAGGCGCTCGGCCGCATCGCCCGCCGCCGCCGGCTGCCGGCGCGTCTCGCGATCTACCTGCGGGCGGAGGCCCACGGGAGGTTCGTCGCGCTCCGGAGGCGCGCCGCGACCGGCTCGACGAGGCTCGTAGGCCTCAAGGTCGTCGCCGACGGGGCGTTCGGACCGCGAACGGCGTGGCTGCGGACCCCGTACCGCGACCGGCCGAAGGAGTCCGGTTTCCGGCTCCTGTCGGAGGAGGCCCTGACCGAGCTCGCGGTCGAAGCCGAACGACTGGGCGCCGGGCTCGCGGTGCACGCCATCGGCGACCGGGCCCTCCTCGGCGCCCTGCGAGTGTTCGCCCGAAGCCGCCCGACCATCCGACCGCGCGTCGAACACGCCTCGCTAATCCCCCCCGACCTCCTCGCCCGGCTCGACCGGGTCCGCCCCCACCTCGTCGTCCAACCCGGATTCGTCCCGAGCGACGCGTGGATCGTCGACCGGCTCGGGGCCCGGCGGGCGCGCTATACGTACCCGTTCCGGACACTCCTCGCCCACGGCCACGCCCCGGTCGCCTCGAGCGACGCGCCGGTCGAACCGCTCGACCCGTGGGTGGGGATCGCGGCCGCGATGGCCCCGCGACGGACCGGGGCGCCCGAGTCCGTCGATGCCGCGTCGGCGATCCGGATGTACTCGGAGAACGCCGCCGCCGTGCTCGGCTGGCCCGGTCTCGGGAGCCTCGAGGTCGGCGGGGTCGCGGACCTCGTCGAATGCGGGGGCCTAGACCTCACCCGAGTCGCGTCCGCCGGGGCGAGCCGGGTCCGCCGAGTCTGGCGGGAGGGCGCGCGGGTCGGACGCCGCCGCGGCGCCGGCGAACGATAAGAGCCTCGCGACGTGCTATCGCCCGATGGCCGAGCCGGAGGGGGTGCCGACGTTCAAGACGTTCTCCCCGACGATGCGCGTGGACGTCCTCGTCTCCGACTGGCGGAGCGAGCTCGACCCCGCGCTCCCGCACGAGGCCAAGGAGGCCGCGCTCTACGGCCGCGCGTGGGAGGCGTACCAGGAGGGGGACTACGGGTTCGGCCTGTGGCTCTGGCACGAGTCCGACCGGCTGCAGAACGCGTTCAACGGTTCGGTCCGCGACGTGACCCGCGTCGTCGGCCCAGGACGGTACTTCGGCTTCTCGCACCGGCGGGCCGTCGCCGAACGGGTCCCGCTCGAGAAGGTGTACCGGCCTCGGAAGGGCGACATGAGCACGCCGCGAACCGACGCCTACGTCCTGCCGCAGTACCAGCTCCTTTGCGTCTACCTCGTGAAGGCGCGCGACGGCGACCCGAAAACGAAGGCGCTGCTCGAGATCTCCCTGGGCGAGCTCGAGGAGCGGCGCCGGGCCGACCGGTTCATTCCCCACTTCGAGACGTTCCGGCGGCTGTTCGAGCGTCCCGCGGCCCCGGCGGCGGCGGCCGTCGGCCCAGCCCCCGCTCCCCCGAGCGCCACTCCGCCGGACCCGGTTCCCGCCGCGACTCCCCCGAAGCGGAAGTCGCGAACCAAGCCGTCTTAGGCCGGGCGCCCCGTCCCCGGCCACGGCGCGTTGGCTGGTCCGGTTCGGGTACGACGGCCGCCGGTTCTACGGCTGGGCGCGCCAGCCGGGCTTGCGCACCGTCGAGGGCGAGATCCTGCGCGGCGCCGCGGCGGCGGGCGTCTTCGGGAGCTCCCGGGCCGCGGTCGACGTGGCGAGCCGGACCGACCGCGGGGTGAGCGCCCGGGGCAACGCGCTCGTGCTGACCTCGGCCCTCGCCGGCCGGGCCCTCCTCGGCGCGTTGAACGGGATCACCCCGGAGATCTTCTTCTCCGCCGCGGCCGAGGTCGACGACTCGTTCCGGCCGCGCGCGGCCCGCTCGCGGGAGTACCACTACCTCGAATCCGAACCGGTCGGGCCGGCCGCGGCGTACCGGCGGGCCGCGGCGCTCGCCGTCGGCGACATCGACGTCCGGTCGTTCGGCCGAGGTCTTTCCGCCGACCGGCCGGTCGTCCGGAGCGTCCGGAGGTTCGACGTCCGTCCGGCCGAGTCGGGCCTAAGCCTCGAGATCGAGGCGCCGTCGTTCGTCTGGGGGATGGTCCGCAAGCTCGTCGCGGCGACGCGAGACGTCGTCCGGGGAACCCTCGGGACCGACGAGTTCCAGGCGGCGCTCTCCGGGGAGCACCGGCTCACGCTCCCGCTGGCGGAACCGGAGCCGCTGATGCTCTGGAGCGTGGAGTACGACCGGCCCTGGACCGTGACGGTCGACCCGTTCCGGGTCCGGCGGTCGGCGTACTTCGCAAGCGAGCGGCGGGTGGCCCGGGAGCGCGCGCTCCTCCTCGATTCGCTTCGCGCGACCCCGGACCCCGCGGCCGAAGCGTCTATCGCCCGGCGCCCGCCATCCCGGGCCGGATCCGGATGAACGTCGACTTCGCCCCAATCGAGACGGTCGTCGCCGCGATCGGGACCCTGGCCGTGGGCGGCGCGTTCGCGCTTCGGATCCTCCGGCTCTCCGAGGGAGCCGAGTCGGGGACGGCCACGGCCGCCATCCTCCGGGCCTCGCCCGCGATCATCGCCACGTTCGTCCTGCTCCTCGTGGGCCGGGCCCTCGGCGGCAGCACGAACGGCTCGCCGTTCGACCTCGGGCTCGTGGTCGGTGCGATCGCCGCCTTTGCCCTCCTCGGGCTGAACGGCGCCGGCGAGGTCCCCGACGGGCCGGAGCCGGCCGAGCGGGCGCTTCCGGTTTCGACGGTCGCTGTCGGACTCGGAGCTTCGGGTCTCGCGATCCTCGCGGTCCTCTCGGTGCTCCTCCTCGGCGGTACGGGCCCGGCGGCCCTGCTCGGGGTCGCCGTCGGTCCCGGCCTCTTGCTCCTCCTCGGTGAGCCGGCGTCGCGCCTCGACCCGCGACTCCGGTTCGCCGCCCTGGTCGCGGCCCTCGCCGCGGCCACGGCCGTGGTCCCCGACATGGTCGTGCTCCGGACGATCGTGCCCGACGCGCTCCTCCTGCCGCTCCTCGTCGCCGCCCTCGGGACAGCGGCGGGACTCGTCGGCCTACTCTTCGACCGGATCGAGGGACCGTACCGGCTCGGGGCCCCGGCGGCGGCCCTCACCGCCGTCCTGCTCTCGGCCGCAGCCGTCGCGCTCTGGATGCCGGGGAACGCCGAGGTGACGGTCGTCGTGTTCGCCGGCTGGCTCGCCTCGGTCGGCTCGATGTACGTCCTGCGGCTCGCGGTGTTCGAGCCGGCGGAGGCGGAAGCGTCCGTCCGCGCCGGCGTCGCCCTCGGCGTCATCGGCTCGCTCGCCCGGGGGCTGCGCTCGGTGGGGGCAGGGGTGCTCGTCGTCGCCGTCCCGACCTTCGTCGCGTACGAGGCGATCGTCGCCTACTCCCCAGAGGGCGCGTTCGGCGTCGTCCTGGCCGGGGTCGGGGCGACGTCGGCCGCGGCCGTGCTGGCGACGCTCCGGGTCAGCTCCGGGCCCTCCGGGGGGCCTCGTCGCGTCCCGGAGATCCTCGACGCCACGGCGGCGGGGTGGGCCGGGCTCGGCGCCGCCCTCGCGCTTCCCTACGTGATCCCGGGGGTGGCGGGGATCTCCCCGGCGGTCCTCGGGCCCGCCCTCGGCCTCGGGTCGCCCGCGACCCTCGGTGGCCTCGTCCTCGGGGCGCTCGTGCCGTTCCTCCTCGCCTCGGTGCCGGGACGCCCGGACACGCGCCGGCCCTTCGCCCCCGGCCGTCGCTGGGCGGCCGCGGGCGTGTCGGTGGTGGTCGTCGTCGTTGCGGCGCTCGGGCTCGGTCCGGCCGCCCTCGTCGGGCTGGTCCTCGGGGCCGCCCTGACGGGCCTGCCCCTCGGGATCTTCTGGGCGGCGACCCGCGAGGCCGCCGCCTCCCTCCAGGTCGGGGTGTCGCCGGGGTTCCCGAGCCGCACCGCGCTCGCGGCGGCGTTCGACCCCGGAACCGGATGGCGGGCCGCGGCAGCGGGGATCGCTCTCGCGATCGGCGTGCTGGCGGTCGTCGCGGTCGCGCTCCCGACCGCCGGGGTCCTCGGGCTCTAGCCGCCCGGCGCGGCCGACGCGGCGGACTGGGGCGCCGAGACGGGGAGCTTGCGGGGCGGGCGACGCCGGAGCCACCACGCGACGACCACGGGGATCGCGACGGCCGCGGCCAGCAGCCCCACTTCCTCGGGGGGGAACGCCGAGGGCGTCACGGTCGGGTCGACCGTGGGTGGGGGAACGTTCCATCCCCAAACGTCCGACACGACCGTCGCATTGGCGACCGCCTCTCCACCGAACAGAATGGCGTAGTCGACGATCGAGTCGAAGTAGAACCCCGCACCGATCCGGGCCGGAGGGCTTCCGGAACCGCCTGCGGAAAGGGCCGTCCAGTGACCGCCGGCGAACTCGAAGGTGACCCCCCCGGCGTCGCCCTCGTAGACGACGACGCCCGCGGTCCGGGGATCGAAGGTGCCGACGGGGGCCGCGCTCGCCGGGGGGGTCGGCTCCGCCCCGGGGAGCTCCCGCCATTGGCCCGCGGCGAACTCCCAGCTGTCGTTGCGCGGGCCGGTCGCGGAGGCCCCCCCAAACAGGAGGACCGCGCGCTCCGCCGGGTCGTAGGCGAACACGGGCCCGGTCCGGGCGAGCGGGGAGGTCGAAGTCGGGAGGAGCGACCAGGCGCCGCCGAGGAACTTCCACGTCGAGCCGTTCCCCGCCGGGTCGTACAGGACGACGTATCCATCGGCGGCGTCGTACGTGAGGACCGCCCCGGCATGGGCGGGCGGGCCACCGCTCGACGAGGGGACCTCGACCCAGTTCGTCAGGTTCCGGAGCTCCCACGTCTCGCCGGACGCCGAGTGGTTGGCGAAGACTCCCCCGAACATCACGAACACGCTGTCGGGCCGGTCGTACACGATCGTCGCGCCGATGAGGGGCGGCGGCGTTCCGACGACGTGGTCGGAGAAACCCGACCATTCCCCCGGGAAGTCGCCGTCGTTGGCGAAGGTATCGTTGAGCGCCGCGCCCCCCGGTCCCTCGCCGCCGTAGACGACCCCGAGCGTGCCGGTGACGTCGAAGGTCACGGCCGGGAACGCCCGCGCGCCCGGTTGCTCGTCGCGCTGGGGAGGGGTCGACGACCAGTGACCCCCCGAGATCGCACCGGCGTCCGTCCGAACGAGGAGGCTCGCTCCGCGGACCGGGGCGGCCGCCGCCGTCCCGACCAGGAGGGGTACGATCAGGAGGGCCACGAGAAGGTTGCCTCGGAGGCCGTGCGGACGTCCGTCGAGCCCGTGCCGGCCGCGGGTCGTCATTGAACACTACTGTGCGCGGGCTCTCCCGTAAGAGACTTTCTGGGGACGACCGAGTCCGCGGACCCCACCGGTCTCGTCCGGACCCGGCTTCGCGCCGGAAGGAGAGGGTTGATGACCGAGGAGCCCGTAGCTCGCCCGCCTCCCCCGAGGCGAAGGAACGGTATGCGTCGCAATCTGTCGGCCTTGATGCTCCTCGTGTCGATCGTCGTCCTACCCGCCGCCGTCGCGGCGACCATGGTGGTCACACCCGTCGTCACCCCCGAGAACGCGCTCTTCCTCTCCGGCCCCCACCCGACGTCCCACAGCTCGAACTGGGCCGGCTACGCCGTGATCAGCTCGACGAACAAGGTCACGTACGTGCAGGGGTCGTGGGTCCAGCCGACGCTGACGTGCACCTCCGCGAACCGCTGGTCCTCGTTCTGGGTCGGGATCGATGGGGACGGCTCCAACACGGTCGAGCAGACCGGGACCGAGGCCGACTGCAGCAGCGGTACCGCGGTGTACTCGGCCTGGTACGAGTTCTACCCCGCCTTCCCGTTCAACTTCCCCATCACGGTCCACCCGGGGGACACGATGAAGGCGTCCGTGAAGTACGTGAGCTCGACCGTCGGGTTCACCGTCACGCTCACCGACGTGACCACCGGCGTGAGCTCCCACCACTCGAAGAAGGTCCCGACGGCGAAGCACCACTCGGCCGAGTGGATCGCCGAGGCTCCGTCGAGCAGCTCGGTGCTGCCGCTCTCCGACTTCGGGACGGCCCACTTCGGCAAGGACAAGACGAACGTGGCGAACACCAACGAAGCCACGATCGGAGGCACGACCCACGTGATCGGCGGGTTCGCTTCGTCGACGATCCAGCGGATCAACATGACGACCACCCTTCACACCAAGGCGGCCACGTCCGCGCTGACGCCGGACGGGACAAGCTTCAACGTCACCTGGATGCACGCGACCTAAGGCGACCAGACGGGCCCCGGGGAGGAACCCCCGAGGCCGCGGCGCTAGCGCGGTTCAGCCGGCGCCCGGCCCGACGAAGGGATCGAGGAACCGCCACCAAGCGTCGACCGTCTCCGTGACGGCGCGCTCGACGCGCGGGGCCGAACCGTTCGTAAGCTCCTTCGCGATCAACCGGCGCTCCGCCCCGGCGTGCTCGACGTCGGCGACCGTGTGGACGCGGAAGAACTCGAGGGACCGCTCGTCGGTCACGCCGTAGAACTTCGCGAGGCCGCGGGCCTTCTCCGCCGCGACCTCCGGGAAGATCGACTCGTAGGCGTAGAGCGCGCCAAGCGCCGAGCCCGTCGTGCCCCGCACGGCGTGCCGCTCATACGTCGCGAGCAGGCGGCGGGTCGCCGGGTGGGTCGGGGCCTTCTCGAGTTCGGTCCGAGGAACGCCGAGCCCCTCGGCGAACCGTCGCCACAGCTCCGGATGGGTGGGGTCGCGGCCCTCCTCGTCGAGGAGGTTGCCGAGGAGCGCGCGTCGACCCGCCGGGTCGTCGACCCGCGCGTAGGCGGCGGCGACATACTTCGGGAAGCTCCGCTCGAACTGGTAGTACTGGCCCGCGTACGACCGCAACGTGTCGAGCGGGACCTCGCCGTGCGACCACGCTTGGTAGAACGGGTGGCGGAGCAGGTGCCGGCGCGCAATCTGACGGTCGATCCCGCGGATGGTCGTCACGAGGGCCCGATGCGGGTGAGGTAGTAGAACCTTGCCGGTGGACCCCGCGCGCGAGCCCCGTTCGTACCCGCATGACTTGAGCCGCGCCCCGCTCCGCCGGCCGGTCCCGTGCCGGCGCTGTTCGTCCTCAACCTCGACCTCGCGGCGTACGTGTTCGTCGCCCTCGGGATGGTCGCCGCGGAGGTGTTCATCCTCACCCAGATCGTCCCGCGGTCCGGTCCGCTGCCCCCGCTCACCCGGATGGTGATCGGGTCGAGCGCGCTGCTCGGCAGCTCCGGCGTCCTGATGGCCGCCCTCGCGGCGTTCGCGCAACCGGACCTGAATACGTACACCGTCGTCCTGATGACGTTCAACTCGATGATGCTCGTCCCGCCGGGACTCTGGTTCATCTCGCTCATCGTCTTCGAGGACCGGCGGATCCGTCGAACCCGCTGGTTCTGGCCGGTCGCCATCACCGCGATGGCGACGTCGGCCGAGGTGCTGATGGGCCTGTTCTTCACCGTCGCCGGCGGCAGCCCGCCGGGGTTCCTGCCGGTCCTGGCGGGGACCCTGACGTCGGCGTGGTTCCTCTGGTCGATGGCCGCGGCGATGGTCGCGCTCCTATTGTGGATCCCGATGGCACGCGGGGTCCGCGACCCGCTCCTCGGGCTCGCCGCCGCCGGCATCGTGGCGCCGTTCGTCCCCGTCGACCCGCCGGTGGGGGCGGGCCTGATGGGCGCCGTGATGGCCCTGACCGTGATCGGGGCCCTCCAGCTGCTTCGGACCGGCCGCGGCGCCGGGCTGGACCGGGTGCTGACTCCCGTCGTCGGGGCGTTCCTCGCGATGAGCCTCACGGGTGTCGCCCTCGCCGTGGCCCCGGACCTCCTCGCCCCGACGCTCGCCTTCGGAGGGGTCATGGCGGTCACGATGACGGGGGAATTCCTCTTCCTGGTCCGGGAAGGATTGGTCCGGCTCGACGGGCATCCGGCCACCGAGTCCGTGAGCCCGACCTCCCTCGGGGTCGCTTCCGGGACGGCCCGACCCACGGCCCCCGCTCGCCCCTAGGGCGTCGATCGGTCGCCGGGCGCGGGCCCGCGTACCCTATATCTCTTAGCGACATAGTAGACGCCGATGGCGCCGAGCCGGCCGTCGACGTTCCTCACCGGCCTCCGTCGGGAGCTCCGGCACGGCATCCTCCCCGTCTGGGTCCTCGAGTCGCTCGAAGACGGACCGTCCTACGGTTACGCGCTCCTGGAGCGATTGCGGGCGCGCCACGGCGAGGAGTTCGCGGCCACCCCGTCGCGGCTGTACCCCGTGCTGGCCCGCCTGCGGGCCCATGGCCTCGTGCGCACGTACCACGGGACCGAGAGCCGGGGCCCGGTGCGAAAGTACTACGAGCTCACGCCGCGCGGCCGCGCGATGTTGCCGGAGGTCCGCGCCCTGGCGTTGACGCTCCGGGCGCTCTCCGACGTCAACGCGGCGGCGAGCGGAACACCCCGGGCCGGTCCGACCGGAGTCGGAGTTCCGTGAGCGCGATCCCGAGCGCTCCGAGCCGGATCGCGCCCCTCCTTCCGGGGGGCCGAGGGCGTCCCTGGCTCCGTGTCGCGATGGCCGGGGCGCCCGGCGGTCTCCTCGAAGCGCTCACCTTCGTGGCCGTCCGGCCTCGCCTGCCCGCCGAGGTCCCGAGCCATTACGGGGCGTTCGGCCAGGTGACCGCCTCCCTGCCGCCGCTCACGTTCCTCGTCACCGGCCTCGCGATCCAGGTCGCGGCGACCGCGGTCCTGGCCCTCGTTCTGCTTCTCACGCTGCGGAACGGGGTGATCGAGCATCAGCACGGCCCCGGGTTCGGGCCCGCGGTCGGCCTCGTTCTGTCGGCCGTCGCTATCGTCGTCTCGGGGCCGACCACCCTCCTCCTCCTCCCCGACGCCGGCCTCGTCTCCGCCGGCGGAGAAACGGCGCTCATCGCCGGGGTCGCCTTCCTGATCGTGCCGCTCATGGTCCTCGTGGCCGTCTTCGGCTCACGGCCGCGACCGACCCCCGCCCCGAACTCCGCGCCCCAATTCGAGTGCTCCTCGTGCGGGGCGACGTTCTCGGCCCCGACCCTACGTTGGGTCCTCGGACCTCACGTCGGCGGCTCGGGCTATCTCACGTGCTCCGTCTGCGGCGAACGCGGGTGGGACCGGCGCGTCGGGACCCCGTACTTCCCCTCGGGCCCCTCGCGGGACGACGAGCCGAGGCCGAACTGACGGCCGGTCGTCAGCTCTTCGGCGTCGTCTGGACTTCCACCGCCGCGATCGTCGCCGCGGCGAACGTCCCTGGGCCGCTCGGACGGACCGAAGGCGGGGCGGTCGACCGCCCGCCGACATCGCCGTCCTCGGAGCGGGTCCGGGCCGGGCGGGCCGATGTCGTCCATTGGAGGGGCAGGAACGCGAGCTCCGGCGAGAGCGCCGCGATCACGGCGAAGGCCCCGAGCAATCCGAACTGCAGGAGCCACCGGAGGCCGAGGGCGACCGGGCCGATGGACGGCGGAACGACCGCCCCCCACGACGCGGGTCGTCCGAACGCGCCGAGGATCTCGTTGACGAGTCCGAACACCCCGGCGGACGCGAGAACGGGTGGGGTCCAGGTCAACACCGAGAGCCCTCCGACGAACAACGCCCCCCGGAGGATCCGGCTCGCCGCCGGCGTCGCCGCGTCCCGGAGGCGGCGATACGTGCCGAGCACGAACAGCCCGGCCCCGGTCGCGAACGCGCCCAGGAGGGCGTGTTGGGCGAGCCACTGGAACGCGAGCGCCGGGGTCGCCATCGGCGGGTTCGGGGTCGTCCACTCGGCGATCGTGGCGAGCCCCCACGTCACCCCGCCCGCGAGGAGCGCCACCCGGAGGGCCGCGCCGGCGGCGAACCGCGCGTCGAGCGGCACCGGGTCCGACACGGACCCGTCGGCCGTGGCTCCGCCGAGCACCCGGCCGTACACGCTCAGGAGCTGCTCTTGGGCCACGAGCGCGATCCAGAGGACCCCGACCTGGAACAGGTTCAGGTACCAGGTGTTGGCGAGCAGATCCGGGATGGTCGCCCCGCTCGCCTGGGCGACGACGCCGATCCCCGCGGTCGCAGCGGCCGTGGTCGAGCAGCAGGCCCCGAGCGTGACCAGCGCGATCATCGCCGGGGTCAACCCCGAGATCGACCCGACCGCGGCCGGGCGCGCCGACCCGGTCCGGTTCCGGCGCAGCAATCGGTAGGCGAGGACGAGGCCGACCGACATCCCGATGCCGACCCCGAGCGAGACGACGACCATCGTGATCGTTGCGAGGAACGGGAGGACCAGGACGCCCCCGGGGGCGGTGACGATCAGCGCCGGGTAGTTCCACCACGCCGCGGCGCCCTGACCGTTCAGGACCGTCACCTGGACGGATCGGAAGTCCGTCCGGCCCAGCACCAGCATCTGGCCGAGCAGGAGCGACAGGAACCCGTACAGGATCGCGACGAACGCGACCATCAGGACGCCGACGCGGGTCCGCAGGAGCGCCCGGCTCCGGGCGAGCGTGAGCCGGCCGAGGGTTCCGTCGGTCGGAGGCTCGTCCGTCATGTCGGCGTCGGTCGTCGGTTACGAGGGGGCCCGCTTAAGGCGGCGGGGTACGAACCCCCGGCCGGCGTCGTCGTCCGGACACCGATGGTATCCTTTCCGGCCGCTTCGATTCAAGTAGCCCGGGGGGCCTTGCGAACCATGGCCCACATCGAAGACCTCGGAAGCAACTTTGACGCGCCGATCGAGACCGTTTGGAAGTTCATCGACTCGCCGGTCGACCACGGCCAGTCCCACAGCGACCGCCGGAACGTCGAGGGCGGCCCGCACCCCGAGGGCGGCATGCGCCTCTCCTGGGAGCAGAACGTCGAGGGGAACTGGGTGAAGGTCGTCAACCACGTGACGTACTTCCCGCCGCTCGCGATGATGGTCCACTCGCTCGAAGGCCCCCTCGCCGGGTCGAAGTTCATGATGTACTACCGCCCGAACGGCGCGAAGACGACCGTCAACGTCGTCGGGGACTTCCACTCGAAGATGATCCCGGCCGCGCAGCTCGAGCAGATGGTCCTCGCCAACCTGGCGCACGCCTACGATGAGGACAACGCGGCCATCAAGCACTTCGCGGCCAAGAAGTAGGTCCGCCGACCGAACCCTTTCCGCCCCCCTCGTCGCCGCGGGAGTTTCGGGCGATACCTTACCAAGTCCGGTCGCCTCGGGAGGATCGATGGGCTCGCCGAACGTCTCCTACCCCGCGCCAGCCGCGGTCCCGCTCGAGGCGTGCCCGATCGCCACCACGCTGCAGACGCTCGGCCGGAAGTGGACGCTCACGGTCCTTCGGGACATCGCGTTCTTCCCGAAGGCGACGTTCGGTCTGATCCGGAAGCGGAACCCGGGACTGCGGCAGCGGACCCTGTCGATCCGGCTCGGGCAGCTCCAGTCGGAGGACCTGATCCGGAAGGCGACGCCGCCCGGCGAGCCGCGCCGGCCCTACTACGAGCTCACGCCGAAAGGTCTCGAGGTGTGGCCAATCCTCGCGTCGCTGTTCCAGTACGGGACGCGGAACCACGCGGCGGCGGTGTTCGCCGACGGCCGGCCCCGAGACCTCCAGGACATCTATCCCCGCGACGCGCCGCTCCTGCTCGGTCCGGTCGCCGCCTACGCGCGGACCGCCGCCGAATCGACGGCGTCGCGAGCGGCCGCCGCCGGGACGGCCCGCGTCGGACGAAGGTAGGTTCGACCGGCGGGACACGGGGGGCCGGACCGGCGCCTCCCGTCGGGGGTCGCCGGAACCGCGCCTGGGCCGCCGCGGTATTCCTGGGACCCTCGCGGCTCGGACGCGGGGAAGAGGCCGGTGCACCCCGGTCCGCGGCGGACGGGAAAGTTCGACAATCGAGGAACTTTCGGCCCGCCGAGTCCGGCAATCGTCGTCGGTGGTGGCCCCCGTTGGACAAGGGTTCATTACGGATGCTTTCGAGACTCCAATCGAGGTCCCTGGAGGTGGAACCATGTCCGAAGAGTGTCCCGACTGCGGTGCCGTCTTTGCCGAACCCGCCGATCTCGTCCATCACGTCGCGAAGGTCCACGGGGGCGGGGACCCGAACGCCAGCTTGGCGATGAACCCGTACTACCTGACGCCGGGGGTCACCTGCTCCCTCTGCGGGACGACTTTCGCCACGCCGGAGGCGCTGGCGGCGCACACGTCCCGGCCGCATCCGGCCCTCCGGCCGGCCCGCCGGACCCGGCGGTTCGGGCCGAGGCCGACGAGCTAGGGCGGTCCCGGGCCGTTCGGCCCCCGGACGTCCAACCTGGACGATGACGACCGGACCGCGCACCCGTGGATCCCGCGGGCGCGACCGGAGATGGCGAGGCCCTCGAGGGCGACCCCGGCGCACGCCGGTGTGCTCCTCGGGGAGCGTAGGGATGGGAGGTGATTGCAAATCATGACAATCTGGAACGAAGAGAAGGTCGGGTACGCGCTCGGTCTCGTGGGAGGGGTCCTGTTCCTCCTCGCGGCGGCCGTGACGTGGCTCACCGGGTCCGTCGACCTCGTGCTCGGGCGGACGTATGGCGCGTTCAACGCGTGGTCGGACGCCCTGGTCCTCGCGGTCCTCGGGGGGCTGGCGATCCTGTTCAGCCACCTCGGGTACACCGTCTGGCGAGAGCGGGCGCTCTCCGCCGCGGTCCTCCTGATCGTCGTCGCCTTCCTGGCGGCGGTGGTCTTGGCGCCGGGGATGGGGGTGCTGGCGGTCTTGGGCGCGGTGCTCGTCGCGCTCGCGGGGGTCCTCTACCTCCTCGAGCCGATGAAGCGGGCGGCCCACACCGTCGTGGCGGCGTAGGGACCCACGAGGCCCCCTCCGGTGGGCCGCGACAACCTCTTCCCGGGCTCACCGGTTCGGCCGTACGACGGCGAGACCTGGCTCCGAGGGCGCGAGGGCAGCTCGACCGTCCGGTGGGGTCGAGCCCGAGCGACCCCGCGGGGGGAGACGCAGAGTCGCCGGTGCTCCCCGTTGGTCACGGTGACCGTTCGGACGGCCAGGTAGGGTCCTGCCGAACCACGTTGTACGAGACCGCCGGCCCCACCGAGCGCGGGAATCGGCGGACCAGGCCGTCGGAGCTTGGGGAAGCGCCCGGGGGAGTTCGGATGCTCCCGGCGGGATTCGAACCCGCGTTGTCGGGTCGAAGGCCCGATATCCTTGACCGGACTAGACTACGGGAGCGCCGCCCCGTCGAGGGGACCTCTCGTAAAGCGTTTCGCCGGGGACCCCGACCTCAGCCGACACGTTCCCACCGCTCCAACTTCTGGACCGCGCTCAGGGTCGAACCGCGCCGGATCTCCTCGCGAACCCGGTTCTCGTGCTCGAGCACGTCGAGCGCCCGGTTGGCGATCTCGGCCGCGCGCTCCCGCGGGACGACGACGACCCCAGAAAGGTCGCCGACGATCCAGTCCCCGGGCCGGACCTTCTCGCCCCCGACCACGACCTCCACGCCGATCTCGCCGTGGCCCTTCGGCTCGCCCGCGTTCGGCGAGACGTGCCGGCTGAACACCGGGAAACCGAGCTCGAGGATCGCGTCGAGGTCCCGCGCCGCGCCATCGATGACGACCCCGGCGACGCCTCGGCCTTGGGCGCTCCAGCTCGCGAGCTCGCCCCAAACCGCGGTGGTGCCGCCGCCGGCGTCGACGACGATCACATCGCCCGCGCCGGCGCGGTCGATCGCCTCCACCGGCTTCGCCCAATCCCCGTCGCGCGTGACGACCGTCACCGCCGGGCCGATCACCTTCGTCGTCGGAAGCGGCAGGTGCGCATGGAGGCCGTGCATCGCCCCGTGGCGCTGCATCGCGTCGGAGAGGTTCGGGGAGGAGACCTTCGCGAACGCGGTCCGGACGTCGGCCTCGGCGAACCGCCGGAAGTGCTCGCTCGCGACCTCCGTCTTCGAGTCGATCGCCCGGCGGACCGCCTCGGTCGCGGCCTGGATGTTCGGGCTCTTCGTGATCGCCCCGCCGACGATCAGGATCCCGGCGCCGGCGCGCGTGGCGGCGGCGACCGTCTCCGAGGTGAGCCCCCCGGCGACGGCGACCGGGATCGGGGACGCCTTCGCGAGCCCCTCGAGCTGCTCGAACGGAGTCCGTCCGGCCATCTGCATGTCGATGCCGATGTGCCAGCAGACCGCGGCCGCGCCGAGCTCGGCGACCCGCTTCGCGCGCGCGATCGGGTCGGCCACATTCAGCAGGTCGACCACGACCTCCGCGCCGTACAGATGCCCGCCCCGCACGGCCTCCGCGATCGTGTCGTCGTCCGCGGTGCCGAGCACCGTGACGAGGTCAGCCCCCGCCTTGGCGGCGATCTCGACCTCGAAGGCGCCGGTGTCCATCACCTTCATGTCGGCGACGATCCGGTGCGCGGGAAACGCCTTCTTCAGCGCCCGGACCGCGTCGAGCCCTTCGCTCTTGATGAGCGGCGTCCCGGCCTCGACCCAGTCGGCGCCGCCGGCGACCGCCTCCGTCGCGGCCTGAACGGCGCGCGAGAGGTTCTCGAAGTCGAGGGCGACCTGGAGGACCGGCCGCTCGAGCCGCATGGACCGTCGAGGGAGCCGCACTATAAACCCCCGGGCCGGCTCGCGCGCCGGTGATGCCGCGGGCCGCTCCGACGATCCGCATCGAGGAAGGGGACGCGCGGGACCTCCCCGGAGTGGCTCCGGGATCGGTGGAGCTCGTGGTCACCTCCCCGCCGTATCCGATGATCCCGCAGTGGGACGAGTCGTTCCGCCATTGGGGCGCTCGGACCTACCCGGAGATGCACGAACGTCTCGCCGAGGTGTGGACGGCCTGCCACCGAGCCCTTGTCCCGGGGGGTCTCCTCGCCGTCAACATCGGCGACGCCCTTCGGACCGGCGACGACGGATTCCGGCTGTGGCCGAACCACGTGGACGTCGAGCGGGCGTGCGAGGCCGCCGGCTTCCGGCCGCTGCCCTACATCCTGTGGAAGAAGCCGACCAACAAGCCGAACGCGTTCCTCGGCTCGGGGTTCCTTCCGCCGAACGCCTACGTCACGCTCGATTGCGAATTCATCCTCCTCTTCCGACGGGGTGCGCTCCGCGCGTTCCCACGCGCCGACCCTCGCCGATCCGACAGCCGGTACACGAAGGCCGAACGGGATCGGTGGTTCTCGCAGATCTGGGACGATGTCCGCGGGGTACGGCAGGGACCGGTCGGCCGCCGCACGGGCGCGTTCCCACCGGAGATCCCTCGGCGCCTGATCCGGATGTTCTCCGTCGCCGGGGACTGCGTCCTCGACCCGTTCGCCGGCACCGGCACGACGCTCTGGGCCGCCCACGAGCTCGGTCGGGATTCGGTCGGGGTCGAGGTCGACCCCGAGCTGACGGGCGCGCTTCGCGTCGGGGCGGCGGAGCGAACCGGCTCCCTTCGCACCTAAGGCGATGCGGGCGTTCCTCTCCGTCGACGTCCCGGATCCGAGGGAGACGCCACCGGGCCGCTCCCCGTCCCATCTGACGCTCAAGTTCCTCGGGGAGATCTCGGTCGACGCCGCGGAGCGTCTCGCCGCCTCCGTCCGCGCGGCCGTCGCGCCCGTGCCGGCGTTCGCGCTGGAGCTGCGGGGCGTCGGGGCGTTCCCGGACCCCGAGCGCCCCCGTGTCGTCTGGGCGGGGATCGGGGACGGGGCCGACGAGCTCGCGGAACTCGCCCGGCGCGTCGAGGACGCCGCCGCCGCCGTGGGGCTCGCGCGGGAGCCCCGGCCGTTTCTCGCCCACGTGACGATCCTCCGCGTCCGGGGACCCCGCGACGCCGAGCGAGCCCGCGCGTGGCTGTCGGGTGGTCCGGACCGGGTGTTCGGCCGGACCGAGATCCGGGACGTCGTCCTGAACTCGAGCGAGCTCCGCCGGGAAGGGGCGATCCACCGCGAGCTCGACCGGTTCCCGCTCTCGGAACGGCCGAAGCTCTAACCGGGTGGTCGTTTCGGAGCCCCTTCGGTCACCCACTTCCGCCACAGGTACAGGGTTGCGTAGCTGCCCCACCCCGGGTAGTGTCGTTCCCCCCAGGCACGCGCTTCGGACTCCCCCGCGGCGCGGTCCACCGCGCCGTACGCATCGAGCGCCACGCGGACGCCGAGGTCGCCGGCGACGAAGGCGTCCGGCCGTCCGAGCCCGCGCAGCGCCGCGTTCTCCGCCGTCCATCGGCCGACGCCCCGGGCGGCGTCGAGGGCGACGATGAGGTCCGGGGTGGCCAGTGGCTCGAGCGCTTCGGACGTCCACCGTCCCGCGAGCTCGTCGCGGGCGAGCGCGATCAGGCTCTGGGCCTTCGAGCCGCTGGTGCCGTGGGCGCGCAGGCCGTCCGGCCCGAGCGCGAGGAGCTCACCGGGGGAGGGGATCCGAGGGACCCCGATCCCGTCGGCCTCGAGCCGCGCGCCGGCGGCGTCGATCAACCGTTGCTTGATGGCGTTCGCCGCCCGGACCGAGACCTGCTGGCCGAGGATCGAGTGGAACAGCGCCTCGTAGACGCTGGCGTCCCGCGGCAGCCGAAGGCCGCGAAACGTCCGCTCCGTTCCCGCGAGGACCGGCTCGTTGCGAACCTGCCGGTAGAACTGCTCGATCGGGTGGTCGAGCGAGAAGAGCGACCGTACCGCCCGCCGGGTCGCGTCCGGGCCGGGGCCGTAGGCGGTCGCGCGCCACCGGGTCCCGAGCTCCTCCACCGCGAGCACCCACGGCCGCTCCGGCGGACCCCACGCCCGGAGAACCCGACCGCCGTCCGAGGCGAACACGAGCGAGCGGCTCGAGTACTCGAGCTGGTCGCGCTCCTGGGGAAACGAGCTGAGCTTGGGGGGCACGATCTCGACGACGGCCGTGGGGCGGTGCGGATTCCGGCGCGCTCGCGACGGGGGGACCGAGGGAGCCGCTTGTCTCATCGTCCGCGGCCGGACCGACAACGACACGATTAAGCCCCGCCCGTCGCCTCTCGGGGAGGCCGTGCCGGCCCGCCGTACCTTCGGAGTCCTCGGGGTGCTCGGCCTGGCCGCGCTCCTCCTGGTCGCCCTCCACTCTCCGCCCCCGACCAGTTCCGTTGGGAGCCACCCATCGGCCCCGACGGTCTCGGTGCTGCCGTCCGCCTCCTGCCCCGGGGCGAGCGTCCCGACGATCCTCCACGGCATGCTCGGCGACGAAGGCACCCTCGTGCCGCGGCCGACCGTCGCGAATGCCACGGTGACGATCTCCATCGAGGTCGAATCGAACCAGACCACGAAGTACGGGACGACCCTCCGGTGCCAGGAGTCGAACGCGAGCGCGGTGACGAACGCCTCCGGCGGGTTCGTGCTCAACCTCACCCTGCCGGGGCTCTCGTGCGGCCCAACCGGATGCCTCTCGTACACCGGACCGTTCACGCCGACGTCCTACCGGGTCGCGGGAGGCCACGCCGCCGGGTACTTCCTGTCGAGCGCCCGGAACGGCTCCTCGGTCGCGCTCGACTGGGTCGCCGCCCTCAGCTCGGCCTCGACCTCCCCGTCCCAGTTCGGGACGGTCAGCGTCGATGCCCCGACGATCCTTTCGGCGTTCGCCTCGACGGGAGCGGGCACGCCGTCGACGGCGAACGTGTCGTACGCCTGGGCGCTCGCCGGCACCGGGTGGGTCGCGAGCGGACCTTCGTACGACTCGACGATCACCGTCAACGGCACGTCGGCCGGCCCGCCCGGCACCGCCACCGTCTGGGTCAACGGCTCGTTCAACGGCACCCCGATCGCGCTCCCGCCCGTCCACGTCTACCTCGCCGCGGTGGCGACGGCGGTGGGAAGCGGGACGATCGCTCCGAACGCGCTCGACGTCGGCGTTCCGGCCGCCGTTAGCGTGAACGCCACGGGAGCCGAGGGGTACGTGTACACCGCGAAGCTCACGCCTGGTCTCGGTGGCCGAGCGCTCAGCACCACCTGCCAGTCGGGCGGGGCCTCGGGGGGCACGGTGGCGATCGCCTGCGGCTTCACGGTCGCCTACACCGCGCCGGGAGAGGCGTTGCCGAGCGTCACGGTCACGAACGGCTACTCGTCCGCGACGCTCTCGTTCGATGCGGTCGCCGTCGCGAACGCGCTCGCCGTCTCCGTCGGACCGAACCCGGTGAACGCCTACACGGGAACCAACGTGACGGTCTCCGTCGACGTCGTTGCGAACACGGGGACAGGGCCGTTTGGGCCCGCGTGCCTGCTTACCGGGGACGGTCGGTTCCTCTGCGACCGGAGCGCCGGCCCCTCGTGGACGATCCCCGTTTCCTACACCCATACCGGCAACGACTCGGCCATCGTGACGGTCGCCGACTCGGCCGGCACCAATCGCACGGTCCCCGTCGCCGTCGAGGTCGCGAACCGACCGACCCCACCGACCGTCCAGCTGAACTCCAACAGCGTGCGGCTCGGGGTGGCGGTCACCGCGACGGCCTCCCTGACGGGTGGGTCGCTCCCCCTCCACTTCTGGTGGAACTCGAGCGTCCCCCGCGGAACGGTGGCGACCGGAGTCGCCGGCTCGGACGCGATCCCCTCCCTCACGTTTCTCCCCGGCACGGCCGGCTCCGAGCTCGTGACCTTGACGGTCATCGATGCCCTCGGCACCGTCGTCTCCGGCGCGGCGAACGTGACGGTCGTCCCCTCGGTGGTGGCCCTGGCGGCGTCGGTCCCGCAGGCGAACGGCACCACGCCGGCGGGGTCGCCGGTCGCGATCGACCTCCGAGCCGTCGATGCGTCCAACCAGGGTATCCCAGGGTTCGCCGCGGCCGTCGCGGTGCACGTCGGAGCGAACTGCGGAGAGTTCTGGCTCAACCTATCGGGCGCGCCGGTCGCCGTCGGCGCGAACCGGACCGCCGAGCTCAGCTCGGCCAACTGGACGAGCGGGACCCTCGGACTCACGATCGCGGCCGCGACGGCGGGGGTCTGCCCGGTCGCGTTCGAGGCCACCGGCGTGGCGGGACCGCTCGTCGTCAACCTCCCGTTCTCCGTGGACACCTCCGACCTCGCGCTGACCGCCCCCCTGTACGTCCATCCGGGGAGCACCGACAACGCCACCCGGTACCGGATCGTCGACGAGTTCGGGAACCCCGACCCGTCGGGCTACGTGGTCGTCCTCACGACGTTCGGCGCGAGCCGCACCGTGACGGATTCCCCGATCCGCAGCGGCGTCGACGGCCCGACCGTCTGGGTGAACTTTTCCGCGACACAGAGCGGGTCGGGCACGCTCACGGTCCTGAGCGAATCGAACCGCTCGCTGCTCACCGCCCGGATCGTCGGGCCCCCGCCGCCGAGCGGCCCGGCCGACCTCGACATCGCCGTCCTCGCCGGGCTCGTCGTGGCCGCCGCGGCGGTCGGGTGGCTCCTGATCGACCGGCGCCGCCGCGGCGCCCCCTCGGCCGACCCGGGGCCTATCGACCCGGACGAGCCGCTCCGGCGGCTCGCGGAAGGTCGGTCCCACGTCCTCTCGCGGCTCTCGTACGACTCGGACTCCGACCTCGACGGGGTGGCCGCCGGGTTCCCGGGGACACCGCCGGACGCGGCCGAGCTCGCGGAATGGATCGGCACGCTTGTGACCGAGGGACTCGTGCGGCCGTCGGTCGGTCCGGACGGGCGGCCCCGGTTCCGGCTCGCCACCCGGGAGGACCGCCGGGTCGGCCCGAGGGTCGAGGTCGACCCGCTCGCCCTCGACGCGGCGCTCGCCCGGCGGGACCTCGACGCCGCGCGGCCCGAGGACGACCCCGCGCCGCCCGAGTAGGGGGCTACGGGTCGCGGCCGACGAGCTCGTAGTACCGGTACGCGGCCTCCCCGGCCCCGAAGCAGTACTGGATCGCCGTGTGGTCGCGCTTCAACTCGGCGACGGCCGCCCGGACGCTTTCCGTCGAGCGCTCCTTGTGCAGGAGGTCGTCGAACAGCTCCGCGATTCGGTCCATGTCGCCCTCGGTCATCCCGACCCGCGTGACCTCCGGCGTCCCGAGGCGGACCCCGCTCGGGTGCTTCGGGCTCGCGTCGCCGGGGAGGAGGTTCTTGTTCGCGATCAGGCCGGCGTCGGCGAGCCGCTTCGCGGTCGCCTCGCCGCCGCCTTCCTTCGCCATCCGGACCGCGATCGTGTGCGAGCGCGTGAAGCCGAGGTCGGCAGCGAGCACGTCGAACCCCCGGCGGTGGAGCGCCTCGGCGAGCGCGCGGGCGTTCGCGACCGTCTGGTGGGCGTAGGCGGCTCCGAACGCGACCTGCTCGGCGAGGGCGACGGCGAGCGCCGCCATCGTGTGGAGGTGGTGGTTGCTCGTCACGCCCGGGAACGCGGCCGACTCGAGCTTCTGCACCATCGCCGGGTCGTCCGTCTCCCCGAGGAGGATCCCGTGCTGGGGACCGGGGAGGGTCTTGTGGGTCGACGCCGAGATGACGGTGATCCCCTCGCGGAGCGGGTCCTGGAATTCGCCGCCCGCGATCAGCCCGAGGACGTGGGCCGCGTCGTACCACCCGACCGCCCCGATCTCCTGGAGAGTCGGGGCGATCTCGGCGAGCGGCATCGGGAACAGGAACATCGAGAGGCCGAACAACGCGAGCTTCGGCTTCGCCTCGCGGAGGACCTTCTTCGTCCCCTCGACGTCGATCGTCATCTTCGCCGCATCCCACGGGTAGTAGACGGGCTTCACGCCCCGCAGGCCGAACGCGCCGAACGAGGCGCTCGAAATGTGCGCGCCGTCGGCCAGCCGCGCGGTCCCCACCGGGTCGCCCGGCGCGGCGAGCGCCTTCAGCACCGCCAGGTTCGCGACGGTCCCCGAGATCGGTCGGACGTCCGCAAACGAGCATCGGAACACCCGGCGCGCGAGCGCGAGGCACGTCCGCTCGACCTCGTCGACCTGCTCGTTCCCCTCGTAGTACCGCTCGCCCGGCTTGCCCTCGGCGTACCGGGAGTGGAAGTCGCTGACCATCAGCTCCTTCGCGTACGGGGAGAGCAGGTTCTCGGACGCGATCAAGGGGATCGCGCTCTCGAACCGGCTCGAGTGGGCGCGGACCGCGGCCCGGATCGACTGGACCGTCCCGGCCATCTCCACCTGGACCGCGTCTCGCTTCGCCGTCATACTCCCCCACCCCTCCATTTCCAGTGGAGATTCCGGGGGGAAAAGCGTTGTCCGGTGACGCGGGGCTGGCGCGACCCGCTCCGGCCCCATATACGAGACCGGATTCCCTCGCACCGATGATTCCCGGGACCAATGGCCCGGACGCCGGGCACCCGTGGCCGACCCAGCGCCGGTTCACGGTGTTCTACCACGACCTCGACGTGCTTGGTCACCTCAACCATGCCGTCTACTTTCCCTACATGGAGACGCTCCGCTGCGACTACTACCTCCGAACGATTGGATCGCTCGACCCCTCCCAACTCGACATCATCCTCGCCGAGGCGAGCTGTCGCTACCTCGCTCCCGCGTTCTACGGTACGGAGATGGTCGGTGAGGTCACTCCGTCGAGACCCCTCGGTCGCACGAGCTTCACTCTCCTCTACCGGTTCCGGGACCCTCAGGACCCATCCCGGGTCTACGCCCGGGGTCGAACGGTCGTGGTCTGCTACGACTACGGTACGAACGCGAAGAAGGAGATCCCACCGGACCGGAGACGGATCCTCGACCAGGACGCCGTCGACCCGAAACCCGAGGGGTGGTGAAGCGGCCACGCGGCGAGCCGGCCTCGGTCGGGAAAAGTTCCAGTGGAAATGGGGGGGTGGGGGGGTCGATGACCCCCGGACCCCGTGCTAGGCCGGCAGGATGGGTGCCCGGAACAACGGTACGTGATTCCCGGCCGCTCCTCGGCCCCGTCGCCCCATCAGCGTCGACGGGTCACGGTAAGGCTGCTCCCGTCAGGACCTGACCCGATGCCCGTGATGGATACCCGCTAGGGCGCTCCTCCGAGCACTCGTCGCGGGGCCCGCGGCCCGATGGAACAGAGCGTCTGCAGAGACAACCGAGACGTACCGCTCCTCCGAACGTCGCTCCTGCCTGTCACCCCCGCTGAGGACGGTTTCGGTGTAAAAGGGGACGCCCAACCCCCCGGTCTAGCCTAGCGAGCGAACGACCGTCCGACGCTATTTTAGCTAGGTCCTCGCCCCGAGAGCCGTCCGGCAGGTGTAAATTCGGCACCGACCTCACGGCGACGTGTCGGGCTCGGGCCGGCCCGGCCGACGCACGCCCGTACGCCTCGCGCTCGCGCTGGTCGCCGTCGCCGCCGTGGCGATCCTCGCGGCGCCGGGCGGCGGCCCGACCGCCTCCGCGGGGCCCGGCCTCGCCGCCTCCGCGACCCCCCACCCCGCGACGTTCGACTCGGTCGGGGGCTGGGTGTCGCTCGGCGGGTCGGCGAACCGGTCCGGGTACACTGGGCTCGGCGGCCCGCTCTCGGGGTCGAACGGCAACACGTTCTGTCCGACGCAGTTCCCGATCCAGGCAGGGCCGGTCGCCGCCGGGTCGCTCGCCTTCGTCGCCGATACCCTCGGGACCGTCTTCGCGATCAATCGGACGAACCTCGACAACGGCGGCGGGAACGGGACGGTCGTCTGGACCGCGTCCGTCGGCGGGGCCCCGACGACGCCCGACGTCGGCTCCGGCCTGCTCGTGATCGGCGACGACGTTGGCGCGGTCACGGCGCTCGACCCGACGACGGGCGAGCGCGATTGGTCGACGCATCTCGGCGAAGGGGCGATCGTCGGCGGGGTCGCGGTCGTCGGGGGCATGGTGTACGTCGGGACCTCGGGCGGGTCGGTCACCGCGCTCAGCCTTTCCGGAGGGACGGTCGACTGGACCGCCGGGCTCGACGCGCCGGTGGCCGGCGCGGTCGCGGTCTCCGGCGCGAGCGTGTTCGCGGCCACGACGTCGGGGCACCTGTACGCGCTCGCCGCCGCGAGCGGATCGCCCCTTTGGACCGGCTCGATCGGGGGACCGGTCAGCGCCGGCCCCGCCGTGTTCGGCGACCGGGTCGCCCTCGCCGACAACGCTTCGGCGGTGGCGGTCTGGAACGTGTCGAACGGCTCGCTCCGATGGCGATGGAACGGCGCGACGGCGTTCCCCGGCGACCGGATCGAGTCGACCCCCGTCCTGACCGCGACGACGGTGTTCGTCCACACGCACGAGGCGAACCTGTACGCCTTCAACGCCTCCTCCGGCGCGCTCCGGTGGAACGAGTCGAACCTGGCGTACGCCTCCGGCTACCCGGCGCTCTCGGAAGCGGCGGCGACGCCGACGGTGATCTACGTCTTCGACGCGACAGAGCAGCTGAAGGCGATCTCGACCGCCACCGGCCGGGTACTGTGGCGCGCGTCGTACTACACGGCGGCGTACGGTCCGGTCGCGATCGACTCCGGCGAGGCCCTGGTCGCCGACGAGACCGGGTGCGTCCACGTCGTCGGCCACGCCGGTTCGGGGATCGCCTGGCCCGTTCGCGGGACCGTCACCGACTCGAACGGGACCCCGCTCGACGGCGTCGGGATCTTCACGGGCGTCTCGACGAACACGTCCAACGCGACCGGCGGGTTCTTCCTCCTCCTCCCGAACGGGTCGTACAGCGTCGCCTTCGCGCTCTCGGGGTACACCGAGGTGTACCTCCCGCTCGTCGTGACCGGGCCGGTCACTTCGCTCCTCGTCGTTCTCCCCGTCCTGCCGCTCTACCGGCTCGACGGTTCGGTCGTCGATTCGTACTCGGGCCACGGCGTCCCGAACGTCACGGTCTACGTCTACGGGGTCGACGCGTTCCTCACCGTCGTCCTCAGCGGACCGTCCGGTGGGTTCACGGTCCGGGTCCCGGCCGGAGCGGTGTCGCTGAGCGCGCAACCGACGCCGGAGCATGCCGGTGGCACGCTCGCGTTCGTCATGCCGGCCGGCCCATACCCAGGGATCCGGCTCGGGGTCCCCCCGACCGACCTCGCGATCCCACCGAACGACCCGTACGGGGCGTACCTCTGGGTCCCCATCGCCGCCGTCGGAGCGGTCGGGACGAGCGCCTGGGCGATCGGCGCGCGGGCGCGCCGCGTCTCCCTCGGTCTCCCGCCCGGCATCCTCTCCCCGTTCGCGCGGTACGTCCTGCAGCGCTCGCTCCTTCTCCCCGCGCAGATCCTCATGCTCCTGACGATCCTGTACGTCTTCGGGACGTTCCTCCCGGCGCTCGAGACCGGCCAGAACGTCTGCAACTTCTCGAGCGCCGCGTGCTCGAGTTGCGCGTGGTCGGACCCGTACTGCGTCGGGGTGGCGTTCGGGAGCGGGTACTGGACGTTCATTGCGAACCTGTTCACCGGGGCCTGGGGGTCGGCCCGGTACGGCCATCTCGTCGAGCCCGCGTGGACGTTCCTCCACTGGTACCTGCCGGACTCCGTCGAGCTCGGGGTCGTGGCGCTCTCGATCTCGGCGGTCACCGCCTACGTCCTCGGCCTCTCCGCCGGGTGGAACCGGGACCGGTGGATCGACACCGGCGTGCGGACCACCTCGGTCGTCGGCCTCCTGTTCCCGTCGTTCCTCGTCATCCTCGCGATCTTCACGCTCGTCTACGAGCCGTTCGTCCGGACGTTCGGCGATACGCCGTTCGGCATCCTCCCGGGCCCGGGGTGGTTCCAGAGCACGAGCGGCGGCGTGCCGAACTGGGTGGGGATCGCGTACAACACCACGCCGACGGGCTTCCCCGTCGTCGACGCGGCCCTTCACGGGGCCTGGCGGGCGACGCTGATCGCCGCGACCAAGACGCTCCTCCAGGCCGGGCTGATCGCGACGATCTACGTCCCACTCTACCTGCGGTATGCCCGGCACGCGGTCGCGCAGGCGGCGGAGGAGCCGAACGTCGTGGCCGCCCGGGCGCGCGGGATCCCGGAGGGGACGATCCAGTGGCGGCACACCGGCCGTCGGGTGGTGCCGATCTTCCTCCTCGCGTTCGCCGCGACCCTCCCCCTCTACATCGGGACGCAGTCGCTCGTCGAGGTGCTGACGAACGACCCCGGCGTCGGCACCCTCCTGTTCAGCGAGATGACGTCGTACCTCTCGACCGGGTTCGGCTTTTCGAGCAGCTCGGCCCTCGTGAAGCCGGGCAACTTCTACCAGGTGACGATATTCCTCGTCGTCGCGGTCGTGCTGGTCGCCTCGCTCGGGAGCGAGGTCCTGTCGCGGTACCTCGACCCGCGGGCGAGCCGAGGCGACCGGACGTGAGCGCGCCTTCGGCGCTGCCGCTCGGGCCGACGATCGAGGACCTCGACGCCGAGGTTGAGCGGTGGCTCCGTCCGGGACAGGAGCTCCGGTGGTTCCTGCGGCGGTTTCTCGGCAACCCGACGCTCGTCGCGGGGGTGGGGCTCCTCGTCGCCTACCTGGGCGTCGCGATCGCGGCGGTCGCGTACTACCGCGGGACGCTGACGAGCCCGCCGTTCTCGGCGAACTGGGCGACGGCGATCCCGCCCCCCGGGCCGTCGTCGGCCCATCCGTTCGGGATCATGAGCGGGCTCGGCGTCGACGTCTTCACCGAGGTCGTCCGCGCGTTCCCGATCGACCTCGCCATGGTCGTGATCGCGCTCGGGACCGCCGGCGTCGTCGGCGTCCTCCTCGGGGCGTACGCCGCGGTCCGCGGCGGCCCGGTCGACTTCTGGGTGACGTTCGTCGCCGACGTCGAGGCGGGGATGCCCCCGTTCTTCTTCGTGATCGTCCTCTACCTCGGGGTCGAGCTGCTCATCCCGCCGGGGATCCGGCTCCTCTCATTCCCCGCGCTGTTCGGTGCGGTCCTGTGGCCGTACTACGCCCGGCCGGTCCGGGCCGTCGCCCAGCGCGTCGCGACGGAGCCGTACGTGGAGTCGTCCCGCGCCGCGGGGGGGAGCCGCGGGCACATCCTCCTGCGCCACGTGGTGCCGAACGCCCTCTACCCGGCGCTCGCGCAGGTCCCCGTCGACCTCTACAGCATCTTCTTCGTGCTCACGATCTTCCCGTACCTCAACTGCTCGAGCGGCGGCACGTACGGCAACATCACCCCGCTCCCGAACCCGTTCTTCCCCGAGTGGGGGAGCCTGCTCGCGCAGGGGACCTGCTACGGGTTCTCGATCGCCGCGCCGCCGGGGTTCTGGTGGATGTACGTCTTTCCGCTGGTCGCGATCGTCGGGCTCGGCTTCGGCGTGACCCTGACGTGCGACGGGATCGACCGGTGGCTGTCGACGCGGCGCCGGGCGTGACGCTCGGCCGGCCGCTTAGCGGATGTGGTCCAGCGAGAACGAGCCGAGGCTGAACGACTTCTTGCTGAACGTGTAGCCGACCCAGGCGCGCGACTGGACCTCGCCGAGGCCCCGGATCGAGAGGAACGTCTTCAGCTGGTCGAGCTTCAGGTTGACCGAGCCGTCGGTCATGTGCTCGAGGGTCTGCAGGTCGGACTCGGTGTGCATGCCGGTCTCGAGGACGTAGTAGCTCGCGGCGCCGTCCATCCGCCGCCGGCCGGAGAACGGCTGGAGGAACCGGAACATCGCGGCGGTGTCGAGGTACGCGGCGAGCGTCGAGACCGTCTCGAAGACGAGCCGGTACGACTTCCCGGGGAACTTGTCGCGGAACTCCTGGCCGAAGCCGTTGACGACCTGGGTCAGCTGCTCGAGCATCCCTTTGTCGGCGGGGGAGAGGAGCTTGACGCCCGGCTCGGCCTGCGTGACGCCGAGGGTGCGGGAGTAGATGTCGGCGTACCGGACGAGGCCCTTCGACTCGGCGTCGCCGTACTGGGGGAAGACGGCGAGCATCTCGTCGCGGATCTGCGTGTAGGTCTTGTCGGTCACGACCCAGATCGCCGGGGTGCCGCCCTTCAGCCCCTCGGCGACGAACAGCCGGGCGAGCACGTCCTTCCCCGTGTGGACCGGGCCGTTGATCAGCGCCTGCGCGGCCGGCGGGAGCCCGCCGAACATCAGGTCGTCGAGCCGCCGGACGCCGGAGCGGACCTTCGCGCTCTTCGCCTCGGTGACGATGTCGAGGTGCATCTCCTCGGCCTCGCCGAGGGCGGCCTTCCGCTGGAGCGTCTCGATCTCCTGCATCTGCTGGTGCAGGAACGCCTCGCGCACCTTCAGCTCCTGTTCCTTCTTCGCGAGCTCGCTGCGGAGGTCCTCGAGCTTCTTCGATTCCTCCGGCCGCAGCCCGCCGCCCGACGCCTCGAGCTCGGCCCGGCCGGACTCGATCCGCCGCGCCTCGAGCTCGAGCGCCTGCTTCGTCGTCTGGAGCTGGCGCTCCCACGCCGCGAGCTCGTTCTCCTTGAACTGCAGCGGCCCGCGCTGCCGCTCGACCTCCTCGGAGGTGATCCGGATCTCCTCGAACTTCGTGCGAAGGTCGTTCTCCCGGACGACGAGGTCCCGCTCGCGGTTCTCGAGGAACTTCAGCCGCTCGGTGATCTCCTGCGGGAGGGAGGCCCCCTTCGCGAGGAGACTGGAGTGCTCGAGCTTGGCCTCCGACTCGGCCCGCATCGCGCGGACGTCGCCTTCGAGCTGGACGATGCGGCGCCGGTACTCCGCCTCGCGTTCGACGTACGCCGATTCCCGGGCCGCGACCTCCTCGCGGTGCTGCATGTCGGCGAGCATCCCGCCGCCCGGGCCGCCGTTCGGGGTGGTCGCCTCGCCGCTGGGGGCCCTCGGCGACTCCCCGTCCTCCCCCGCCTCGGAGGGGATCGTGAGGAGCTTCAGCTTCAGTTCGGCGATCTCGGCGTCCTTCTGCTGGATCGCCTGTTCCCGCGCCTTCGCTTCCCGGCCCCGGACGTACTTGATCACGGCGATCGAGCCGCGCTTGACGTGCTCGACCTCGTCCTCGAGCTGCTTGCGCTTGGTCCGTTCCTCGAAGAGGGTCCGGTTCAGGTCCTGCAGCTCCTGGAGGAGCGACTGCGGGTCGAACTGGTCGCTCTTGACCCGGTCGAGAAGGTCCGTCAGCCAACGAACGACCGTCTCCTCCCGTTCGAGGACCTGCGAGGGCATCGGTGGGGCGGGGGCCGGACGGACCGCGGGGGCATCCGACGGCGCGACCTCGGGGCTCCCGCTCGGCGATTCGGCCGGGGGGGCGACCGGGGGAGTCGGTGACGAGGGACGGCGTGGGGTCCCATCCGAGGATTGGATCCACGCCTCCATGGCGTGGTCGTCGCCGTCGACCCACTTGCGCAGGACGTCGGTCGAACCCTTGCCCGCCGGGCCGGGACGCCGCTTGGGCCGTTCGGAGCTCCGGGCGTTGCCCATCATCCGGGCGACGAGCCGGTCGTCGGCCTCCTTCGAGGCGCGGGTCGCCCCCGCCTCTCCCGCGGCGAGGACCCGGTCCGCGTCCGCGGCGTCGAGACCGAGTTCGATCAGGGCGTCGCGGCCGAGCGGCTTCACCGACTCGACCGATGGGTAGCCCGCGTCCGCGAGGCGCTGGGCGGCTTGGGAGGAGATCCCGAGCGCCCGCGCGACCTCGCCGACCGCGACCTCGGGGGTCGCCGGTTCCGGTTCGGCCGTCGCCTCGGCGGGAGTGTCGTTCATGGGAATGGCACCGTTCTAGCTCGTCGTGGGGGTATATTCTTTGGGACGGAGAGCGCGAGGCCTCGGCGGCGCGACCGCCGCCGGTACGCGCCGGGCCGGTCCGACCGGATTACAGCGCCGCCCCGCAGCTCGGGCAGGTGCCGTGCCGCTCGTCCGAGAGGGTGCCGCAGTGCCGGCAGCGGATCTTCACGATGTGCCGCTCGATGGTGTGCGTGACCCGTGCCGACGCCGCGGCGGGATGCGGGACCCCTGCGCGGGCGGAGGCGAACTCGGCGAACCATTTCGGCGGGTCGACGACGTCGAGACGGAGCGGGCCGGCCGATGTTTCGAAAGCCACGAACCTCGGCCGCCTCAGCACCGTCCCGACCGACGCGTTCGACACGTTCCGTAGCGGGAGGTCCAGCACCGTCTCGGCGACGCCGCTCGTCAGGAGCCCGCCGCGCGGCGCGCTCTCCAGGACGAGCCGGATCGTCGTGAGGTGGACGGTCGCCCGCCCGGTCGCCTCGCCGAACCGGTACGGGACGACGTGCTCGCGGAGCAGTTCCCGCTCGCCTTCGCTCAGCAGCATCGGCGTCCCTCGGGATTGCTAGCTCCGGCGCGGGGGATAGAGTTTGTCGCGGGCCCGCGAGCCCGTCGGGCGCGACTTAATAGCCGGGTCCTTCCCCAAGAGGGACGATGGACCGGGAGGAGCGCGTCGAGCGGGTCGGCCGCCACACCGAGGAGCTGCTCACCCGGGAGGAACTCGGCGAGCTGTTCGCCCGGTCCGAGCGGCCGCGGGCGTACATCGGGTTCGAGCCGTCCGGTCGGCTCACCGTCGGCCACCTCGTCTGCGCCCGGAAGATGGTGGACCTCCAAGAGGCCGGATGCGAGCTCACGGTATTCCTCGCCGACTGGCACGCCTGGATCAACGACAAGCTCGGCGGCTCGCTCGAGCGGATCGAGGCGGCCGGACGGTACATGCGCTCCGCGTTCCAGGCCCTCGGCGTCTCGGAGGGCGCGACCCGGTGGCGGTGGGCCCACGAGCTGACGGGCTCCTCGGAGTACTGGTCGCGCGTCGTCCGGGTCGCGAAGACCACCTCCCTCGCCCGGACGAAGCGGGCGATGACGGTCCTCGGCCGGTCGGAGGAGGAGGAAGGGCTCGACACGGCGAAGCTGTTCTACCCGTCGATGCAGGCCGCGGACATCTTCGAGCTCCCGGTCGAGATCGCCTACGCCGGCCTCGACCAGCGCCGCGCCCACGTCCTCGCGCGCGAGGTCGCGCACCATTACGACTGGCCGGTGCCCGTCGCGGTCCACACGCCGCTGATCTCCTCCCTCAAGGGCGGCGGACGCATGGATGCCTCGGCAGGCATCGAGCGGAAGATGTCGAAGTCCGACCCGACCGGGTCGATCACCCTCCCGTCCCCTCCGGAGGAGATCGCCGCCCGCCTGAAGGGCGCGTTCTGCCCGGCGAAGGAGGTCGAGGGGAACCCGGTCGTCGAGCTCGCGCTCCACGTGGTGTTCCCGTGGCACGGCCGGCTCACCGTGCCGAGGGCGCCGCAGCACGGCGGGGACCGGACGTTCGAGCACCGCGCGGCGTTCCACGCCGCCTGGACGGCGGGGGAGATCCACCCGGCCGACCTCAAGTCGGCCGTCGCCGCCGAACTCGGGGAGATCCTGAAGCCCCTCAACGACCATTTCGCCCACCACCCGGCCGAGGCGCCGGCGGCGTTCTGAGGGAGCCGGGACCATGACCGACGAGGGCGCGCACCGCCTCGACCGCGTGGTGGAGGCGCTCGACCCCGAGCGGAAGGCCGTCGCCGAGGCGCTCCGCGCCGCGATCCGGGCCGCCGGACCGGGACTCTCGGAGGACGTGAAGTGGCGGGCGCCCGTCTGGAGCGGCCGAAAGCTCGTCTTCTGCCTCATGGTCTACGACCGCCACATCAACCTCGGATTCTGGCAGGGGGCCGAGCTCGGCAAGCGGCACCCGGCGATCGTCGGGAGCGGGAAGTCGCTCCGCCACATCCGGATCGGGGCGCCGAACGACGCGAAATCGACCGTCGTGCGCGCGGCGATCCGCGACGCGATCCGGCTCGATGCCGGGACCCGCCCGGCGCCGCGCGCCCGGCCGAAGCGATAAGAGAGCCGGCCCGTCTGCTTCGGCCGTGCCGCCGTCGGTCCGCCTGTTCTGGGCGCCGTGGAGCCACTACTGCGTCTGCGCCGAGCTGCAGCTCGCGCTCAAGGGCGTCCCCGCGACTCTCGTCCGGGTGCCGTACCACGACAAGACGGAGCTGATCGCGGCGACGGGACAGGACTACATCCCGACGCTCGACTGGGCCGGCCGGACCGTCCGATGGTCCGAGATCCCCGACTTCCTCGAGTCGCAGCAGCCGACGCCGACCCTCTACCCGTCGGACCTGCGGGGCCTCGCCACCGTCGTCGAGCGCTGGGGCCACCAGGTCCTCGAGGAGAAGGCTTGGCGGTACGCGCTCGCGAAGATGCCCGAGACGTTTCACGACCCACGCGAGCGCTGGGTGTTCGAGGAGATCCAGAACCGTCTCCGGGGACCGTGGCACCTGATCGAATCCCGGCGGCCGGAATTCCGCGACGAACTCCTTTCGGAACTCGCATGGGTCGATTCCGCGCTCGACGGGCGCGAGTGGCTCCTCGGCCAGCCGAGCCTTGCCGACTGCGGCGTGTACGGCGGCCTCTCCCCGATGCGGACGGTTGGCGAGGAGATCCCCGAGTCCCTCCCGAACCTGCGAGCGTGGGTCGCCCGCGTCGAGACGCGGCGCACGGAGGCGCGGGCGGCCGCTCCGCCCTCCCCGTCCGCGCAACGCTAAATACTGAGCCGAGTACCCGCGCCCTACCCGTGAGCCGAGGACCCCCGCAAGGGGTTCCGCTGACGCGAGGACACGTGCATGGCGCGACCGATTTACGTACGCTTTGAGACGCCGAGCGAACTCGCCGACAAGGCCCTGCAGCTCGTGCAGATCGCGAGCGAGACGGGGAAGGTCCGCGTCGGCACGAACGAGGTCACGAAGTCGAGCGAGCGCGCCGAGGCGAAGCTCGTCATCATGGCCGAGGACGTCGACCCGGTCGAGATCCTCGTCCACATCCCGATGCTCTGCGAGGAGAAGCGGATCCCGTACGTCTACGTCCCGAAGCGCCAGCGCTTGGGGCAGTCGGCTGGGCTCACGAAGTCCGCCGCTTCCGTCGCGATCGTCGAGGCCGGCGAGGCGAAGGTGCTCCTCGACGAGATCGCCCAGGCGTACCCCACGCTGAAGAAGTAAGCGCGCGGAGCGATCCGGGGGTCGTCGATGGCGGAAGACAAGGGCTCGCCCGCGGAGGTCGTCGAACTGATCGGCCGCACCGGCATGGCCGGGGAAGCGACCCAGGTGAAGGTCCGCGTCCTCGCCGGTCGCGACCGGGGCAAGATCATCACGCGCAACGTCGCCGGACCGATCCGGATCGGTGACGTGCTGATCCTCCGAGAGACGGCGCGCGAGGCGCGTAAGCTCTCGGTCCGGTAGAGGCTCCGATGGTCGTCAAGCGCTCCTGTTCGTTCTGCGCCGGCGAGATCGAGCCCGGCACGGGCATGATGTACGTCAAGCGGGACGGCTCGATCTACCACTTCTGCTCCTCCTCCTGCCGCAAGCAGCAGCTCCATCTCGGCCGAGTCGGCCACCGTCTGAAGTGGACGCGCGCCCACGCGATCAAGCGCCAGACCGAGCAGAGCTCCGCCGCCGGCAAGGCGGCGGGGAAGCACAAGCCGGCCATCGTCCGGTCCGGGAGTCGAAGCGCCGCGGCGCCGGCCGAGCCGCCGAAGGAGCCCGCGAAGGCCCCAACCGAGTCCGAGGGCGCCGAACCGGCCCCAAAGGCCGCGGAGCCGACCCCTGGTGCGCATGTCGCCGCCCCGGCCAGCGCCGAAACCCCGGCCGCCGCGGCGAAGAAACCGCGCGCGAAGAAGCCGAAGGACGCGCCGGACGCCGCGCCCCCCAGCTGAGCCGACCGGCGCCGCGGACCCGGCTCGTTCCACTCGAGCGCTCGACTTGATGGGCCGGCCGGCTCCGGTCGTTCGGTGCCGCCCGAGTCGCGCGACGACCGTCGACGGTACGTCTCCGCCGGCGAGCTCGCGGACTACGCCTTCTGTCCAAGGTCCCACTTTTACGCTCGGCACCCGGACGGCCGGACGGTGGCCGCCGGCGCGGTCGTCCGCGAACGGGCGGGGACCGCCCATCACCTCCGAACGATCGGTTCGGATCGGCGGTGGGCCGAAGTGTCCGCGCTACCGTGGGTCGCCGCGCTGTTGATCGGCGGGGTGCTCCTCGCCGTCACCCTGCTCCGGTGGCCCTTGTGACGCCCGGCGTCGCCGTGGCCACGCTCGTCCTCCTCGCCGGGCTCGGGCTCGTCGGGGCCGCGCTCTGGGCCCTCTCGAGGATCGCCGCGGCTCGCTGGTCCGGCGCGCTCATCTACGCCGACGACGGCCGGTCGAACCCTCCGACCCTCGTCTCCGACGAGCACGGTCTCGTGGGCCGGCCCGACGAGGTTTGGCGGCGGAGCGACGGAAGCCTCGTTCCCGTCGAGGTGAAGAGCCGTCGGGCACCGGACTCCGGCGTCCTCGCCTCGCATCGGGTCCAGGTCGAGGCGTACTGCCTGATCCTCGAATCCACGAGCGGACGGTCCCCGCCGTACGGTGTCGTCGTCTACGCCGACCGGGTCCGCCGAACCGTTCCGTGGGACGACCGGGCCCGCCGGGAGGTTCGCCGCCTGCTCTCGGAGATCCGTCGACCGTACGATGGCCGGGCGGCCCCGTCGCTCGGAAAATGCCGGGGCTGCCGATGGCGGGAGGGTTGCGACGTCCGCACCGCCTGAGGTGGGCCAAGCCTCCCCGGTCGACCGAGACCCTTAGATAGGACCCGCGACCCTCGGCCATTTGGCCCAGGGCCAGGAGGTTCCGGTGAAATGGTAGCGAACTACGATGCCGTTTCGCCGCGGACCGACTGAGCTCGCTCGGATCCGACCCGCCCGTTCGGCATCGTTCGCTACTGTTCACTGCGCAACCGCCGACCGCCCGGGCCGGGTTGAAACCGATGCCCAACGATGGGTACCTCGACAGCAGCGTGCACTGGAAGGTGCGGACGGGCCAGATCGCCTTCGCCGAGCCCACGCACGACGAAGTAGCGGACGCCATCCTCGACGCGGGACTCGCGACCGAGGTCGGCCAACGGCTCGGGAGCGGGAAGGAGGCCGACGTCTACCTCGCTCGAGATGGGCGCCGCCTTCTGGCGGTCAAGGTGTACCGGCAGTACCGGACGTCCCACCGGGGCGGCGGGTCGATCAAGCTCGAGTCGATGGGCCAGCGCGCGGTCCGAGAATTCGAGCTGCTCACGTACGCCTTCCAGGGCGGCGCGCGGGTCCCGAAGCCCGGCGAACGGGTCGAGAACATGTTCACGATGCAGTACCTCGGCAGCTCGGAGGCCGCCGCGCCGATGCTCCAGAAGGCGGCGCTCGACGATCCGGAGCCGTTCCTCCGCGCCACCCTGGACGGCATCGAGGGTCTCGCCGAGGCGGGGCTCGTGCATTCGGACCTGAGCCCGTTCAACATCCTCGTCCACGACGGCGCCCCATGGTTCATCGACCTCGCGGCCGGCGTCCGGGTCGACCGTCTCGGTTGGCCGCCCTGGCAGCGCCTCTCGGAAGCGATGGAGTCGCTCCGCCACGGGCTGGCGAGCCTGGAGCGCCACTTCCGCCGCTACGAGCTCGAGTTCGACGCCGACGAGATCCTCGGACGGGTCCGGACCCAAATCGACCGGTTCGGGGTCATGACGCCGCCCTGAGGCGGAACCGGCCCGAACGCCCGATCAGGCGGCGGGGAGGAACGAGACGTGCGGCGCACCGAGTCGCGGGTCGACGACCGCGAGATGGAGCGGGAACACCGGACGGATGCCCCGGACGGTGACCCCCAGCTCATTCCGTCCCACCGCGACCACGGCGTCGGCCATCCCTCGGACGGCGTCCGCGCACCCCACGCCGGGACGGAGTATCCCCAGCGCCAGGTTGCCGACCATCCGGGCGCGCTTGATTCCGTGGAAGAACATTCGACTGGCCGTGTCGGACCCGAACAGGAGGTCGCAAATCTCGAAGGAGACCGTTTCCAGGAACGGTTTCGACCGGGCTCCCCGGACGGCCACCTCGGCCTTCACCATCTTTTCCATGTCCGCGTCACGTTGCTTGTTCCGCCGCTTTTCCTGGGCGGGGGCAGCGGCTCCGCCGCCCGGCCGCATCCTCCTCGTCGCCTCCTTCATGCTGACGACGTACGGGAACTCGTCGTCCTCGCCGATGTACTCGACGATTCGCACCCGCGTGTCGAACCGACGACGACTGACCCACTGGGTGAGCCGGGCGCGGAACTCGTGGGGCGACTCCCGGGCCGGGAGGACCGCCAGGATCCCGCGGGACTGGTAGAGGAAGTTGAGGTACGTCGGATTCATCAGGAGGGCCCGGTCGGCCGGTTCGACCGAGCTGTCGAGCTCGAGGAGTGTCATCGCCCCGCGGAGGTATCCGCCCCCCAGCAGCCGGTCGAAGTCCGGGATGCCGGAGGAGAACCGTCCAGCCGGGTCGGGGATCGGGGTCCAACGTTCGTTCGAGTCCTTCGCAGGGCGCTTCCCGGGCATGAGGAGACGATGCGAGCCCGGGGTTCTTAGAGACCTCACATTCTCGACGGCGGCCGGCCGCCGGAGCGGGGGACCCGAATCCCGGAACGAATCGGCCCGCGGTCGGTGCCGCCGCTCCGTTTTCCGGTCGCGGTCCCGCCGATTCTGGTCACTTGGTGATTCTCGATGTTAGATTAATAGTGAGACCATTCGGGCCGCTCGGGTGCGCCCGCCGCGCATCAAATCGGCTTGACCGTGCGGGGAAATACCCGCCGGCCGACACGCCGAGGAGGCCACCATGTCGACCCCGAGCCTTCCGGCGCCGTCCCGCCCCGGCTTCTCGCTCCCACCCCCTCCCCCCCCGGGCTTCGCCTACCAGTACCGGTACGCCGGCCTCCTCGCGCGGTTCGGGGCCGTGATCCTCGACTTCCTCCTGCTCCTCGTGGTGACGATCGTAATTGCGATCCCGCTCGGCATCCTCGCCTTCGTCGCCACCGTGGCGGGGGCGCCGGGGGACTGGGTCGGCTCGTTCGTGTGGGGGCCGTTCGCCCTCCTGATGTTCTTGCTCTGGATCGGGTACTTCACCTACTTCGAGAGCACGTCGGGCCAGACGCCCGGGAAGCGCGCGCTCGGGATCCGGGTCGTCTCGGTCGCGACCGCCCGGCCCCCCGACCTCGGCCACGCGCTGGTCCGCAACATCTTCCGGGTCATCGACTGGCTCCCGGGGCTGTACTTCGTCGGGTTCGTCGTGGCCGCCCTCACGTCGCGGAAGCAGCGGCTCGGCGACCTTCTCGCCGACACCATCGTCGTCGCCGCCTGAATTCGGTCACCGGGCCCGAACCGGGGTCCCTCGGCGGGCGGCGGAACGAGAGTCCGGCCGTACGACCCCCATTGAAAGTTTGAAGTACCTTTTCGCCCCCTCCCGGAACTGGATGCCACCCGCCCCCGTTCCTGAAGAGGTCGTCCCGGGCGGGGATTCGGTCGGCTGGTTGTTCGCGTACTTCTACACCCTGTTCGGGGTCCTATGGGGCGCCGAGATCGGTTCGACGGGACTTCTCCGCGCGCTCGGCGTGGGCACCTCCCCGACCGTGATCGGCCTCGTCACCCAGGTGGCGATCGTCGCCCCGATCGCGGGCCTCTGCGCCTTCCTGTTCGTCACCTATGTCCCCGCCCCCCTCCCGCGGACCGTCATCTCGCCGAGCGGGATGCGGATCTACCTCCAGCTCCGCCCGATCGAGTTCCCGTGGTCCCGCGTGCGCCTCGTCGGGGACCGTGTCTACGCGTTCACCCGCCGCGGCGGCGTCTCGCACGTCTACCGCGCGAACGACTACCAGGTAAGCCGGCTCTCGGCGTTCTCCGCCCACATGCGGTAGGATGGTGCGGCGCGCCTAGTGGCGCCGGACCCAGTGCACGTCGGTCCGGTACGCCATCTCGAACCGTTCTCGGCCGCGCGTGTCCGGGTGTTCGGCGAGCAGTCGCCGGACCTCCTCGCCCACGCGGGCGCGTTCCGTCGCGGGTCGGACGGCGATGAAGCTCACCGAGAGCGCCCGGTCGACGAACGTCGCGACATTTCCGTCCTGGCGCCACCGGAACTCCCGCGACTCCGGTGGGGCGAAGTGCGGGTGGTTCGCGAACGCCTCCCGCCAGGCGCCCTTCTGGATCCTCGGCACGGTCCCGGAGTCGTACCGGTCGAGGATCTCGCCGAATGCGGCGACCCACGGAACCTCGGCGTCCCGTCGATTCCAGATGAGACCGAGACCGCCCGACGGCCGGAGGACCCGGGCGATCTCGTCGAGCGCCCGCGGCTGTCGGAACCAGTGGAACGCCTGAGCGGCGACGACCACGTCGACACTTGCGTCGGGAAGGGGGATCGCCTCCGCGGTCCCTTCGAGCAACTTGACGCCGGGGAGGGAGCTCCGGAACACGGTCCGCATCCCGGGGGACGGTTCGACGGCGGTCAGCTTCGCTCCCAGGGGAACGAGGGCGCGCGTGAACTTTCCGGTCCCGCTCCCGAGCTCGACGACGGTCCGTCCGGATCGGATCCCGAGGGCGTCGGCGAGGCAGCGGATCGCCTCCGGCGGGTAGTCGGGCCGGCCCCGGTCGTACTCCGGACCGACCGCGTCGAACGCCCGCGCGGTCGGATGAACGTCGTCGAGGCCCGTCATCTTCCGACCGGCCGGCGGAGCCGCCTGCCCATATGGCGCGTTCCGCCCCCGACGTTCCCAAGCCTTTTCATGGGGACGCGGCTCCGCGCCGACGATGCCCGAGGGGACGGTCGAGCGCACGCTCGTGCTCGTGAAGCCGGACGGGGTCCGGCGCGGCCTCGTCGGGGAGATCCTCGGCCGGTTCGAGCGCAAGGGGCTCCGACTCGTCGCCGCGAAACTGATGCCGGTGGCGAGGTCGCTCGCCGAGACGCACTACGCCGAGCACCAGGGAAAGCCGTTCTATCCGGCTCTCGTCGCGCACATCACCTCCGCCCCCGTCTTCGCCGTCGTCCTGGAGGGCCGGTCCGCGATCTCGGTCGTCCGGCTGATCACCGGCGCGACGAACCCGCAGACCGCGGCGCCGGGAACGGTCCGCGGCGACCTCGCGCTTGGCGTGACGCCGAACCTCACCCACGCTTCCGACTCGCCGACGTCCGCGGCGCGGGAGATCGCCCTGTTCTTCCCGCCCTCCGAATTTCTCGACTACACCCGGGTCGGCGCGGAGTACGCCTAGCCCATGACGAGCGACGTCGAACGGGCCGTCCGGGCGCTCCGACGCGGCGAGCTCGTCGTCTACCCGACGGACACGCTGCTCGGCCTCGCCGCGCGTGCCGACGACCCCGAGGCGGTCGGCCGCCTCCTGGCGGCGAAGGCGCGTCCGACGTCCGCCCCGCTTTCGGTCGCCGTGTCGAGCTATGAGGAGCTCGAGCCGCTCGCCGAGCTCGACGGTCCGCGTCGGGCCTGGCTTCGTCGCCATCTCCCCGGCCCGTACACCGCCCTCCTGCCGGCCTCGGCCGAGGCGACGAAGTCGCTCGCCCCCGGGGTCGTCTCCGCAAGCGGGACCATTGGGGTCCGGATCCCCGACCACCCGCTCGCCCGCACGATCGCCGAGCTCGTCGGACCCGTCACGTCCACGAGCGCGAACCGCCACGGAGCGCCGACCGCTCGGTCGCTCTCGGAGGCCCGCCGGGTGTTCGGACGAGAGGTCTCGGTCTATCTTTCGGGAGCCCCCGCTCCCTCCGGGGTCCCCTCGGAGCTCGTCGACCTGACCGGGGCGAAGCCCCGCTCCGTCCGCCGCGGGTGAGCGCCGGATGGCCCGGTTCCCGGACGACCTTGACCGCTGGCGGTCCGCCGCCCGGATCAGCGCCGAAGCGCGGGAGGTCGGCCGTGTCGCCGCCGTTCCCGGCGCCCGTCGCCGCGACGTCGCCGAGGCGATCGAGTCGTACATCCGGTCGAAGGGCGCCGAGCCGGCGTTTCCGGCCAACCTGTCGCGCAACGTCGAGGCCGCCCACTTCACTCCTCCCCCGGACGATGAGGAGCGGCTCGTCGCCGGCGACATCCTGAAGGTCGACGTCGGGGCCCACCTCGACGGCGCGATCGCCGACACGGCCACCACCGTCGAGGTCGGCGGGACCGGACGCCAGGAGAACCTGCTCCGCGCGGCGCGCGACGCGGTCGAGGCGGCGATCGCGCGGGTCCGGGCCGATGCTCCCGTGGACGACCTGAGTCGGGCGATCGAGTCGGCGGTCCACGCGCGCGGCCTGAAGCCGATCCGCGACCTCTCCGGCCACTCGATCCAGCGCTACCTGCTCCACGCGGGGAAGTCGATCCCGAACGTCTCGGGACTCTCCACCGACCACCTCGAAGAGGGCGAGATCATCGCGATCGAGCCGTTCGTCACGAACGGCGCCGGCTCGATCGAGAACGGCCCGTTCGGCCACATCGTCCGGTTCCGTCGGGACCCGGGGCCCTCCGACCCGGTCGTCGCGAGGCTGTTCGACCGGTTCCGGACGCTCCCGTTCACGGCCCGCTGGGTCGACCCCGTCGACCGGCCGGCGCTCGCCCGCGCGCGGCGCCATCTCCAGACGTACCCGGTGTTCGTCGAGCGGGGGGGCGGCCTCGTCGCGCAGGCCGAGCACACCGTGCTCGTCACATCGGACGGCGTCGAGGTCCTGACGCGCGGCCCGGCCTAGCCGGCTCGCTCGAAGTCGGCCCGCGCGATCCGGGCCCCCTCGACCACGGCGCGCAGCTTCTGCCAGGCGACGTCGAGGGACCGGGTCCGAAGCCCGCAGTCCGGGTTGACCCAGATCCGGGCCGGGTCGCCGAGGATCTTCGCGGCGCGGCGGATCCGGTCGGCGACCTTCTCGGCCGACTCGACCTCGTTCCGGTGGACGTCGACGACGCCGAGCCCGACCTCGCGGGTGTCCCCGTACTCCTGGAACATCCGGAGGACCTCGTACCCGTCCCGGTCCTCGGTATCCCGGTTCGCGAACTCCCACGCCCACTGCTGGCAGTTCTTCGCCTCGAGCAGCGCCGGAAACAGGGACCGGTAGTCGGAGAAGCAGATGTGCATCGAGAACGTCGCGTCGAGCCCCTCGGTCGCGGCGTTGAACCCCTCGGCGACGATGTCCGCCTCGTCCGGGTGAGTGCCCGCCGCGGGCTCGTCGATCTGGATCACCCGGCATCCGTGGTCGATCAGCGCGGCGAGGGTGGGACGGATGGCCCGTTTGGCGATCTCGACCACGAATTCCCTTTGGGCATGGCGGCGGGCGGCCCGCCCCTTCCAGCCGGTCTCCCGGCCGAGGTAGTACTCGTTGTACGACCAGTCGGCCAGCGTGTACGGGCCGGTGACCGGGAGCTTCGGGATCCCGGCCGCGTGCTCGCGGACGAAATCGAACTCGTCCACGTGGTACGGGCGGTCGAGACGGATCTCCCCAGTGTTCGCGGCCTTCCGGTAGTACTTGTTGTCGAACGACCGCACGTGGCCGAGGAACTGGAAGCCGTGCATCTGGCGCACCGGGTACTCGTACATCTCGATCCGCCGCGCTTCCCCGTCGTAGACGCGCGCCAGGCCGGCGGCCTCCATGTACCGAAGAGCGAACAGCGCGCCGAGGTCCCGGACCGCCGACGGCTCGAGCGCGCGGGGTCTTCCTTCGAGGAACCCGCGAAGTTCGGGGCTCGCCGGGTCGGCGAACTTGACCCGGTCGTTCCACGAACGGAACTCCTGCACGGCGGCCGCGTCGAGCGGTTCGCCCCGTTGCCCCAGGAGTTGCCAGCGAGGCTTCGCGAGGCTGCCGATCTCCTGGGCGGGGAACAGCGGCGACGTCACGAGACCCCCTCCGGCCCCAGGAGGATCTGTTTCGCGGCGGGAAGGACGTGAAGCTTGCGGGCGGCCGCGTCGGTCGGGAGGAGGTCGAGCGGTCCGCCCGGCCCGAGCCACAGCTCCTTCGGGTTGCCCCGCTTCCGGAGCGACTTCGCGATCCGGGCGACCTCGCCCGCATCCTCCGCGAGGGTGGTACGAGGGTCGAGACAGCCGAGCCCGATGCCCCGGCGCTCGGGGGGCGGGACGATCGCCTCGGGCTCGGTCTCGGCGAGGTCGATGCCGACCACGTCGACCGCGAGTCGGTGGAGGAGCGGCTGGACCGGCCCCGCATCGCCGAAGTACGTCCAGACTATGGTCGTACCACCGTCGGCCGCCGGGCCCAAGCTCTGGTAGGCCGCCACGGTCGCCTCGGCGAGCGGCCCCGTCGGCGGGTCGACGACGAGGAGCGGCTCTTGAAATTGGAAGCGCTGGTATCCGGCGGCCCGGAGCTCCCGTACGTCCTCGGCGAGGAGTCGGCCGAACCGGTGGGTGAGCGCCTCGCGGGTCTCGCCCGACCGGTTGTCGAGCAGCCCGGCGAACGTGAACGGTCCGGGGAGGATCACGTTCGCCCGTTCCGGCGGTACGGCTGCGGTCGACGGGAGCGCCGACCGCACGACCCCGGCGATGCGTTCGGGTGGGGCGTGCAGGATCGGCTGCCGGAAGAACGTGTTCGTCTGGAACCACCGGGTGACGGGTCCGACCGTGAACCCGGGCCAGCCCTCGGCGAACGGGCGGAACAGGTCGGCCCACCGCAAGTACCCACCGGTGACCGCGTCAAGGCCGAGCCGGGACTCGAGTGCGACCACCGACCGTTCGTCCTCGGCGAATCGCGCCTCGACCGCTTCGGCGGTCGCCCGCCCGCGGTCCAGGTCGCGCGTCGCCGCCACGAGCGGTTCGGAACGGGGGAACGGTCCGGTCAGGACCGTGCGGATCTCCATCGGAGCGGCGCCGAGCCGGGTCGGTTCTAAAACGGTTGTCGCCGGCGGTTCGCACAAGCGGGTTGCGTCGAGGGAAATCGTCGACGGGGCCTGTTGAATCTCCCCGCCCGGGCGATGACCCCCGGCTTCCGTCCCAGGATCCTCGGCTCCCTGAGAAGGCCCTCCTCGGCAGTCGTTATGGCCGAGGGTCCGGTCCGGCGCTTGTGCGCCGGGCCGCTCCCGCCCCCCTCCGATCCGCCGCCCGTGCTGGCCGCTTCGACGTCGCCGTCCTCCCGCTCGTCCTCGCGACCCTACTGTTGCTACCGGCCTCTCTCCCCGGTCACTTCAACGGGAACCGGGGGGGCCGAGCCGAATCCGTCCTCGAACCGGCGACTTCGGCGACCGCGCGCGCCGCCGTAACCGGCCCCGCCGCGAGGCCCTCGCTCAATCTCACCCCTCCGGTCCGGACGCTCGACCTGGCGAACAACTCGTCCGAGCCCGGCAATTGGATCCCCCTCGCCGCGACTGACCCGACCGCGGCGGCGTACGACGCGTCGACCGGGGTGACGGTCGTCCTCGGCGGGAGTTCCGGGACCGCGACCTTGTTCCGGAACGGGACGGCGACCGTGACCGCGCGCGTGGGAACGGAACCCGATGCGGT